>DFGZ01000306.1:234-13957 GCA_002371295.1 Oribacterium sp. UBA3737 | reverse complement strand
ATGGCCGTTCACGATATGGCCCACATCTGCATTAACACTGAACTCCTCAAATATCTTGTCAACATACTTTTCTTCCTTTACGAGATCATAGTATGCATTGAATCTTTCCTTGTGAGTTGCGGGATCCTCTATGAAGCAGTGTTCAAAGGTAGTGATCTTGTCCTTTCCGAAAAGTGGAGAGTTAGGGCCGCACCACATATACCAGAAAAAGTCTGTTGCATAAAGCTTGCCCTGAGGGTCATTTTCACCGTTAAGGAAATAGGCGTCTATAGCCTTATCGTTAAAATAATCAAGAAGTGCCTTTCCGGAGAATGTTCCGTCCGGTGTGGTTATCTTCCTGAAGCTTCCGTCCTTCTCCATAGGGATGCATCCATGATAGAGGATATTGTTGTTGACAACCTTATACATAGATCCGTTGGTAAAGAAGAAACGTATATGCTTCTGAAGAAGCTGTGAATGGGTGAAGCTGTAAATAAGGGTCTTCATCAGAGCTTCTTCCCTCTCGGTAAGCTTGTAGGGATGCTTTGGATCGATGGTGGGGAAATTCTTATCCTTAAGAGGATAAACCTTACCGTCAATGTTCACTGTACCCTTCTCATAGTCCACCTTTTCAAGCAGAAGCCTGTGCTCCAGGTGATACTCCGGATGACGCTTTATAAGAAGACCTTCCTCCTTCAGCATGATGATGGATATGGCTTTACACATCTTTGCGGCAAGGGCAGGGGATACCGAGTCGGAGACATTGGCATCCAGAAGATGGGGCTGGAAACATTCACAGGGGTCGTCTCCGTAAACCTCCTCGGCATACATGGAAAGAGGCCTCAGGTTGATGCCGTAGCCGTCCTCCAGAACATCAAAGGAGTTGTAGGAAGTGGCGATTCGGAGAACATTGGCGATGCAGGCGGGATTGCCGCATACCGCACCCATCCAGTCAGCATCATGATTTCCCCACTGTATATCAACGTCATGGAAACTCATGAGTTCCTCCATGATACGGTCGGCATGAGGTCCTCTGTCGAAGATATCTCCTATGATATGGAGATTGTCGATTACCAGGTTCTGTATAAGCTCACAGAGAGCGATGATAAAATCATCTCCCATGTCAATGTCTATGATCGCATTCATGATCTCACGGAGATACCCCTTCTTATCCTCATCGTGACTGTCGATGTGAAGAAGTTCGTCTATTGCGTAGGCATAGTTCTTGGGCATCTTTTTACGCACCTTTGAACGGGTGAACTTTGAGGAAACCACTCTGCAGATATTTATGAGCCGATGAATGGTTATTCTCTGCCACTCCGGTGAATCCTTCTCCTTATGTTTTGGGGAGGACAGGATGTCCCGTGGATAATAAATAAGATTTGCGAGCTCCAGCTGCTCTTCTTCAGGCAAAAGATTTCCGAAGGTCTCATCGATCTTATCTCTTACGATACCGGATGCAGAACGCATAAGGTAAATGAAGGCGTCACTCTCGCCATGAAGATCCGAGAAGAAATACTCTGTTCCCTTAGGCAGGGCACAAATGGCACGCAGGTTGATGATCTCCGCACCTGCATCTGTCGCAGTAGGAAACTGCTTGGCTAATAACTTCAAATAATCAAGATCGCGCATTTTCAATACTCCATTAACAAATCTCTTTGGTCATGACCAAATAATTTTAACTACTTCCCGAAAGTTAAAAAGATCAACAAACATGTCCTAATTATATAGGGCAAATTCATTAATATCTATACAAAGTGACTATTGTTTGTCTAAAAGAACCAAATTTCAACAATTTTTTAACAATTCTTATAATCACTACCTTTTTAGCAATCGATTGACATACAGCCGGTCCATAGCAGTGTGGAATTGTCAAAAAAGTAACATTTTTGACGCAAAAATAACAAAAAAGTCACAGACCTGAACCGGATGTTACGATAAAGGTCTGTGACTGATTGTTTTGTTTATAAATATGCTGATATAAGGGTCAAAACCCTGTTCCCACGACAAGCTTTTTTGACGGTTGGAACAAGGCTCATTGCCCTGCCCGGCATCGAGCACGAAGTGGGTTACAGGCGCCCGATTACCGGATGATCACATCTGTGATTCCTGAGCCGGAGCTATAACTGAAGGATCGATCTCCTTTCTGTTCAGTATCTCCATGAATTCAGCACCGGTGATGGTCTCCTTCTCATAAAGGAACTTTGTGATCTCATGAAGCTTGTTGATATTGTCCTGAAGAAGCTTGTATGCCTTGTCATGCTGTGACTTTACGAGATCAACAGTCATCCTGTCGATCTTTGTCTGTGTCTCAGGTGAACAGGTGAGAGATGCATCTCCGCCGAGATACTGGTTGTGAAGCTGCTCCATGGCAACCATACCGATCTCATCCGCCATACCGTAGCGGGTTATCATGGCTCTCGCATACTTTGTGGCCTGCTCTATATCATTGCTTGCACCGGTGGTACAAGTATGGAAGATAAGCTCCTCGGCACAGCGTCCGCCGGTAAGAGTTGCGATCTTGTTCTCCAGCTCTTCCTTTGAGTAAAGATAATGATTGCCCTCTTCCTCAACCTGCATGGTATAACCGAGTGCACCCGAGGTTCTCGGAATGATGGTTATCTTCTGAACAGGTGCACTGTTCTTCTGAAGGGCAGCCACAAGAGCATGACCTACCTCATGATAAGAAACGATAAGCTTTTCCTTGTCTGTCATGACCTTGTTCTTCTTCTGGTATCCGGCGATGACAACTTCGATTGACTCTTCAAGGTCTGACTGTATGACTCTTTCACGTCCTGCTCTAACGGCTCTTAAGGCTGACTCATTGATGATATTGGCAAGCTCGGCACCGCTGGCACCTGCTGCAGCCTTTGCAATCGCCTCAAGGTTAACATTTTCAGACATCTTAATGTCTCTGGCGTGAACCTTAAGTATATCAATTCTGCCCTGGAAATCCGGAAGCTCAACAGGAACTCTTCGGTCAAATCTGCCCGGACGGAGAAGTGCAGGATCCAGAGAATCCGGCTGGTTTGTAGCCGCAAGTATGATGATGGCCTTTGATGAATCGAAACCGTCCATCTCTGTAAGGAGCTGATTTAATGTCTGCTCACGCTCATCGTTACCGCCTACTGCTCCGCCGCCTCTCTTTTTACCGATGGCATCGATCTCATCGATAAATACGATACATGGCGCCTTTTTCTTTGCCTGATCAAAAAGATCTCTTACCTTGGCTGCACCCATACCAACGAACATCTCTACGAATTCAGAACCCGAAATAGAGAAGAAAGGTACATTGGCTTCTCCTGCAACTGCTTTCGCAAGAAGAGTCTTACCTGTTCCCGGAGGACCCACGAGAAGAGCACCCTTTGGAATGTGAGCACCTATCTCTGTATACTTATCCGGCTCCTTCAGGTAATCTACCATCTCGCTGAGAAGCTCCTTTGCCTCGTCTTCGCCGGCAACATCCTTAAAGCTCACCTTGTTGGCGCCATTAGCTTCGTACTCTCTTGCATTGGACTTTCCGAATCCACCGAACATTCCGCCGCCTCCCATGGAGCCCATGGATGAAGCCATCCTCTTGGAAAGCCAGTTGCCCAGCGCCCAGAAGATAAGGATAGGGAAGATCCAGCTCAAAAGGAAGGAAAGTATGGGGCTGGTCTCCACAGGTATCTCTTCTTCGAAGTTGACATTCTGACCGTTTAGAGTGTCCAGAACCGATGCCTCCACGAACTGGTTTTTCAATCGTCCCGTACGGCAGGTGACTGCCTGCCCGTTAACATTGGCAATATATATTATTGAATCATCATCCAGATTCACCTTTGTGACAGCGCCGTTGTTCACAGCATTGATAAATTCCGAATATGTGGTATCACGAACCGAGCGTGAAAGAAGTGACGGAAAAACAAAGGTGTTCAGAAGAAGAATGATGATAAGCGCTACGAAATAATAGAAAATAAGAGGTTTTCTGTTTCGCGGCTTATAGCTGTTACCGTTGTTGTTCTGATTGTTCCGGTTGAACTGATTGAAAAAATCATTGAAATTGTTGAACCCGTTGTCATTTTGATTATTCTGATTGTTTCCGGAATAATTCTCATTCGCAAGATTCATCTGTGATGAAAGCTTTTTCCTTTTAAATACATTGAAGATATTTACCATACGATGCCCTTTCTGCTACTTCTCATCCCCTATGTTCCATAAATGTAAATAAGTGTGGATTTAATGATAACAAATATAACGATTAAATGTGTATACATTGTGAAAAAGCATAAATAAAAGATAAAATTTTAGCAGTCGGGAATCCCGACTGCTAATGCTTATGATACTTTTATCTTTTGTAAGAACTGCCCCGGATATATACCCCGAGACAAAGCTTTTTATACCGGTCGTACCGATACATCTTTAAACGAAAATTCTCACTTCATGGTCTTTTTCAAAAGCTCACAGAGCTCATCCACCACAGCCTCATTGCCCGCCTTTATGTCTTCCACAACGCAGGACTTTATGTGAGCGGAAAGAAGCTCCTTATTGAAGGAATTGAGTGATGCCTGGACAGAACTGACCTGTATGAGCACATCGGGGCAGTAACGGTTTTCCTCTATCATCTTTTTGATACCGCCTATCTGACCCTCTATGCGGTTCAATCTGTTCACCAGGGCCTTCACCTGCTCAGGTGTCCTGGGCTTATGTTTATGTCTGCCGTTCTCTTCGGCACTGCAGCAATCAGGCATAATCGCTCTCCTTTTTACTGAACGGAAATGAACTCAAAGTCCTTATCCTCAACAGCAGCCTTGATCAAAGCATCATCAACATCCTTTGAAAGCTCGATCACTGCTGTTCCCGCATCATGAGATACCGTTGCTGTATCGATTCCGTCGATGGCCTCCAGTGCCTTCTTGACTGTTGCCTCACAGTGTCCGCACATCATTCCCTTGATATTAACTGTCTTTGTCATAGTTTTTTTCTCCTTTTCCCTTGTTTCAGGTGTTTCCTTTGTTTTATATAACCAGGCCTCATCTTTTTCAGCCATAGTTTTTCTCTTTATCTTTTTGTCATGACGGGGGTCATGTACATCAAGCATATTAAGTCTCAGGGCATTCATACATACGGTAAAGCTGGATATGCTCATGGCTGCCGCTCCCACCATGGGGTTCATCTCAAAGTTCCATCCGAAGATGGCTGAGTAAAATCCAGCCGCAAGAGGTATGCAGATGACATTGTAAAAGAAGGCCCAGAAAAGATTCTGATGTATGTTCTTTATAGTCTCCCTGCCGAGTCTTATGGCTGCTGCAGCATCGGTGAGCTTTGACTTCATTATGACCACGTCCGCAGCATCTATAGCAACATCCGTACCCGCACCTATTGCGATGCCAAGGTCCGCCCTTGTGAGTGCAGGAGCATCATTGATACCGTCGCCAACCATACATACCCTGCCCTTTTTCTGAAGTTCCCTTATGACAGTTTCTTTTCCGTCCGGAAGTACTCCTGAAATGACATGCTCTATTCCTGCCTGCTTTGCGATGGCTTCTGCGGTCTTCTGATTGTCACCTGTGATCATATAGACCTCGATACCCATTCCCTTAAGCTCTTTTACGGCTTCATAGGAATCTTCCTTTATGGTATCAGCCACAGCTATGATGCCTATGAATTTGCCATCCTTTGCAAAGAACATCGGGGTCCTGCCCTGGGAGGCAAGCTCATCATACCGCATTTTCACAGCCTCTGAAACTGCGTATTTTTCAGACATATACCTGCCTGAACCGCCCTCAAGCTCTGCATCCTGAAGCTTTCCTCTGATGCCGTTTCCCGGAAGGGCCGTAAAATCGCTGACCTCCGTTATGCTGATATTCTCTTCCTGAGCGCACTTCACTACTGCCTTTGCCAGTGGATGTTCCGATTTCTGTTCAAGAGCCGCGGAGATCCTGAGAAGCTCCTCCCGGCTTATCCCCTGTTCGGGAATGATGTCCGTCACCACGGGTTCACCCTTTGTGATGGTTCCTGTCTTATCCAGGGCAACTATCTCGATGCGTCCCGCTTGCTCCTGGGAAGATGCTGTCTTATACAGGATTCCGTTCTTCGCTCCCATACCGCTTCCGACCATGATGGCCACCGGTGTAGCAAGTCCGAGGGCGCAGGGACATGAAATGACAAGAACCGCTACAGCCCTCGGAACAGAGAATTCCACTCCCTTTCCGGCGAAGATCCAGATGAAGAATGTCACAACAGCGATGAATATGACGGCCGGTACGAAGACCGATGCCACCTTATCAGCGATTCTTGCGATGGGCGCTTTTGTGGCAGCGGCATCTGATACCATATTTATGATCTGTGCCAATGTTGTATCTTCGCCCACTCTGGTTGCCCTTGCCCTGATATATCCCGACTGGTTCACAGTGGCTGCAGAGACCATATCGCCTTTCTTTTTATCTACCGGGATGGACTCGCCTGTGAGTGCGGATTCATTAACAGCAGTGGTACCTTCTTCTATGATACCGTCTACAGGTATATTTTCCCCCGGTCTCACCGAAAAGATGTCTCCTACCTTTACGGCGGCAATAGGCACTTCTGTTTCTTTTCCGTCTTTATAGAGAACCGCTGTCTTCGGTGCCAGCTTCATAAGGCTCTTTAAGGCATCCGTGGTATGGCCCTTTGACATGGCTTCCAGCAGTTTTCCCACAGTGATAAGTGTGGGAATCATGGCAGCTGTCTCAAAATAGAGATTGTGCTGTAAGTGATGTACTGTCTCCATGTTTCCTACCGCAAGCTCTTCTATCATGATGTACAAGGATACCAGTGAATATGCGAAGGATGCGGAGGAGCCAAGTGCTATCAGGGCGTCCATATTGGGGGATCCCGAAAACAGTGTGCGGAAGCCTTCAGTAAAGAACTTCCGGTTTATGTACATGACCATGATACTTAAAAGCATCTGTGTCATTGCATTGGAAACACTGTTTGAAAGGATCACCGGCAGCGGAAATCCCAGCATATTGTGTCCCATGGACAGATACATAAGTGCAAGAAGAAGTACCAGTGACCTGATGAGCCGTGCTTTAAGCACCGGTGTCTCTCTGTCCTTAAGGGCGTCTTCCTGGGCCGCCATACTGTCAATGCCCGCATTTTCGGCATCCGGTTTTGCCCCTTTTATGCTTGCGCCGTAACCGGCGGTTTCTACTGCTTTTATGACTTCGCCTGCGTCGGCTTCACCTTCTATCATAAGTGTGTTGGTCAGCAGTGAGACATTGGCCTCTTTTACTCCCGGCACGGTCTTCGCGGCTTTTTCGACTCTTGCCTGGCAGGCGGCGCAGCTCATGCCTGTTACTATATACTGTTCCATATTGTCCTCCGGTGTTCCTGAAAAAGCGGCTCTTCTGAGCGTCTTCTACAGGCTGATCTGATTATAAACATGTCCTTTCGGGCAGAGGGTCATCACGCCTTGCATATACCCCTGTACCCTATTTTTATATCAGAGTTATACCACCAGGGGGTATATGTGTCAATTGATTTTTTGCAATTTAATCGCAATCCTTTTATCACAGACAAACAAAGGCACCACGCCGGTTTGACGCGATGCCTCATAAAAACCGTCATCAGATCAAGACCTGATGGCTACTTTCGTATTTTATTTCTTTTTCAGGTTTTTAACAAGAACGAGAACATTCTCATCCCCATCTCTTTCATAAAGCACAGAATCCATAGACTTCTTCACCATAAAGATACCTAGTCCGCCAATGTCTCTGTCCTCGGCGCTGAGGCTGACATCGGGATCGGATTTCTCCAGAGGATTATAGGCTATGCCCTTGTCCCTGAACATGATCTGGATATTCTCCCCGGTTTCATCCATAGAAAGCGAAATCCGGGCATTTCCATGAAGATCGGGAGAAATCTTTTTATATGCATAATGAGCTATGTTTACAAAAATCTCTTCACAGGCAACGCTTATCCTCATCTCCATAGCCATACTGCAGCCCTGTTCGGAAAGATAATCACTTATAAAAGCAAGAACCTTTTCAAGTTCCTCAGTCTCTGCGTTCACTGTGAGCTCACTTTTATTATTTTCAACTAAATTCATGGCAATGCTCCTATATCAACGAATCCTTACGTTAACCATATAGATGTATCATAACATAAACTGAGGTGCTTTTGGCAAAATATAGTTTTTTATATATTTTTCACAGTAATTATATGACCACAGCTGTTATTATATAAAGAAATGAACAAGGCAGGCGGTGATGGTTATGAGCTTTTTATATGAATATTTCAAACATCCACGTAAAATAGGTGCAGTGGCTCCAAGCGGAAAGAATCTTTCACGAAAGATGATGAAACCGATAAATTTTGACACTGCAAAAGTCATAGTTGAATACGGTCCGGGAACAGGTTCCTTTACAAAGGAGCTTGTAGCAAAGAGAAGACCTGATACCGTGCTTTTTCTCATAGAACAGAATGAAGAGTTCTGTAAACAGCTGTCCCATGAGTTCAGGGGCGAGAAAAATATGTATCTCATACACGGAAACGCCGAGTATGTTTTGGAATATCTGAAAGCTTACGGTTTTGATCATGCGGATTACATCGTTTCGGGACTTCCCTTCACTTCTCTTCCCAGTGAGATTTCCGACAATATCCTTACCGCTACAAAGAAAGCACTGGGCGACAAAGGTGAGTTCATAACATTTCAGTACAGCCTTGTTAAGCGTGACTTTTTTGAGCGCTATCTCAGCATTAACGATACCCTGAAAGAAATGTGGAATCTTCCGCCGGCTTATGTATTTGTGATGAAGAACCGGAAAATGGCTATATAAAAATATCAAGTGCAGCTGATCATCTCAGCTGCACTTTTTGTATGCCTGTCAGGCAAGGTTCATCATTTTAATAAGAAATACCCATGCAAGGCCATAATATGTAACTACCGCAACAAGGTCGTTAAGAGTCGTGATAAGCGGTCCTGAAGCAACCGCAGGATCTATGTTCAGCTTATGGAAGAACATAGGCACCAGCGTCCCCACAAGGCTTGAGATGACCATAGCGAGAAGCAGTGAGATTCCTACACATGCTGAGATAAGAAATGCCTCATTCCATCCGTAGCCCTTCACGATGGATATATATATTCCCAGGAAAATCACTGTCATGACTCCAAGAAGCGTTCCGTTCCCTATACCTACCTTTGCCTCTTTTACGACCAGCATAAGCTTGTCTTTACCCTTCAGATTCTCATCCATAAGGACACGGATGGTCACAGCAAGGGACTGGGTTCCCACATTTCCAGCCATGTCAAGTATCAGGGACTGGAAACAGATTATAATGGGAAGAATAGCTACAACGCCCTCAAAGGCACCCACAACCGTGGAAACGAACATTCCCATAAACAAAAGCACAATAAGCCATGGAAGGCGTTTTTTCACGCTTTCCCCGGTGGTTTCCCTGAGGTCCTCCTCGGAAGAAAGACCGCCCAGCTTTGCATAATCATCTCCCAGTTCATCATCCACGGCTTCTATCACACTCTGAGGTGTAAGTATGCCCACCAGTTTTTTCTCGGAATTAAGGACCGGAAGCGAATCCTCTTCGTAGTCCTTTATTCTGTCGATACAATCCGAAATCTTTTCTTTATCCATAAGATACGGATATGAATAGGATATGATGGAATCCAGTTCATCTGTTTTTCTGGCAATGATAAGGTCCTTAAGGTCTATGGTTCCGCAATACTTCCCGTCTTCGTCATTGACATAAATGGTTGAAATATTGTCATTATCACCAGCCTGCCGTATCAGCTCCTGGGTTGCCTCTGGTATGGTGAGATTCTTTTTTATCTCGATGTAGTTCAGGGTTATCAGGCTGCCGATCTCGTCATCATCATAGGAATTTATGAGGTTGATGTCCGCCCTCACATCTTCATCCAGGTATGAGCTTATCTCACTCCGTGTGCTTTCATCCAGCATCTCCAGAATGTCGGCAGCATCGTCTGAATCCATCTCGTTGATGAAGGCTGCGATCTGCTTTGCTCCGAATTCCTTGATATAAGGCTTGGGATCATCTATATATGCAAATACCTCGGAACACCACTCTGTCCCAAGCACGAAAAACAGACGTCTTCTCTCGGAAGGGTCTAACTGCTCAAGGCTCTCTGCGATATCATTATCATGATAGTCCTCAAGCTTTTCTCTAAGCTCCGTATCGGAGCATCCGCTCCTTATAAGGGAAACTATATCGCTTACAAATACAGGTTCGTTCAATATCTCTTTATTCATTTCATGCCTCCTCTCCGCCCGAAAAAGGGCGCAAAAAATCCATCGCGTAATTACACAACAGATGTGAAATGTCGTGAAAATAAACGATGGATGAGACTTAATGAATATGAGGCAGCGAAGCCTTACAGAATAAGGGTATACAAACAGGCACCTGCAGCACCCGGAGTCTGTCCATCGTTATGAAATATTCGACTTCGACTATCACAACTGTCCATTTGTATCCTCCTTAAATTTATTGATGAAATTAACTCATTTGCCACACAAGTCTATGACAATTTTTTGTTAATGTCAAATTATGATGATATAAGGGCATTACACACGAATGTGTGCACTGGCACTATCAGTGAGTGGCAAATACTTTTGACACTCACATCTATATGATGATTTCTGCTGACGGATCATATAAGAGTTATGCTCTTCAAAACATTACCCTCGAAATCATAAACCGTGAAATCATCACCGTCAAGAATAGCATAGCTGTTTGGATTTCCGCCCTTGGGAAGTGATGTGCTTCCCGGATTCAGATGGTAGAAACTCTTTCCGTCCTTCTCAAGCTTTTCAGCCTTAAGCAGGTGGGTGTGACCATGCAGCAATGCATCTCCCTCCATGATTGGCGGAAGCTCCTCCTCATTGAAGAGGTGACCATGTGTGGTGAAAATGGTGTGACCGTTTAATACGAGCACGGCATAGTCAGACATAATAGGGAATTCAAGGACCATCTGGTCTATTTCCGCATCACAGTTTCCACGTACTGCCCAGATACGGTCCTTCAAAGGATTAAGCATCGAAATTACATCTTTGGGTGAATATTCTTTAGGAAGCTCGTTGCGAGGCCCGTGATAGAGGATGTCACCCAAAATAACAAGGCGTTCGGCACCGCTCTCGGAAAAGGCTTCAAGAGTCTTTCTGCACCAGTATGCAGAGCCATGTATGTCACTTGCGATAAAGTATTTCATTATTTCTTTCTCCTTCTTTAATAATCTGCTTGACCGTGCACGTTTTTGGGGGTCTGCACCGGTTCTGTCCACCGGTGCAGATTTTCCTTCGGAAAACTTTATTTACTTCACTGGGCCCGGTTTTGGGGGTCTGCACCGGTTCTGTCCACCGGTGCAGATTTTCCTTCGGAAAACGGTTTTTCTTTCAGAAAAACCGCCATATCGGTCGGAGTTTTCCTGATGGAAAACTCCTCCACTCACATTCTATCCGGCGCACTAAATCCAAGTGTATTGATACAGATGTTAAGTACCTTCCATGTGAGCATGAGAAGTGCCATATAGCCCTGCTTCTTTGCTTCATCCGGCTCGCTGAGGAACTTGACGTCATGGTAGAAGCTGTTGAATGCATTTGACACTTCATAGATATATGAACATATACGGTGAGGAGCGAGATCTCTCCATGCTCCGTTGATCTCATCATGATATCTTGTAAGAAGTGTCTGAAGTCCGCGGCCGCTCTTGTCCTGAACAGGAAGTATCGAGAAATCAACTGCGTGATCTCTGATATAATTCTGAACCTCTGTATCTGCCGAAACACCCTGCTCCTGCATGAACTTACGGATGATAGAGCTGATACGAACTATAGTGTAAAGGATATATGGTCCTGTGTTTCCTTCAAATGAAGTGAACTTATCAAGGTCAAATACGTAATCCTTGGTAGCCTGGTTACTGAGATCACCATACTTAAGAGCTGCAAGTCCGACGATGGAAGCGATGTTCTTAGCCTCTTCCTCTGTTATCTCATCACCTCTTGATTCTCTGATACGCTCATAAACCTTATCGTTTGTCTCTCTGATGAGGTTCTCGAGACGGAGCACACCGCCCTCACGGGTCTTGAATGGCTTTCCGTCCTTTCCGTTCATGGTACCGAATCCTATGAACTTAAGCTCTTCCTCCGGTCTTACGAAGCCTGCCTTTCTGGCAACTCTGAAGAACTGAGTGTAGTGAAGGGACTGACGGCTGTCTGCGATGTAAATGTACTCGTCCGGCTTGTAAAGCTTTTCTCTTTCAATGATGGTACCGAGATCTGATGTGGCATAAAGGGCTCCACCGTCTGACTTACGAACCATACATGGAGGAATCTCCTTAGGATCTGACTCCTCGCAGACATCCACTACGAGAGCGCCCTGTGACTCGTATGCAAGCCCCTTGTCCTGAAGTTCCTGAATGAGTCCCGGAATGTAAGGCTGAGCGTCGCTCTCACCCTTCCAGAGATCGAAATGAACATCCAGGTTTCCGTAGTTCTTCTTGAGGTCTGCTACTGAAACCTCCATGATCTTCTTCCATACCTCACGATACTTAGGATCACCCTCCTGAAGCTTTACAGTGGCTGTGTGTGCACGCTCTGCAAAATCAGGGTTCACAAGTGTTCCGTCCTCATTCTTGTCCTTTGCCTTCTTTGAAGCAAACGGGTAAATCTCCTCAAGCTGTGAGATATTGAGCTCTGCATCAAGCTGTCCTCTGTCCTCAAGCTCAGCGATGATGAGACCCATCTGGAGTCCCCAGTCACCGAGATGAACGTCACCGATGACCTCATTGCCCTGCTGAAGCGCCATACGCTTGATAGTCTCTCCGATAACCGCTGAACGAAGGTGACCTACGTGAAGAGGCTTAGCAACGTTTGCTCCGCCGTAATCAACGATGATCTTCTTTCCTTCCCTGGCTGAAAGTCCCAGATCCTCATGGAAAGTCATCTCGTTGAGATACTTCTTAACCAGCTCTTCAGAGAGGTTAATGTTTATGAATCCCGGCATAACGGCTGTGACCTCTGAGAACATGATAACATCGTCACGCTTCATGTCCTTAAGCTTCAGAACGACCTCATTGGCGATATCTATAGGCTTCTTGTGATACTGCTTTGCACCTGCCATGGCACCGTTGCACTGATATTCGCAAAGATCGGGACGGTTTGAAACTGTGACCTTTCCAAGCTCGGAATCATATCCTGCAAGAGCGAAACCGGTTCTTACAGCATCGCCTATAACATTAAGAATTGTAATCAATGTATAACTCCTTTCAAAAACAAAGAGAAAATGCCTGTTCAACGAAAACAGGGTTTCAATCATCGGGTAGTGTGAAATAACATTACTCGATTCCGCGTCAGCCTTCATATGTCTGCTCGTGCGGGCACGGCGTCCGCATGAAGGCCTTATCGCGAAAAAAAAAGGCTTCCAACGGGAAACCTTTCTCATAACGGAGATTTCTCCGTAAATATATCTTTAATTAGCCACGAGACTCGTACTGACCTGTCTGTGTAGAAACGATAACCTTGTCTCCGATGTTAACGAAAAGAGGTACCTGGATCTCTACACCTGTCTCAAGTGTTGCAGGCTTTGTAGCACCTGTAGCTGTGTTGCCCTTTACACCCGGCTCAGTATGAACAACCTCAAGAGTAACCTTAAGAGGTGGCTCTACTGCAAATACCTTACCCTGGTATGAATCAACACGAACTGTCTCGTTCTCCTTAACGAACTTCATGGAATCAGCGATCTCATCGTGTGAAAGTGCGAT
>DFGZ01000306.1:0-164 GCA_002371295.1 Oribacterium sp. UBA3737 | reverse complement strand
TGCTCGAATGTCTCAGGGTTCATGAAGTTGTACATCTCACCATCATCGTAAAGATACTGCATATCCTGTCTGTCGATATGTGCTGGTGGGAACTTCTCTGTTGGACGGAATGTACGCTCTGTTACACCACCGTTGATAACGTTCTTAAGCTTTGTTCTTACGAA
>DFGZ01000351.1 GCA_002371295.1 Oribacterium sp. UBA3737 | reverse complement strand
ATCCATATCATAGTACTTATACTCACCGAGGCGTCCTCCGAAGATAACACCCTCTTCAGCATCAGCAAGCTTCTTATACTCTTCGTAAAGCCTGCCGTTCTTCTCATCATTCACAGGATAATACGGCTCATCTCCCGGCTTCCATTCGCTTGAAAACTCTCTGGAGATCACAGTCTTCGGAATATCATTTCCTTCATCATCCTTACCGAACTCGAACCACTTATGCTCGATGATTCTGGTCCATGGTGTTTCACTGTCTGTGTAGTTAACCGCAGCATTGCCCTGGAAATTCGGCTTATCAAGAAGCTCTGTCTCAAATCTTACGGATCTGTACTGAAGGTACCCAAGCTTATATCCGAAATAGGCATCTATGGCACCTGTGTAAACCACTTTATCCGAAAGGGCCTTAAGATCCTCTCTCGGTGCACCATCATCACCGAAGAAATCAACACCCACATGCACCTCGATGGAGCCTTTGCCCTCCGGAGAAGCAGCTCCCTTACCAAAGTCTTCGCCTTCCTGTACCGAAGCACCCGCAAGCATGTTTGCAACCATAGCTGTGTATCCCCCTACAGGAATGCCCTGGTACAAAGCATTGAAATAATTGTTGTCAAAGGTAAGCCTTACAGGCAGTCTCTTAATGATAAAGGCCGGAAGTTCTGTGCAGGGACGTCCCCATTGCTTTTCCGTGTAGCCCTTGATGAGCTTTTCGTAAATATCGGTTCCAACCAGGGAAATGGCCTGTTCCTCAAGATTCTTCGGTTCTGTTATACCTGCCTCCCTGCGCTGCTCCTCGATCTTTTCGGCAGCCTCCTCAGGAGTCACAACACCCCACATCTTATTAAAGGTGTACATGTTGAAAGGAAGCGAATAAAGCTCCCCATGGAAGTTGGCAACAGGTGAATTGGTGAATCTGTTGAATGTCGCGAACTGCTGCACATAGTCCCAGACCTTTTTGTCATTGGTGTGGAATATGTGGGCTCCGTACTTATGTACGTGTATCTTTTCAATGTCTTCTGTATATACATTTCCGGCAATATTCGGACGGCGGTCGATGACCAAAACCTTCTTTCCGGCCCGGGCTGCCTCATGTGCAAATACCGCGCCGTAAAGTCCGGCTCCAACTACAAGATAATCATATTTTGACATAACTTCCTCCGCATTAACAGATGGATATCCAGCTCCATCAGAAAATTATGCTATAGAGTATAGCATAGTAAACTGATGTAATCTATTTCCAAAAGCACAATATGGCGGGCTCCGGAGAGCGGTAAAGGCCACTTTTACCGGTCCGGAAGCACAGAATGGCGGACTGGGAGCGCATTAGATGCTAATACAGTCCGGAGAGCGCATAAGATACTTTTATCGATCCGGGGACACAGAATAATACAAAACCCTCCCTGCCGGTTTTCCGGCAAAGAGGGCACATATCACTCATAGTCTATTCTGTTTTCACTACATAGCTTCATTCATCGTCATCATCGTCATTGCCGTCTCTTTCGATTACGCCGCTGCTCTTCGGACCTGAAACATCAATAGTACTTTCATCCGTTGTAGGCTTTACAGTCTGGGATGAATAGTTACTCGGTATGTTCCTGCCGGGACCGGCCGTATCGTAACTTGTGTTATCAAGATCCGGCTCAGAGCCCGGGGTTGTCTTTGAAGAAGCTGTTCCACCGGCATCGGAGGAACTGCCTGCAGACGATCCTACCACCAGCTTCGAAGTGACGATCTCGCTTGAAGGAACATTGGTACTGGTCTTGGTATTACTGCTTGATTTACTGCTTGACTTGCTGCTTGAACTCTTAGAAGAATTTTTGTTCGCTGAGTTCTTCTTATTCGCCTCACTCTTAGGACTTGAGTACTTGTTCGTCACAAGCTGAGTGCCGTCGGAAGCATAACTGTACTCAAATTCCGACTCAGACTGAGCTCCGGAAATAGGAGCGGGTGGAACATAGGCATTGTGATAAAAAAACCTGCTGACCGGCATGTAATCCACATACCATGCACCGTCAGGCCCCACATAATAGCCATCCGGTGTGGTCGTATTTACATATAAATAGCCGTTCTCATCAAAGGCATAGCACTGATAGATACCGTCTCCGTCCCCATCGATCCATTCCCATGAGTAAACAGGATAGGATCCGTCACTGTGTTGATACCAGTACCCCTTTTCATTGGCCATCCACTGCCCTGCAAGAGCTGTCAGCGAAACGGTAAAGCTGAATATCAGTCCCGATATGGCCGTTATAAGCATTATGATAATTCCCTTTTTCATCGTACTCACCCCTAAAAGATTGTCCTACAACCGTGTGTAATTTACTATATCATGCCGCCCCGTATCAGAATTAAACTTTTACTTACAAAAACAGATAAAAAACATAAATCTTATGTCAGAACTCTCTACCCGAAAAAGAAAAAGCAAAACCAAATGTCCTTGACATGGGTTCACTTTATTCGGATGGACTCCCGAAGAAAAATTTCAGAATTAAACTTTTCTCCCTACTTTTAACATCGGCATATTATAATATTTCTTAAGGAGGCATAACGATATGGAACATGATCTTTCTGTCAATGAAACCCTTATTACGAAAGAAACAAATGATGCTTTCACGAGGCCGAAAAAAAAAGCCCTGCTTCTCGTGAACCAGAAGGCAGGAATGGGGAGCGCGAAGGAAAAGGTCTTCAGCCTTATTACAGAACTGGCAAGACTCCGTCACGAAGTGATAACCTTCCCCATTATGCCTGGGGAGGGGTTCACCTCTGAAAGCATCCTTAAAGAATATCAAAAGAAAAAGCTGAATCTGGTGGCCTGTATAGGCGGAGACGGAACTCTCAATCACGTGGTCAATGCACTGCTCCCGGGAGAGGATGATATAAAATCCGGGATCCCCATAGTATATGTCCCAAGCGGCACCACCAATGACTACGCAAAGACCCTGGGGCTTAACGGTGATGTGGAAAAGGTGATCGATTCCGTCAGGGAAGGCAGAGTATTCCGGCTCGATGTTGGTCAGTTCGGAAATCTGAAATTCAACTATGTTGCGGCATTCGGAGCATTTACAAATGTGAGCTATGAGACTCCCCAGGATCAGAAAAATGTACTGGGTTACTTTGCCTATGTCATGAATGCCATCGCCGCTGCGCCATCTTCTCTCCAGTCAAGATACCGGCTCACAGTGTCTCATGACGGCGAAACCGAGGAAGGCACCTTTATTTTCGGAGCCGTTTCCAATGCCACTTCTGTAGCAGGTTTCAAGACTCAGGCTCTTTCAGACGCATCACTCAGTGACGGCCTGTTCGAAGTCATGCTGATAAAAGCCCCCGATGACCTTATGGATGTGGGGGAGATAATACGTTCTGCCATGGACGGAAACTTCGACAATCCGTACATAAGGATGTTTCAGACCCAAGAAGTCAATTTCCATTCCGAGGAGGCCATAAACTGGACTTTGGACGGAGAATTCGGAGGCAGCGTTTCGGATGTGAACATAAAGGTTCTGCCAAAAGCTATAAAAATCTACACCGAAATATGATAAATAAAACTGAGGAACCACTGATTATACAGTGGTTCCTCAGAGCCTCCGGCGGATATCCGGTATCTTCTGATATGAAAGTCCTCATTACTCCTGAGGTGAAAAATCATCCTTTCCTACTCCGCATAAAGGACATACGAAGTCGTCGGGAACCTCTTCCCACTTGGTTCCGGGTGCCAATCCGTTATCAGGATCCCCTGCCTCTTCATCGTAAATGTAGCCGCAGGTATTGCAAATGTACATCATAAAGCTTCCTCCTTATCCGGGAAATATCAAAATCAAACTACACGCTGGCCTTCCATAATCCATGGAGATTGCAATACTCGTAAGCTGCTACTAGCTTTTCATTTACCAGGAACTCTGCTTCCGGCTTCATACCGGGCTTAAGATAATGAATCTGGAATCCGGCCTCAGTCTCTATAAGTATCCATCCGATAAAATGCTCAGGGAGCATAGGATGTTCTACAGAGCCAACCTGAACCTTAACCACTCCGTCCTCCTGAATCACCACAGGAACATGCTTTTCCTGTGCCGCATCGGTAGTGTTGGCCACGATTTCCTCACCAACTGACAGACTCTTGTCGGAAATCACGATCTGATCATCAATTTTGTAAAATTTCACGGTTTTGTCCTCCTTTTTCAGACTGCATCTTAGTGCACGTTCACAATTACTACTATCAGCATATCCAAAGGAATCCTAAAAGGCAAATAAAATAATTGTAAAAAATTAACTTGCGTTATTCTGTCAGAAAACACCTGAATCCTTAAAAAAAAAGCATGACAGCTTAAATTCGCTGTCATGCCATAATCAATTAATCAAATAAAACTGCGCCGATAACTGTCTTCTCAAGACCCTGAAGCTTCTCAAGCTGCTTTCTCAGATCATTCTTTGAAGTGTTTCTGTCTATGGCAACTATCGCATACTTCTTGTCGTTGATAGTACGTATAGCCTCTGCATCTGTAAGGATATCTCCGGCGAGTTTAAGGACCTCAGTACTCTCAGAACCATTAACAGCGTTTACAATCTCCTTCATATCCTCAGTCTTAAGTCTTCCGGCCAACGCTATCTCACGGATCTCTTTATCCTTAAAGGCTGCGATGTAGGCATCGATGTTAGCAGTAAGAACCTTAACGAAATCAGCCTTATCTGCTGTGGCATCGCCATAGGACATCTTATAAATCATATCGGAGAGTCTGTTTGAAGACTTCTTTTCCTTATAATCACCAAATACCCTGATCCCGAAAAGTCTGGTGACTTCAGAAGCGTTGTTCACTGTATCAGCAATGATGGCCTTCATACAAATGAAGAATGCTGCAAGGAAAACTCCTGCTACACCGCCTAATACACCAAACTTGATGCAGGTTTTCAGCAGATCCTTCATACTTTGTGATGAGTCTGTAGCCTTTGGCTCGGTAAGAGTCGCCTTCCTGTCTGCCGCTGCAGCACGCCGGCTGATGAGATCATTCAGCTGTGCGGAAAATTCCGACTGCCTGGAATTTACATATCCCGCATCTCCGTTGGCACTATACTCATCTGACTCTGCATCAGTTCCAGAAACATTACCAGCCTTTGTCTTATCTATAAGACTGATCTCATGGGCATAAACGGAATCGCTGACCTTTGTTTTATGAAGCATCACAGCTTCATTGAGTGCCTCCACTATCTCGCTCACTCTTCCCGAAGAATCACCAACAACCTCAACACTGATGATGCGGCTGTTCTGTGTGACATTGATAAGTTCCTTGAGGGATCTGAGCGAAAGCTTATCTGTCAGCTTTCCCTGAACAAAGCTCAGGCAATCATTGCTCTTCAGATAAAGCATGTAGGCCTGAATGACATCATCTGTATAATCTCTGTCCTGATAAGTCTCTCCCGGCATGATACGATAGTCGGTACTGATATAGTACGTGGCACTTACGGAGAAATAGTTGTTCGGGTCAAGATTCAGAAGAATCGAATTCTCTTTATAGGCGATGTCATCGGCAATCATGTCATCGAAAAGCCTGATCTGCTCGTCATAAGCAGTCTTTGCAGCCTCATACTGCTCCTTTTCAGCTTCAGCATCTGCCTCGTCAACGGTCTCCGTGGTGCTCCTGAGATCAGCAAGTCCCTTCGCGCCCTTAAAGCCTGCCAAAACTACAGCAAGGACCAGAGCTGTCAATATGATGGTCTTCCACTTTCTCACACACAACAGTAAAAGCTGGATAAGATCAATTTCCATTTCATCGTTGTTAGTCATCCTAAAATCACTCCTTAAAATTAATGCCTATCTAGATTATCATAAAGGAGCATTTAAAATCTATACTTATTTCTTATTTTTGCCGCTGAAAATAGGATATCTTCATCTCCCTCCAACCGTCTTTGACCGTCACAAGATAGTGTGTTTCGTTATTATATTCAAACCAGTCAGTCTTAATATGAAAGACCCGGATTGAAGAATCCAAGTACTACACCTGCGAAGGCGATAACCACAAGGAGAAGCATAACCTTGATAGGGCTGAACTGCTTCTTGGCCATGAGCCACCAGCAGAAGATTACTACGATAGCTGTAAGCACTCCCGGGAATACTCCATCGAGTTTCTCCTGGAGAACCATGTAAGCCTCACCGCTTGCATTTACGAGATGGAAGCTGGTCTTTACACTGACCCATGTGGCACTTACCGCACCGATTACTATACCGCCGAGTGTTGTGACTGCCTCACGGATAGCCATTCCTATATCGCCTACAAGGAACTCAACAGCTTTTGTACCCATCTGATAACCCTTGTTATAGATGAACTTCATTCCGAAGTAAGCGAACAGGTTCCAAACCAGCATGTAGAATATAGCACCCATCGGAGAGCCGCCGCCTGACATACCCATGGCGATACCGAGAAGGATCGGGATCACAGTTCCTACTACAAGTGAATCACCGATACCGGCGATAGGTCCCATGAGACCTGCACGGAGACCGTTGATAGTCTCTGAGTCTACCTCTTTGTTTCCATTGGCTCTTGCCTCCTCAAGTCCGGCTGTCACACCGACTATGATTGCACCGAGCTGAGGCTCTGTATTAAAGAAAGCACGGTATGTATCCATTGCCTCAGCCTTCTTGTCTTCGTCATCATAAAGCTCATCTACTATAGGAAGCATGGAGCAGAGATAGCCAAAGGTCTGCATGTGCTCCTGAGAGAAGCATGTCAGGTTACCGTAATACCAGTTATGAAAAGCTTTTGATAATGTCTTCTTCGATATTTTCTTCTCAGCCATTTTTAAATGTCCTCCTCGTCATCATCCCAGTTATTGTTTGAAGCATTGGCTGCTGCAGGCGCTGCCTTCTTGAGCTGAAGCATCTTAAGGTTGTAGATAACAATTGCAAACATTGCCGCAACAACTGTTGCACTTACAAGGTTAAGGCCCATAGAAGCTGCCAGTGTAAATCCGAAAAGATATGGTACGAAATCAATTACTGATCTTACGATCTGCTTTAAAAGGATTGCGATTCCGACGCAAGGAAGGAGTGCACCAACTGTGAAGAGTGTCTTCATTGGGATTCCATCCATAGGAAGTGATGTCTTGATGAGGTTTACAACAGGCTCACCGAGGAGACAC
>DFGZ01000110.1 GCA_002371295.1 Oribacterium sp. UBA3737 | reverse complement strand
ACCCATATCAGTATCAGGGAAGTTCACAGAATGATGGATATTACCGTTATCCAGATAATCCTGAACCTCCTCAACAGCCATCACAGCACAGTTATCCTCTGCCTCCTCTGTGGAAGCGCCAAGATGAGGAAGAACTACAGCTCCATGCATGTTTGCTGATTTCGCATTAGGAAAGTCGGTAACATAGGTCTTTACCTTACCCTTGTTGAGAGCCGTTGCCATGTCATCATCATTTACCAGCGTATCACGGGCAAAATTCAGGATATGCACGCCATCCTTCATTCTGCTGATGGAGTCGGCATTGATCATGCCCTTTGTTGAATCAAGAGCTGGAACATGGATGGTGATATAATCACACTTCTCATAAATTTCATCCACAACAGCAGCATGATGAACCTTCTGGCTCAGATTCCATGCGGATACCACTGAAAGATAGGGATCATATCCATATACATCCATTCCGAGATCAACTGCCGCATTGGCCACCAGGACACCGATGGCACCAAGGCCTATTACTCCCAGCTTCTTTCCCTTGATCTCTGTTCCCGCAAAGTTCTTCTTTGCCTTTTCGGCATTCTTTGCGATATCCGGGTCGTCAGCATGGGTCTTTATCCAGTCAGCGCCTCCTATCACATCACGGCTTGCAAGCATAAGACCTGCTACCACCAGCTCCTTAACGGCGTTAGCATTGGCACCCGGCGTATTGAATACAACGATGCCCTGCTCTGCACACTTTTCAAGCGGAATGTTGTTAACCCCTGCTCCTGCGCGCCCGATGGCACGGAGAGTCGGCGGAAAATCCATAGACTTCATATCTGCCGAACGGACCAGAACCGCTGCTGCGTTGTCAATCTGATCCACAAGGGTGTAGCCCTTACGGAATTTTGTTGTTCCCACACGGCTTATATTGTTAAGACAGAAAATTTCACGATCCTTCATAACACTCACCTCACTTGTTGTTCTTCTCGAAGTTGTCCATGAACTCCACAAGCTTTACAACACCTTCCTTCGGCATAGCATTGTAAATGGAAGCTCTCATACCGCCCACAGTACGGTGTCCCTTCAGATTCTTGAAGCCTGCTGCGGAAGCCTCGGCAATGAACTTCTTGTCCAGCTCTTCGTTTCCTGTTATGAAAGGAACATTCATAAGCGATCTGTCCTTAGGAACAACAGTGCCCTTGAACATATCAGATGCATCAAGGAAATCGTAGAGAATCTTTGCCTTCTCTTCATTTCTCTCCTTCATAACTGAAAGACCGCCCATTTCCTTTAACCACTTGAATACAAGTCCGCATACATAAATGTTGTAGCATGGAGGTGTATTGTAAAGTGACTTGTTGTCAGCATGAGTCTTGTAACGAAGCATCGTAGGAGTTCCCGGAAGAACATCCTCTGTTATTAAATCCTCGCGAATTACCACGATGGTCACGCCTGCAGGTCCCACGTTCTTCTGAACGCCGCCCCAGAGAACACCGTACTTTGAAACATCCATAGGCTCACTTAAGAACATGGAAGATACATCGGAAACAAGCGGCTTTCCCTTTGTGTCGGGAAGCTCCTTTATGGTAGTTCCGTAGATAGTGTTGTTCTGGCAAATGTAAACATAATCCGCATCATCGTCTATAGTGAGGTTACTTAAATCAGGAATATATGAGAAAGTCTTATCCTGAGAGCTTGCAACGATATTTACTTTGCCGTACATCTCGGCTTCCTTGGCAGCCTTCTTTGCCCACTGGCCTGTAACGATGTAATCAGCAACTTTATTCTTCATCAGGTTCATGGGAACCATGGCGAACTGTGTGTTTCCTCCACCCTGAAGGAAAAGCACCTTGTAATTATCGGGAACAGAAAGGAGCTCACGAAAATCAGCTTCTGCCGTATCCAGAATGTTCTCATACTCCTTGGATCTATGGGACATCTCCATGACTGACATACCAGATCCATGGTAATCAAGCATCTCTGCTGCACAAGTTTTAAGAACTTCTTCCGGTAAAACTGCAGGTCCTGCACTGAAATTGTAAACTCTGCTCATCTTCATAATCTCCTTTGATTCTGTCATGTCGGTTATACCGTCGCACCCGGGTTTTATTAACTGTTCCGACTATGCACTATATTATTGAGTTTCAGAAAAACTCATCATTTAAGAATTTGACCCAGATTTGATAACAACAGGTTATATTTGCCATTTATTATCTTTCCTCTCGGTCATGACCATACTATAGCACCATTTTGCTTTATCTTATATATAAAATATTTTTATGTATTTTGATGGGTACACGGTCCTCACTTTATCAGTTCCGCTATCTTGTCCCCCATTTCATCCGTATGAAGCTTTTCAAGTCCCTCTACGCTGTCATCCATGATATCTCCGGTTCTGAATCCCTGTGCCAATGCCTCTGCCACAGCATTTTCAATGGAATCAGCTTCCTTTGCCAGATTAAAAGAATATCTCAGCATCATGGCCGCACTCAGGATGGTCGCAAGAGGATTTGCGATATTCATCCCTGCGATATCAGGCGCAGATCCGCCCGATGGTTCATAAAGACCGAAGCTGTCCTCACGAAGAGAAGCCGACGGAAGCATGCCGAGAGAACCAGCTATCTCAGCCATCTCATCCGAAAGTATGTCTCCGAACATATTCTCGGTCGCAACCACATCAAACTGCCCCGGATTTCTCACAAGCTGCATGGCTGTAGAATCCACAAGGGCATTCTCAAGAGTTGCCTCAGGATACTCTGCTGCCACCTCAGAAAAGATCTTTCGCCACAATCTGGAAGAATCGAGAACATTGGCCTTATCGACGGAGGTCACCTTTTTGCCTCTCTTCATGGCGATTTCAAAAGCCTTCTTTGCTATACGTCTTATCTCGTAATCATGATATACCAATGTATCTGTAGCGACTTCCTCACCATCCACTACCTCTGTCTTACGGGCACCGAAATAAAGTCCGCCGGTAAGCTCTCTGACCATCATTACATCAAATCCCTTGTCGGCAATGGACTCACGAAGAGGGCATGCCTTTTTAAGTTCAGGATAAAGATGTGCAGGTCTCAGATTACAGAAAAGTCCCAGGGATTTACGTAGCTTAAGAAGCCCCGCCTCCGGACGCTTCTCCGGAGGAAGCTCATACCACTTCGACTGACCTACCTTTCCACCGATAGAACCCATGAGAACAGCATCCGAAGCCTTACACTTCTCTATAGTCTCATCTGTAAGAGGTTCCCCGTAAGCATCAATGGAACAGCCTCCCATCAGCACCTTTTCAAAGTTAAAGCTATGTCCGTAAACCTCACTAACCCTCAAAAGGACCTTCTGGGCTTCTGCTACGATCTCCGGTCCGATACCGTCTCCCGGAATAGTTGTGATTTTAAAATTCATAAGTATTTTCTCCTCTATTTCGAGCGTTATCCACGCCTGCCATACGTTATAACTCCTATGTATATTATATTACAGTTCTATTCTGATAGTACAAATATATTTCCGATATGACTGTTATCACTTTACGAACTCGTAACAGTTCCTGTATTACTAATATCCGGAGCCGGAAAGCATCTGATAAAAACGGGTCGCTCAGGGCGGAAAAATAATAATTCATCCCCCAATATGCACTAAGCCCTCGTCAATCACTGAGTTTCCCTGATGGAAACTCAGCGTTGACGAGGGTGTCAAAGAAAACAAACTAAGTGCATATAAGGGGGATGAATTAAATTTTTCACGCCGCTCGCTTAACGTTTTTTCAGATGCCCTCCGGCTCCGGATATTTTTGATTTTTGCAGAAACTATAATCCTCACTCTACGCTCACAAAAATATGTACATTAGAGACTTATAACACCTGTATCATATATATGCTATGATGTATGTTACAAAGACCTCATTTCATTGTTTCTCTGTAAAATGAGACCAAGTCAAAGAATCGAATTATTAATCTTTTTATAAATCTGACTAAAGGATGGAATTATGGAACATCACGAATTTAAATTACATTCAGACTATGCTCCCACCGGTGACCAGCCCCATGCCATAGACCTTCTGGTGTCCGGCTTTAAAGACGGAAATCAGTTTGAGACCCTACTTGGTGTTACCGGCTCAGGTAAGACCTTTACCATGGCAAATGTCATCCAGGCTGTAAAGAAACCAACACTCATCATTTCCCATAACAAGACTCTGGCAGCCCAGCTCTATTCTGAGATGAAAGAATTCTTCCCGGAAAACGCAGTTGAATACTTCGTATCCTATTACGACTACTATCAGCCCGAGGCTTATGTACCTTCAACTGATACCTATATAGAAAAAGACTCAGACATCAACGATGAAATAGATAAGCTGAGAAACTCCGCCATGGCATCACTTTCGGAAAGAGATGACGTCATAGTTGTATCCTCGGTTTCCTGTATATACGGACTCGGTGCTCCTACCGAATATCTCAATATGGCCATCTCACTCCGTCCGGGAATGCAGAAGGACCGTGACCGTTTCATCCGGCAGCTCATCGACATTCAGTACAACCGTAACGATATGGACTTTAAACGCGGCACCTTCCGTGTCATGGGAGATGTGGTAGACGTATTCCCTGCCAGTGAAGGTGAAGAAGCCTACAGAGTTGAATTCTTCGGAGACGAAATAGACCGTATCACCCGTATCAATGCCCTCACCGCAAAAGCAACAGCCACTATGGAGCATATCATGATCTTCCCGGCAAGCCCCTATGTAATCCCTCAGGAAAAGCTTAATCTTGCCTGTGAGAACATACTTTCAGAACTGGAAGAAAGAGTACAGTACTTTAAGGACAATGATAAGCTCATAGAAGCACAGCGCATTTCCGAAAGAACCAATTATGACGTAGAAATGCTTAAGGAGACAGGCTTCTGCTCAGGCATAGAGAACTACACAAGGCACCTGAACTTTGCCGAGCCCGGAGAACCGCCCTACACACTTATGGATTATTTCCCTGATGATTACCTGATCATCATAGACGAGTCCCATGTCACCCTTCCTCAGGTAAGGGGCATGTATAACGGAAACCTTTCCAGAAAGACAACTCTTGTGGATTTCGGCTTCAGACTCCCCTCCGCTCTCGACAACAGACCATTGAATTTCGAAGAGTTCGAACAGAAGGTGGATCAGATGCTCTTCGTCTCCGCTACCCCCGGAGACTATGAAGGCGAACACGAGCTTCTGAGAGCAGAACAGATCATAAGACCTACAGGTCTTCTTGACCCGGAAATCGATGTCAGACCCACAAAAGGCCAGATAGACGACCTGATTTCAGAAATACATAAGGAAATCAAAAAGAAAAACAAAATCCTTGTCACCACACTTACCAAGAGAATGGCCGAGGACCTCACCAAGTATCTGAAAGATGCAGATATCCGTGTTAAATATCTCCACTCGGATATAGATACACTTGAACGTGCCTCCATCATCAGAGACATGCGCCTGGACAAATTTGACGTACTTGTGGGAATCAACCTCCTGAGAGAAGGACTGGATATTCCGGAAGTAGCACTTGTAGCCATCCTCGACGCCGATAAGGAAGGCTTCCTGAGATCGGAAACCTCACTTATACAGACTGTAGGAAGAGCAGCCAGAAACTCCGAAGGACACGTAATCATGTATGCCGACAACATTACCGACTCCATGAAACGCACCATCACAGAAACAGAACGCCGCCGAAAAGTCCAGACAGAGTACAACAAAGAACACGGAATCACCCCTACAACCATCAAAAAGGCCGTGGCAGACCTGATAGCCATCTCAAAGGCAACCAACATTGACGACGACAAGCACGGACTCAAGAAGGATATCGAATCCATGACTCATCAGGAACTCGATAAACTGATCAGAGAACTCACAAAGAAGATGCGTGCCGCCGCTGCCGAGCTCAATTTCGAAGACGCCGCAAAATACCGCGACAAGATAGAAGAAATCCGAAAAACCATGAACAAAGAAGACTGATTCCAGAAAATTCCGTATTAACTGCACTAAGTCTTACTTGTTGAAAGAACAGCCTGCGAAGCCCTGTACGTACCCGGATGCACGAAGTGCATAAGGTACGAACAGGACGAGCAGGCTGTTCTTTTATAAAACATGTGTGAGCAATCTGCTCTTTATCGGATGTATGAGGCACACTACATATGTAAGGAAAATGCGGCAGGGACATGCACCTGGGCTTGCGAGTTGAAAGAACCGGCTTCGAAGACGTGTACGTTATCGGGTGTACGAAGTACAACCGGAACGTACACGGCAAGAAGACTGTACTTTCAACCGAGTGAGCCGGTGCGGTCCCGCCGCATTTTCCGTATCATTTTACAGTCCCACCGCATTTTCACGAAAAAAGAGGGTCGCACCCGCAACCCTCTAAACTGAAATCACATATAGTTCTTGTCCTTTACCGCATCCCTCGTCCTGTCCCAGGTCGGCTTACACTTCTTGTAATGTCTCCTGTAATACTCACTGTACATAACATCCACAAGGAACAACTGCGAAATCTCCGCCGAAGTAGAACCATCCTGAAGCGTACCCTCATTGGCACCGCAAAGAAGCAGGATGTCCGCATACTGAGTAAGCTGAGACTTCGTAAATCTCGTTATAACGATGGTCTTCGCCCCTGCTTTTTTAGCATACTTTGCAATCTCAACAGTATCCTTGGTAGAACCTGAATAAGAGAAAATAAGAGCCACATCATTACTCGTCAAAGTAGACGCCATGATAAGCTGCATATGGGCATCCATATTACAAGCCACCTTAGGTTCGATACGAAGAAACTTATTCATAGCCTTCATGGCAGTAAGCATGGAAGTTCCAACACCGAAAAATACAATCCTCTTGGCGTCAGTAAGGGCATCCATAGCCTCAGTCATCTGCTTACTGTCGATAAGAGAATAAGTCTCCTGAATGGCGGATATATTCTCAGAAAGAACCTTCTTTGCAAGTTCAGCAATATCATCTTCCAATGTAATAGTCTTATCTTCTGTAACCGAAAGTGCGGAATCATTGGACCTCATGCTGAGGGACAGCATCATCTTGAACTCCTGATATCCCTTAACATTCATGGTCTTACAGAATCTGAAGACAGATGTATCACCAACATCACAGGCCTCTGCAAGATCCGAAATAGACATGAACAGAACCTGCCTCGGATTTGCCAGAATATAATCCGCAACCTTTTTCTCTGCCTTCGTGAATTGATTATATGCCGAACGAATTTTAGTAATATAATCCTCCTGCATCCTTTTCTCCTCTCAACGTGTCAAACTCTAAACACAACAAATACGCGAAATAATTTCTTTTTAAATCATATCACTATCGAAAATTTATTTCAATTAAAAGAGTATTAAAAAATATCACTTTCATTTATTCCTTACTGCATCATTTCATCCATGCCTTGTTTTTTTCATTTTAATGTCTTATAATTAAGCAGTTGAATTTATATATTTAATGTGTTTCTATAGCTTAACAGGATAGAGCGCAGGCCTCCGACGCCTGTAGTGACGGTTCGAGTCCGTCTAGGAACATCAAAGAACCCGGTGATCACTGATTCCGGGTTCTTTTTTTCGTGATAAGTTAAAACGCATGTCGTACCTGCAAGTATATGCATTTGACAGCAAAGGTGAAATCAAGTCCGGCGCTTCATCCCATCCCCATTCCTGATTTAAAATTGCAGAAAAAAGATGCGGTCCTAAAGAACCGCATCTCCATGATCTGAAAAATCAACCACAAAGGTCATCAATTATTTTCGAAACTCATCAAGGTCTCTTGGTACCGCAGTTGGTGCAGAAATTACCGGTATTCTCTGTACCGCACTCAGGGCAGAACCAGTTAGCCGGCTTTGGTCTCGGCTTTCCACAGTTTGTACAGAAGTTTCCGTTGTTCTCACTGCCGCACTCACATTTCCATCCACCTGCCTGCATCTTAGGCTGCTCTGCCGGAGCGGCGGGTGCCTGACCCTGACCCATGGCACCGACAACACCCTGAGGTGCCTGACCCATCATAGGTGAACCCTGTGGCATACCCTGCTGCATCTGTGGCTGCTGCATCTGATTCTGCTGAGCCATGCCGTAAAGATTGTTCATGTTCATGCCGCCTGCCATGTTTGCCATGTTCATGCCGGCAAATGCCATCATAGGACCTGTGCTTGTATTGTTGGCAGCATCCTTCATTGCCTGAGCCTGAGCAGCTGCAAGTGTAGCACCTGCCATACCTGGATCGCGAAGTGTAGCATTGAGCTGAAGGGTCTGGATCTTCTGAGCATCTTCCTCGGAAATAGTAGCTGAGCTAAGTCCGAAGGCAGCGATCTCAACGCCGTAATTCTTTCCCCATGTCTCTGTAAGATGTACATTAAGAGCCGCAGCTATATCATCAGCATGAGCAGGAAGCTCAGAATAACGGATGCCCTTGGCGGATACATCGGCAAATGCAGGCTGAAGAGCTGTAAGAAGCTCAGACTTAAGCTGTGAATCGATACGGTCACGTGTGAACTCATCTGTTACATTGCCGCAGAGCTTCTTGTAGAAAAGAATAGGATCTGAGAGTCTGTAGCTGTATTCACCATGGCAGCGTACTCCGAACTCTACATCAAGATTGATGTTCCTGTCGATAAGACGGAAAGGAATAGGATTCTGTGTTCCGTACTTGTTTCCGATGATATCCTTGGTGTTAAAGAAGTAGATTCTCTGATCTGTGGCTGTATCACCGCCGAATGCAACACGCTTTTTCCACTGGTTGAAGGAATCGATAATTCCCTTACCGAGTCCGCCGTAGAAAATAGAAGGCTCCGTTGATGAATCCCATGTGAACTGTCCCGGTTCCGCACTGAACTCCACGATGGCACCGTTATCAACGATGATCATGCACTGTCCCTCATTTACAGCGATCACAGCTCCGTTTGAAATAAGATTGTCAGAACCCTTTGTGTTGAAATTGTTCTTCGCCTTGCGGGGTGTTCCCTTCTTCATCAGAACGTTCTCACTCATTGAGTCGCAATAGAAGTATTCACGCCACTGATCGGCAAGAACGGTATTGATCGCACCCGCAGCAACCTGCAAAAGTCCCATAAAACTTCCTCCTCTAAACTATATAATCTCTTGTGGGTTAAGAAGCTCGAAGATCATGGCATAAATACACAACCCGAAACTTTTTCCCTTTGTCATTTATTATAAAACAATTTTTTTCTGCTAACAATAATAGATACTTTCAATATTTTTATTTTCGAATAAATCTTTCTTTTTTACTCATATTGAAATTATGTGGAAATTTCATATCCTATGATATAATGACGTGAGTGTCAAGAATATTTGCCACTCACGTTTTATATATCATAGAAAAAAAGGAGAATTACCATGGATCTGATACCAAGCTTTTCCGTTGACCATACCAAGATCATTCCCGGCATCTTCACCAGCAGAGTAGATGATGTGAACGGTTCAAAGATCACAACTTATGACATAAGAGTCACAAAACCCAATGTTGAGCCTGCTGTTGATGTTGCCGCCATGCATTCACTTGAGCACATCATCGCAACATATTTAAGGAACGATCCTGAGTGGAAGGATGAAGTCATTTACTGGGGTCCTATGGGATGCCTTACAGGTTTCTATCTCATCCTGAAGGGCAGCCGTGCACCTAAGGAAATATTCGATCTTCTCTACAGAGCTTTTGACTCCGTAAAGAACTCCGAAGAGGTTCCGGGATCAACAGCCGAGAACTGTGGAAACTGCCTCATGCATAATCTTCCTATAGCCAAGTGGCATGCAGCTAAATTCGCCGCTTATTTAAAGGAGAACGAAAACAACGATCTTATCTTCGAGTATCCTAAGACAGAAAGACTCGTCACAGATGACGGCCGTCAGTTCTTCGATTCATAAGGTATTTTTAATCCGAAAGTTTTATTACATATTGAGAAGTAACCGGAACATGCCGAAAAAACTTTGATATTTTCATCCGCTTCAAAGAATTCATGATTTACAAAGAAAGCTAATGAAATAAAGACTTTAAACATTAAAAAAACTCTCCTGAAGGTTCTTAATTCCTTCAGAAGAGTTTTTTCTTAATTATATTTCATTCACAAAAACCCGTTTACCGGATCAATGCTTCCGGGCGCCTTATAAATGAAATCCCTGTATCACATCTGACCAGTCATTGATACCTATTATCCCCTTTGCAAATTCGGAAACCTGCAGGGAACTGGCCGGATCATCTATAAATTTGAACACCTCTCTTGCCGGCTTTGCAAGAAGCAGCCCGTCTGATCCTGTAGTAGAGAGCCCGAAGTAAAGACCGTCCTTTGTCTCTCCTGCATTGTCAAGCTGACGTGAAAGCATATAGGCATCAATATCAGGATTGTTCTCTACTATGTAATGACCGTATGCAACTGCCGCAGCCTGTTCAGTCTGTGCATCCTTGCTGAGATTCTTTACAGAACTAAATCCCTGCTCTGTCATGAAAATGTTTCTGACGGAACCGTTATTGTCAAGCATCTGAGCGTTATGCATATAGTTAGTAAGTACACTGAGATTGATGTAGCTTACAACAGGCGATGTCACATCCTGTGTGACCTTTCCGGATGACTCATCATCCCAGAAAACAGGATCTGTCAGAGGATACGGATACGGGTGTATGGCAAGAGCCCAGTTGGTTCTGCCTTCTTCCTCATCGAGAGAAGCAAAGGTATCCAGCACGTCCTTACCGGGATACTTCCTTACAGAACCTGACTCTGTAGGGATGGTCCAGTAATAATCCAGAGAGAACATTACGTTGTCATTGGCAGAAACGGATTTAATCGCATTATAGAATACCCTGAAGGTCCTCTGGAAGATTCTTGTGTATTCAGTAACATTGTAATTTCCGACATAATTCCAGTACTGGTTGTTTATCTCGTTTCCGATGACCCAGTTGGTCACCTTTCCGTGACTGTTATGGCCGTTATACCTGTTGGCAAGGAAGGAAGCCATGGCCTTTACCATCCGGAAGCCTTCCTCAGTTTCAACATTGAACCCATAGTACAGTGCTGCGTCCTGTGACTGCACTGCCGTTCCCGGTCTGTAAAGATCGGGATACTGGGCATTCCATCCGTTTACTATTCCTGCAGTAACCGCTATTCCGCTGGCACTGAGCCGGTTTATCTCCTGATCCAGCTGATTGATAAGCCCAGAATCAAAGGAATAGGTAGTACCTTCGAAGTTGTAATTTATTCCATTACCGAAAAGCTGGCTTGTGGTTATGGCTATGAACGCATGCTTAATGTTAAGGTCGATGGCATCATCTATAATATTGGGGTCAACCATCAGACCCTTCTTTCCGAGGTTAAGAGCCGGACTCTGGTCAGCGGCTATAGCCTCCGGGTTCGATATATAGCATCTGTTCGACACGATGTAGTATCCGTCGTTATGAGGTACGGCAAGCACGAAAGCATCATAAAGTCTGTTGCTTCCATCCTCCCTGAAAAGATCCACCGTAAAGGTCAGCTTTCCGTCACTGATGTTTCTGGATACAAGATAATCATTTCTGCCGGAAAGATCCGTCTCGTACGGTTTCATATCAAAGAGATAAACCTCATTGACCTGACCTGCAATTGCCGATGCATCGACAGTCACGTTTATCTTTGTCGGATCGTAAGGATTAAGTGTTACGCTTTTAACTCCCGCATAGCCTGAGACTACCGTAGAAGCATTGAGGGAATCCCTGGTTGTATAGTCAATCTTATAACTGTATGCGGTTTTTGAAGCTGATGCTCCGGGTTCATAACCTGTTGATGCTGAAGCTGTCACTGATGTACCTGCTACAGGCCCATTCACTGAATTAACATCCACTCCTCTTCCCACAACATCCGCAAAGACTGAAGTTCCTGAAGCAGTCATGATGACTCCGGTCAAAAGCAGAGTGAGCATACTCTTTTTATTTAGTTTTAATGTCATTTACTTTTCCTTTCGATAAATCAATGAACTTCAAGGAAAGAGACCACTGCCTCCTTCCTTTGACTAAGGATAGCATCATGGATTTTTTCATCCTATAGCTTTTTTCTTAAGCTTAAAAACCTTTTGATTAAGATTATAAAAAAAGAACTACACAAAAGGATAAAGTTCCTTAAGTGTAGTTCGAATAAAATCACTTGTAATATAAGTCTGAAATATACGGAATCCCGGATACTCCCTCAAAAATCGTCATCTCTTCCCGGAAGTCTCATGCTTCTACAGAGTTTGCAATTTTTTCATAGGTATCTTCATCTACAAGGCCGAAATAAAAATCCTCATAATTCTTATGATCCGGTCCATAGTAAACTCTTACATCATAGCAGCGGTCTGTAAACTTATAGGCAGTGCCATCCTCAACATCCTCCGTATATACATCATCCGGAAGCATGGTAAGCTCTTCGCCCATACTTACAACCTTCTTCAGGACCCTGTTTGAAACGCCGGCATCCTGCTCTTCCACATATTCATTGATGTAGAAAATAACATCTACATCCGAATAATACTCGGACACAAGATGAAATGCTGCGTTATCTGATACGATAAACGCTGTCTTATCCTTCTTTGTTACAGGATCGTTGACCTTTGAAACGATATGTTCACTGTCCACAACTATCTGTATGGGGCAAACGGCTCCGACACCTTTTATACTTGAATGTGCCAATGCTGTTGAACCGAGAGTCATGATCATCCCCGCAGCCGCAACCATACATCTTATGATATTTTTCAGTAGCATGAATATAAAAGCTCCTTCTTAAGACTTCATGTTAAATGTAAAAATCTACGATATGCAGAAAAATTTAATTCTTTATATATTAGCATTATAAATTAAAAGGCGGATTGGCACAAGTCAATCCGCCTATATGTAAACTAAACTTAAGACTACGTAGGTATTTATACTGAAAGCATTAAAAAATGATGAAATCTATAAGTAAGTCTTTATTTTAAAATAATCTTCTGTCAATCAGGAAAAGATCTTAACGAAGTTCTTCTTTCCACGCTGAACAACAACTCCGTCCTTGAAATCCTCTGCTGTGTATGAAGCCTTGATGTCTGTCACCTTCTCACC
>DFGZ01000336.1 GCA_002371295.1 Oribacterium sp. UBA3737 | reverse complement strand
CAGAGGAACTGCCCTTCCTTCTTGTGCTCACCTAGATACTTCAGTATATCGTCTGTTCTTTCGAGAGGAAGACTAAGATCAGAACCGTCATCCTTTTTCTTTATCTTGTTGTCTTTAAAACTTGCGGGTCTGTAATCCGCAACAGCGGCAGCCTTTATGATGATATCCATTTCGTCCTGACGGGAAGTGATCTCCCTGAACATGTCAGCCGCGCTTCTGATGTTTACGACCTCCACTCCTGCGGGAGCCGAAAGTGTAACAGGCCCGCTCACAAGAGTCACCTCAGCACCTCTCGAAGCCGCTGCGGAGGCGATACTGTAGCCCATCTTTCCGCTGGAACGGTTTGTCAGGAAACGGACAGGGTCCAGATCCTCACAGGTAGGACCGGCACTTACCATGAGTTTAAGTCCCTGCATATCCTTTTCATGGGCACAGCTGTTTATAATCCAGTCAACTATGACTGATGGCTCAGCCAGCTTTCCTGAACCGTTGTAGCCACAGGCAAGATGTCCGCTCACAGGCTCGATGATGATGTATCCGTATTTCTTTAACTTTTCTATATTGTCCTGAACTATCGGGTTATTCCACATGTGAGTGTTCATGGCGGGAGCTATGAGCTTAGGACCCTCACAGGCAAGAAGAGTTGTGGAAAGCATATCATCTGCGATTCCGTTTGCCAGTTTTCCGATAATGTTGGCTGTGGCAGGTGCAATGATCACACAGTCAGCCTTGTCTGCCAATGCTATATGTTCAACTTCAAAAGGATGATTTCTGTCAAAGGTATCGGTAGTCACTTTGTTGTGGCTTAATGCTTCAAATGTATTGGGCGTGATAAAGTTAAGGGCATGCTCTGTCATGATGACGTCAACATTGGCATGATTCTTAACAAGACGGGAACAGATATCCGCAGCTTTGTATGCAGCTATTCCGCCTGTGACACCCAGTAAAATATTTTTTCCTTTTAACATGCTTAATTTTCTCCTCTGTTACAGGCTTTTTTTCAATTTCCGGCATTTGACTTTATATAAAGCAATTCAAGGCCGTTAAGAAGAAGGTCCGGCTCAAAATGTGCCTCGTTCTTAAGCCATGGAATGACCAGCCTGCTGAGACCTCCGGTGAGAACCAGTGTGAGCTTCTCAGGCTCAGTTCCCATCTCTTCGGCAACTCTGTCATGTATGCCGTCTATCATAGCCGCTGTTCCAATGACTACACCATTTATCATACAGGAAACTGTGTCATCACCCAAGAGTTTTTCAGGAGCATCCGCTCTCAGTTCAGGAAGCTGGGCGGTCATTTCCGCTTCTGCATCAAGACTTAACTGTATTCCCGGAGAGATCATGCCTCCTGCAAAGTAACCATCCTTGTCGATAAAAGACATGGTGGTACAGGTTCCGAGATCATAGATCATAAGAGGAGCACCGTACTTTTCCTTCGCAGCCAGCATATCCACCATTCTGTCCATTCCAAGGAGCGACATATCGTAATTTTTTACAGGAATGTCCACATTGTTCTTGCCGGCAAGTATAGGCTTACAGCCCGTAAGACGGCGTATGGCCGAAACAAGTATGGGATTTATATCAGGAACCACAGATGAAATTATGGCTCCGTCAATTTCAGCGGCAGAAATCTCGTTCTCATTGAATACAGCTTTAAGCTTGTTCATGAAGCTTAGCTGATCCCACTTTATACGGGTCTCGGCCCTGTCCTGAAAAAGCTTTTTACCGTCTTCAAAAAGTCCGATAACAATATTTGAATTTCCGACATCAATTAAAAGTGTTTTCATTTTTGCCTCGACTTTATCAAAAAAATGCCGGTCACATCTCAAATGGATATGACCGGCATTATATATTACTTAGTTACTATACGTGCTTTGATAAGAGCTGTCACAACAACAGGAACTATCACAGCTGCAACAAGCATCTCCGGAACTCCGTTTGCGAAGACTATACCGATTATAACGCTGAGGACCTTTTCAACAGGAATACCGTTGGCTGCTGCATAAGCATTCTTAAATACCACATAAATGGTTCCCATAACAAGGCTTGTGTTTGTTATAGCTCCGAGAGCACCGCAAAGTCCAAGAAGAACAAAACGTACTGCGTCATTCATCTTTGGAAGAACCTTTGTAACGCCCTTGTAAAGAAGCCATGGTGTAACACCCACAAGGATACGTGGAACGAAACATATAAACAGAGCCCAAGGTGAACCGTGGTCGAGACCGGGAACCTGAACTGTCGGTGTGAATGCAAAGGATAAAAGGCTTGGAGCAGTTATGTTCTTAAACAGGCTTGTTGCTCCAAAAAGAAAACCGAGAAATGCACCCTTCTTTGGTCCCAGTACGATGGCACCGATCACTACGGGTACATGTAAAATTGTTGCTTTGATAAGTGGAAGATCAATGATTCCGAACGGGGTAAATGCCATGATCAGAACGATAGCTGTAAACATCGCCATGATCGAAAGGTCACGTACCTGGCTTGATACATTGATAGCTCTTCCGGTTGTTGCTGAAGTTGATACATTATTATTCATTTTTTCCCTCCTGCTGCGGTCTTTGTCTTACGAGGCGCTCTCTCTACGACTATCGTACAGATCCCTCTGCGAAGTATCGCGCAATCAACATTATGTCATCACAATGTTTTGTATGCAATATCCCAATTTGAATTTTTTTGCATACATTCCTGAGACATAATTTACTATATATTATTTATCGACTGAATTGCATAAAATATAGTTTAAAAAAATATAAACATTATAAAGAGCCGTAAGGATCACTCCCTGCGGCTCTTCCTATCATGTTTCAGTTAAATGATACGCTGTTAAGGATCTTGTCTCCCATTGAACCATCCGAGATATCCACTCTTACGATTCCTACGGAAACTGCCTTTCCATCTGAAACTGTGCCTATGTACTCAGTCCACTCGTATCCGATGTTCTTGTATGTGCGGCCTTTCATCTTGATTCCGCCTATCTCTCTGTCATCGATTTCCTTATAGTTTTCAAATTTATCTTTATAGAAATCAAATTTTTCGATTTCCTCTGCCATCTCAAATTTGATAAATCCGGCGCCAAATGCATCAGGATCTTCATTTTCGATGAGCTTCCATTTACCACTGGTCTCACTGGTGCTCCATCCGGAATCAGGCATCTGTAACTTGACATCCAGAGTTTTATCCGAGGAACCGAAAGGATGCAGAGTAAGAGTTGTATCCTTCATAGTAGCATTGGCTGCTGCAGCCTTTCCTGCTTCGGAAGCTTCTTCCTCAAGTACGGACAGATACTTTTCTTCCGCTTCCGATGACTTGAATCCACTTGAGTTAAATCCAGTGATCTTATAAACTCCGGGAGCTCCTGCAGGATCCTTCTCTCCGAAGTTCACATAAATAAAGTGATTCGGATCCTCTGAAGAAATCCACTTATAGTATCGGCGGTTCTGTTTCATATTCTCCACATACTCTTCTTTATCAAACTCACCGTCTACACCAAAGTATGCCACCAGATCTTCGTATGTAGTGTTAAAGATATCCTTATTGATCTTGTTCATCCAGACATAACCCTTCTGAACCGCTTCTTCACTTACGATACCGTCTCCACCCGGAACATCGGATGAAGCTGATGTCTTCTTCTCTTCTTTCTTTTCAGCTTCTGTTTCTGCTTCTGTTGTAGTTTCTTCCGGCTCCTTCTTATCCTTACCGGGATCCGTGCTGTCCGGCTTTGCTGCCGCAGGGGAAGCATCTCCGCTCTTCTTCATGGTATACTGAACACCTGCCATATCGAGGATCAGAGTGTCACCGTCCAATGTGTAGGTGTAGTCAGTTGTACCGTAAACCTTAATACTTCCTTCCTTCCATGTGATGTCCAAAACAGTGGTGAAAAGACAGAGCTCACCTGTTCCATCATCCCTGAGATCCAGATAAGTGTCACCCATTCCGGCCTGAACCAGCATTTCATGAGTCACAGTATTACCGTTTCCGGTATACTCATATATCTCATAATGGCCCACATCCTTTGATGATGTTTTTTCGGCTGATTTTTCAGCCTTTCCGGACTCTTCCTCTTTCTTCTCTTTCTTTGTTTCCTTTACAGCTGCTGCCGTTGTTTCGACCTTTTCCGTTTCCTTCTTGCTTGTTTCAGCCGCACTTGCCTCCTTGGTCCCTCCACAGGCTAAAAGTGTCGCAGTCGCAGAGAAAGCTAAAAGAAACATTACCAGTTTACGTTTCATTTTCCCTCCCTTATTTTTTTAAAAAGCATGTTCCTATAAAGATAGGTGAGTTTATAGTTACATCTTAAATATCAGCAAAAAACAGTATTTTTATAAGAGAAGTTCAAAGATATTTGCTGTAAAATTTAAAGGTACCAAATCATGCGACTCCACATTGATTTGGTACTTCATTACACTCACATCATTATTTGGTTTTTATCTCTTCCAGCACTGCCATGAGCTTATCCTTCATGGCTTCCACATGCTCACGCTCGATAACAAGGGGCGGAACGAAACGGATAGTGTTGTGCTCAGCAGAGATCAGTATGAGCTGCTGCTCGATAAGAGCCTTGCTGACAATGTCAGAAACCTTAACATCAGGAGCGAATTCAAGACCCTGGATAAGTCCCTTTCCTCTGTGATCGACAACGAGTTCGGGATACTTCTCCTTTATCTCTTCGAGAGCTTTCCAGAGATGAACACCCATCTCCTTTGCATGTCCCGGGATATCTGCTTCCTTAAATACATCAAGTACAGCTGATGCCACAGCACATACCAGAGGATTTCCTCCGTAGGTGGAACCGTGGTCTCCCGGCTTCATGGCATCGGAGGCCTTTCCCGATGCAAGGAATGCTCCAACAGGAACTCCGTTTCCGAGAGCCTTTGCAACAGTGAGCACGTCAGGCTTTACACCGAACTCCTGCCATGCGAACATATATCCTGTACGACCCATACCGCACTGAATCTCATCAAAAATGAGAATGAGGTCATTGTCATCACAGATCTCCCGTACACCCTTCAGGAACTCCTCGGTGGCAGGATAGATACCGCCTTCTCCCTGGAAGGTCTCGAGAATAATGGCACCGGTGTTTTCATTGACAAGAGCCTTGACAGAATCAAGGTCGTTGTAGGTCGCGAACCTGACACCACCGACAAGGGGCTCAAAAGGCTCACGGTAATGATCCTTTCCTGTCACACTGAGGGCTCCCATACTTCTTCCGTGGAAGGAACCCTGCATGGCTATGATCTCACTGTTCTTCTTTCCCTTATTGTAGTTGTATCTGCGGGCAATCTTCAGTGCGCCTTCCACAGCCTCTGTTCCTGAATTTGTAAAGAAGACCTTTTCCATACCGGATGCGGCTGTGAGCTTTTCAGCAGCCTCTATAGCCGGCTCATTGTAGAAAAGATTCGAGATATGAAGAAGACCCTTATCGATCTGGGATTTCAAGGTATAATTTAAAAGCTCGTTTCCGTATCCGAGTCCGCATACAGATATTCCTGCCCCGAAATCAAGATACTTCTTGTCGCCTACATCATAAATATATACGCCTTCGGCATGGTCAAAGACCACAGGGAAACGGTTGTAGGTCTTGTAAAAATACTTATCGCCTTCGCTGCGAAGACGATCACTCACTACATTTCCCTTTACGATGGTATCATCCATAAAATTCATTTAAATCTCCATTCCGCCGAATAAAGTTTCCGGCACTCACATCATAGAAATGTGTTTTTCTCACTCATCTCCAATTAGTCAAAATGATTATCTATCGACTTTTCGATCATGGTTCCGATACCCTTATTTGTAAATATTTCAAGCAAGAGACAATGGGGCACTCTGCCATCCAGTATATGAACCTGATTCACGCCCTTCTTCATGGCATCTATACAGTTCTGAAGCTTGGGAAGCATACCTCCTCCCAGCACTCCTGAATCTATCATATCCTTAGCTTCATCGAGATTTAATGTATGAATAAGGGATTCTTTATCTTCAAAATCCCTGTATACTCCTTCCACATCTGTAAGGTAAGCCAGCTTTTCTGCATGCATGGCCGCAGCGATGGCACAGGCTGCGTCATCAGCATTGACGTTGTAGGTCTGACCGTGATCATCATATCCCACAGGACATATGATCGGTATGAAGTCATCCTCCAGAAGATCTTTGATTATGGTGGTGTCCACATCTACAACTTCACCCACAAAGCCTATATCCTGTCCATTACTGAATTTTTTTACGCATTTGAGGAGATTTCCGTCCTTGCCGGAGATACCTACCGACTTTCCTCCGAGATTGTTGATGAGCTGTACCAGGGACTTGTTCACCTTGTTGAGAACCATCTCTGCGATTTCCATGGTCTCTTCGTCGGTTACACGTAGTCCGTTCACAAATTGCGGCTCCATGCCCACCTTTCCTATCCATCTGGAGATCTCTTTTCCGCCTCCGTGAACAAGTATGGGCTTAAGACCTACCAGCTTAAGAAGTGATACATCCTGCATGACCTGCATCTTGAGATGCTCATCTGTCATGGCAGATCCGCCGTATTTTACGATAACAACTTTATTCTGGAATTTCTGAATATATGGCAGCGCCTCCACAAGAGTCGCGGCCTTATTCATTATATCCTGTGAAATATCCATCATATACCTCCAAGGTTCAATTCATATCAAATAAGCCCCATCGTTTCCTGATTTATCAGGTACGATAATCGGCGTTAATGTCTACATACTCGTGAGTAAGGTCACATCCCCAGGCTGTTGCGGTTTCAGAGCCCTCATTCATCTCAATAAGTGCCGTAACCTCCTTATAGCTCAGGATCTCTTCCGCGAAATCCTCGTCAAAATCAAGAGGAACTCCCTGCTTGTATACAGCGATCTTTCCGATATCATTTACAAAATAAAGATCCACCTTCTCAGGATCAAAATCCGCACCTGAATATCCCATGGCACAGAGGATACGACCCCAGTTAGCGTCCTTTCCGTAGATCGCAGCCTTTGTAAGTGTGGAGGAAACAACCGATCTTGCAAGTGTTCTTGCCTCATCCTTATCTTTTGCTCCCACTACCTTTGCTGTAAAAAGATGTGATGCTCCTTCACCGTCAGCTGCCATGCGGGTAGCAAGTGTACTGTTCACCTGATGAAGAGCCTCGCAGAAGATCCTGAAATCATCATCCTCTTCGGTGATTTTTTTATTTCCTGCTGTACCGTTTGCAAGGATGACGCAGGTATCGTTGGTTGAAGTATCACCGTCTACAGATATCATATTGTAGGTGTCTATGATATCAGCGCTGAGTGCTTTCTGAAGCATTTCCTTTGATATGGCTGCATCAGTAGTCAGGAAGCAGAGCATGGTACACATACGTGGGTGGATCATGCCTGAACCTTTTGTCATTCCCCCTAAATGAACTTTCTTTCCGGAAAGCTCAAACTCAACAGCGAACTCTTTGTTGACTGTATCTGTGGTCATAATGGCTTTACTTGCAAGAGTAGCATTCTTTTCTCCCGCCTCAAGCTTCAGTACCAGCTCTGTAATGGCTGCCTGCATCTTCCTTATAGGCAGCTCCATTCCTATAACACCTGTGGATGCCACAAGTACCTGCTCCTCGGAAATCACATTTCCAAACTGACCTGCAACACTTCTGGCAAGTACCTGACAGTCTTCGAAACCTGCCTTGCCTGTGCAGGCATTTGCGATTCCGGAATTCACTACCACAGCATGAACTTCATTTCCCGAGTCAACTATTTTTTTATCCCACTGTACAGGAGCAGCCTTAACCACATTTGAAGTAAAGGTTCCTGCCACAGTACATGGCTCCTTTGAAAAAATAAGGGCCATATCTTCACGACCCTTTTTCCTGATCCCCGCAGCTGCCGATGCAGCCATAAAACCCGAAGCGGCACATACACCGCCATTAACTGATATCATTCCCATAACTCACCTTTTAAATCTTCTTTTTACGAGATTATATATACGGTACTACTTTAACACATTTCTTAAATGAATATCTTTTTTCATTATTATTCATCACTGTAATGCATGATTATACACTTACCTCTGAATAATGAATATCTTTTCACCTTCACACTCATTTAAAATGAATTCAGCTCTCCGGTTTACCGCGCCGAAGAGCCTCATCCTATGAGCAAGCTTCTTCAGGATTCTGCAGGAAATGCATTGTCCCGAAAAAGATCTTACCGGAGTAAATGATCACTTGTTGTTCTCAAGATTCTTTACTTCCAGCATCTTCATGGCACGTACCTTCTCAGGAAGGCCAAAAAGTGTGATGAAACCTGATGCATCGTGGTGATCGTAAAGATCGCCTGTTGTAAATGAAGCAAGAGACTCATTGTAAAGTGAATATGGAGATGTTGTTCCTGCCTTGATGACATTACCCTTGTAAAGCTTCATTTTGGTAACACCTGTCACATACTGCTGAGTTGACTTAACGAAAGCCTGAAGAGCTTCACAAAGAGGATCGAACCACTTTCCTTCGTAAACGACCTGTGAGAACTTGGTGTCTACCATCTGCTTGAACTCCATGGTCTGGCGGTCAAGTATAAGCTCCTCGATCTGCTTATGTGCCTCCATAAGTATGGTAAGTCCGGGAGTCTCATAAACGCCTCTGCTCTTCATACCTACTACACGGTTCTCAACTATATCGATGATACCGATACCGTTCTCTCCACCAAGCTTGTTGAGCTCAATGATGATATCCTTCACGCTCATCTTCTTTCCGTTGAGCTCTACGGGGATACCCTTTTCCCACTTGATTTCTACTGCTGTCTCCTTAGCAGGTGCCTTCTCAGGTGAGTTTGAAAGCACCAGCATGTGGTCGTAATTAGGCTCCTGTGAAGGATCCTCAAGCTCAAGTCCCTCATGAGAGATATGAACGATATTGCGGTCACGGCTGTATGAATTATCCGCAGAGAATGTAAGAGGAATACCCTTTGACTTTATATAATTGAACTCGTCTTCACGAGACTGGAATGTCCAGATGTCTGTCATACGCCATGGAGCGATGATATCGAGATCAGGTGCCAGAGCCTTGATTGAAAGTTCAAAACGGATCTGATCGTTGCCCTTTCCTGTTGCGCCGTGGCAGATTGCCTTTGCGCCTTCCTTACGGGCGATTTCAACCAGTTTCTTAGCTATGGCCGGTCTTGCCATGGAAGTTCCAAGGAGATATTTATTTTCATAGGTTGCATCTGCCTGGAGGCAGGGTACAACATAGTTGTCACAGAAATCATCGGTGATATCCTCGATGTAGAGCTTTGATGCTCCGGAAAGCTTTGCTCTCTCAGCAAGTCCGTCAAGTTCGTTTCCCTGTCCTACATCGACGCAGCAGCAGATAACCTCATAGCCGAAGGTTTCTTTAAGCCATGGAACGATAGCTGTTGTATCAAGTCCGCCTGAATATGCGAGTACGACTTTCTCGCCCTGTGTGTTGTTCTTAGGTGTAAGATTGCTCATAATAACTCTCCTTTTCAAAACTTTTTGTTTCATACTCTGAAAGTGCCGGCTTCAGCCTGAAGTGTGGTAAGTACTTCGTACTATCTACATCCCCTTTAAAGTGATGCTGTATGAAAGTTTTATCCGATGTTTGGATAATACGCTCAAATATATAAAAATGCAAGCACTTTCTGTATAAAAATGCATATTTAGTCATTTTAGCTTGCATAAAATATCATTTAATTCGTGTTTAAGGTATATTTATACATATATTCAGGTGATATCTGTCATAACCGCAAATTGTCCTTTATCTCCTGTCCCTAGAATTATCACGTACATTTTCCGGCCTTAAAGCGTAAAAAAAGGGACAGCCGAAGCTGTCCCGAAAAATCTTTCCGTAATCCCATGAAATGACAGTGCTGAATCCTGCAGTTTCATTTCATCCTTTATTTTTTATTCATCACTTTAAGACATTTATTCATGTGATATATCACCAGAGAGCAGTTCTCCCGGTGCACCCTTTGTCTTACGGTTTCTCACACAGCTGTCTATGGAAATAGCCTCATAGATGTCTTCATCAATCTTATCACATATATCACGATATTCCTGAATGGAGAGATCATCCAGAGCACACTTCTTTTCTTCACACAGAAGCACAAGCTCACCTACTATACCATGAGCTGTACGGAAAGGAACACCCTTACGTACCAGGTAATCCGCCACATCTGTTGCATTGGTAAAACCGAGCTTGGCAGAGTCCTCCATTCGAGGCTTGTTCCATGTAATGGTACCAAGCATTCCGTTCATAAGGATAACTGAATTTGTAACAGTATCCATGGCATCAAAGGCCATTTCCTTGTCTTCCTGCATATCCTTGTTATATGCAAGAGGAAGTCCCTTCATGGTCACCATAAGACTCTGAAGAGCTCCGTATACACGTCCGGTCTTGCCGCGTATAAGCTCTGCAATATCAGGATTCTTCTTCTGAGGCATGATGCTTGAACCTGTAGAATATGCATCCGAAATCCTTACGAATCGGTACTCATTGGAATTCCAGATAATGATCTCTTCGCTCAGTCTGCTCAGGTGCATCTGTATGGTTGAAAGATCAAATAAATATTCAAGAAGATAATCTCTGTCAGAAACGGAATCCATGGAGTTATTTGTGGGTTTCCTGAACAAAAGCTCCTTTGCTGTGAAGTCTCTGTCCAGAGGATAGGTAGTTCCTGCAAATGCTCCCGCACCTAAAGGACATTCATTAAGACGGTCTCTGGTGTCTCCGAGACGGCTTAGATCTCTAAGGAACATCTCCTTGTAAGCTCCCATATGATGAGCAAGGGTAGTAGGCTGAGCCTTCTGAAGATGAGTGAATCCGGGCATGAAGGTATCCCTGTTCTCATTTATAATCTTATCAACAGTATCGATCAGCTTCTGAAGTTCATTTATCATATTGTCAATATTGTCTCTCGTATACATCTTCATATCCAGAGCGACCTGATCGTTACGGCTTCTTCCAGTGTGAAGACGCTTTCCCGCCTCACCTATACGCTGAGTGAGCTCCGCTTCTATGAAGCTGTGAATATCCTCTGCATCTCCGCCGATCTGAAGCTTTCCTTCCTCTATGTCCTGAAGAATGCCTCTGAGGCCTTTAACAATCTCCTCTGAATCTTCCTTGGAAATGATACCCTGATTCCCCAGCATCCTTGCATGGGCGATTGAACCTGTAATGTCCTGTTTATACATACGTTTATCAAAGCTGAGTGATTCATTAAATGCTTCCGTCAATGCATCCTCTGCTTCTGTAAATCTGCCGCCCCAAAGCTTCATAATACTTCCTCCAAATCAAAAATTTCCGTCAGGCAGGCTAAAGACTTGTACCTCCCCGCGAGCCTCAGTTCAGTTTAACCGAACAGCTGTACCCGGATACAATAAACCCAGTCTATAGATAACCTTACTACAGACCGGGCTCAATGTTAAATAATTAAAATGAATATAAGCTATTCTTTGCTTATAATGATTCCTCAGTGAGGTCTATGACTGTCAGCCTGTCTTCCGCTGCCTTTTTATGTAAACCTCTATTTACGGATTCTCCTTCAGCATCATAAACTTCTATGGATTCATCATCCTGACTATCAGAATCTTCTTCATCATCAAAGTCATCATCAACATATCTTTCCGGCAGTATCCTGTGGATGTAACCGTATCGCTTGGTAAAAAAGCTGATGACAAGGAGTGACAAAAGACTCAAAAAGCTGATTAAAGCTCCTGCCTTAAGACCTCTCGGGAAATACTTCATTTCAACCGTATGGGTTCCCGCTTTCAGATCGACGCCGATGAAGGTACTCTTCACCTTTCTAAGATCTGACTTTACTCCGTCAACGTATACTGTCCATCCTTCGTCATAAGGGATCGATGTCATCATAACACCGCCCTCCCTGGTTGTGATTTCTCCGGAAAGATATGTATCCTCCCATACTGAGAGATTCCAGGTCTCATCATTAAGCTTCTCATAGACCTTTTCAAGAGCTGAATAATCAAAGTAATAGACATCTGCATCCATGGTCTTTTCATTGGTCTCGTTCACCAGTGTGACCTTTTCGCCGGCTTCAAGATATCCAAGTTCAATAAAGAATCCTCTGTCTACATTATTGGTCTTTTTGGTCCTGTAGCCGTAATCCGCAGTGACCTCCTTGATGGAGGAATTATTAACGTATGCATAGTACTCTCCGGGAATTCCTGCTGTAAAAATATATTTCTTACCCTCAAAGGTTCCCAGCATATTCTTCAAAACAGGTTCCGTACCCAGTGCTTCACATAGACTGTTCTGGGCAAGTGCCGGTGTCCCCATATCGGTTTCCCAGTTCAAAAGCTCCTCATCAGAAAACATGTATCCAAGAGGCAGACTATAACTGTTTCTGTATATGGATGTACTGCCCGACTCCGAAACATAATTCAGTGCTGTTTCAGTAGGGGCTGCAGGCTCCTGGGAGTATATTCCGTACTTCACACCGTAAAGCATATTCATAAGAGGTGTAGAGCCTGTGATGGAATATGCATTTGTAGAGGCTTCCATGCCCATTTCCTTAAAGAAATCCGAACATGCAGAATAAGCAGTTGATGAGAACAATGATACACTCGGAAAATTCATCCATGCACCGTCATCCTTTGTTTTTCTGGTCATCTTCTCAAATCTGTAAAAGCTTTTGTCTTTCTCACGTATCTCTGAGACAAGCTTCCGGACATCTGCATTGTCAGCAGTGTAAGTGACTCTTGAAGTTATGGTAACGGATGTCACCGCCATATTGATGGTCAGTTCCAGAAAAAGTATAAATGTAAGACATATAGCCCCGAATTCACGATTGAGCTTTTTCTGCCTGTCGGCATACATGAACAAAAAGTAAATGAGGACGAAAAGCATGGTGACATAGAATGTGTACCATTTAATGGCATCATCATTGACCACCTTCTGAGCCAGAATGATAAATCCAATTGCTGTTGCAATGGAAATACCTATATGCTTTACAGAGAATTCCTGCCTTTTAATATATGCCTCATAGCACATACTTAACTCAATAAAGGTAAATATAAAGCTCTGACGGCATGGAAGCGAATTGGGATAATGGAAACCATGCCAGATGAAGTTAAGCATATTAATGCTGAAACTCAGGAAAAAGAAAATGAGAAGAACACCGTTCACAGCCTTCTCTCTCGTCCTTATCCTGCGGTTCATAAAATATAAGGGAAGAAGCAGGAACACCATGGTGCCGGCATAAATATTGGGCCAGTGATCAAGTCCCTGTTCTGTCTCAACTATAGGCATCTGACGGGCGAACATGTCAATGATGGTAAAATACTGCTGAGCCACATGGGGAAAATTGATCTCACCTGATGCAGTGAGCTGTAAAGCGAAGATCTCGGGAAGCAGAGTCACTGCAGCAAGTCCCCCTGCGATCAGGGAATATACGCCGAATCTCAGTGCTCTTATAATCAGACATTCAAAACCGTAGGCCCCTGTATCATCATAATCCTCATCGTCACTTCCGATATGATGGGGATCCACCACCGTCCTTGATGTTCCGTAGCAGATATTAAGGCAAATAAAATATATGACCATAAAGATACATATCATTATGGATATATAGTAATTTGACAGGATACTGAGACCTAGAGATATAACATAAAGCATTCCGCTTTTTCCCTGAACAAGTCTTTCAAGTCCGAGCATAATGAGAGGAAAAAGCAGTATACAGTCAAGCCACATGAGGTTCCAGCTGTAAGCTGAAATGTATCCGGACATGGCATAGGCCACTGCGAAAAACACAGCTCCGTAGGATTTTTTATGAAAATGATGTCTCAGGTAGTAACACATGGACACTCCCGAGAGACCTATCTTCAGCACTATGGAATATGTCATAAACTCAAGTATCAGTCCCTTTGGGCAAAGGATCATTAACCAGTTTAGAGGGCTTGCAAGATAATATGCATATAAAGCTGTAAAATTGATTCCTAAACCAACGTCCCAGGTATAGAGAAGTGAACCTGCATGCTGAAGCTTATAATTGAACTCAGAAGAAAAGGGAGCATACTGATGGTACATATCGGTACGCAGGAAGGTCTGATCCCCAAAAGGAAAGATGCCCCTGAATATAAAGATGATGAGCATCGCCACCACAGGAAATATGAATGAAATCAGATAACTTTTATGTCTCTTCAAATAAGGTAAGAACATCTGTAAAGGCTCCTTCATTTTTGATTAAATACAAGATACTTGCTCAGAATATAATTTGCTATAGTTACCACCACCTGAACTATGATCTTTGCGATCTTATCATTCATGTGAAGAAGACTTACAGTAAGAAACATTATACCCATATCCATGAGAAGTGTACTCACTCTTGAAGCATAGAACTTTCCGGCCTCTTCAAAAAGAGCATCACTGCTGCTCTCGAAAACAAACCGGCGATTGGTAAAATATGCAAATGTTACTGCCATGACCCATGAAATGATATTGGCAATCTGCAGTTCTAATGGTGACCCGGGATCAAGAAATGTGGACACGCAAATATAATAAACACTGAGACTTACTAATGTTGTCAATCCTCCGACGATAAGATAATTCACTATCTCTTTATAGCTGAAATAGAGCTCTTTTAGCTTTTGCATCTGACACTCTCCAAATGAATTATTTTGACAATATTTCAATTGACAATCACGCTAAAGTATAGCTTACAGCAGTTGTCATATCAAGAAATCATATAAATTTTACACCGTAATTGTGCAATATTGACTTTGAAACTTTTTAGAAAAAATGTAAAATATATAATATATGAATTTGGAGTTTAATTGTCAAGATTATATATTCTTTCTTTTATTACAAAAATTTCACAATTAGATTTAAATTCCTGTTTCATTTCCATGTTTTGCTACAATTTAAAAAGGAGGTATTATGTTTCACAATGGTGATTATGTAGTTTACGGATGTAAGGGCATACACAAAATCATCGACACAACAGTTCTTAATCTTGATGGCGTATCAAAGGATAAAGAGTATTATGTGATGCAGCCATACGACAAACCGACAGGTTCTGTTTACGCACCTGTTGATTCAACAAAAATCAATATGAGAAAAGTGATGTCAAAGGATGAGGCAAAGGCTTTTATCAAGACTGTTCCCGGAATAGGAGTACTTGACATCAAGAATAACAAGCAGCGTGAGGATGCTTATAAAGAGTGCATTAAGAGCTGCAGCCCGGATGAACTCATGAGAGTCATCAAGACATTACATCTTCGCAGGGAAGAGCGTATCAGTCAGGGCAAAAAACTTACACTTACCGACACACATTATATGCAGCAGGCAGAGGGAATCCTTTACGATGAATTATCTCTCGTTCTGGATCTGCCGAAGGATGATATCCCGGATTATATTTCCGGTGTTGTTCACAAATCAGTAGTTTAAAATAGAGTATAAACTAACCGTTTTTAGTATGAATATAGATAGCTGAAAGGCTGCTTTAGGTTTTCGGGGTTCATACCTCCCAAATCTAAAGCAGCCTTTTTTTATTTATGATAGGGTTCGTTATTGTTGATTTTGAAGGCTCTGTAGACCTGTTCCAGAAGTATGACCCTCATAAGCTGATGAGGGAAAGTCATCTTACTGAAGCTGAGTTTGTAGTTTGCCCTTTTCATGACCGCCGGTGAGAGCCCCAGTGAACCTCCTATAACAAATGTTATATCCGAGGTTCCGCGAACCATAAGATCCGATATCTTTCCTGCCAGTTGTTCGGAGCTTAACATATCTCCGTCTATAGCGAGAGCAATCACAAAAGATCTGTCACTTATCTTCTGCAGTATCCTCTCCCCCTCGGTTTCCTTTATCTTTTCTTCAACAGACTGAGGCGCATGGTCCGGTGTTTTTTCATCCTGAACCTCCACAACATTTATATCACAGAATGCTCCCAGTCTTTTACTGTATTCTGCGATGGCATCTCTCAGATACTTCTCTTTTATTTTCCCTACTGTTACCAGTGTTACCTTCATAGCTATATTCCATCTGTCCCGGACTGCTCTCGAACAGAGATAGCTCCCTGTCCTGTTTCGTTCCGGATTTTATATGATTTCCTTTGTTAACAAAATCAGCCGGCAGGAATCTGCCGACTGAATCATGATACTACATATACTTAAAACCTGCGAGCTGTCAGTTAAGGGCCTGAAGACGTTCTTCAACCTGTCTTAACATCTGCATATTACGCTCAAGCTTTTCACGCTCCTCCTGAACTTTTGATTCAGGTGCCTTGGAGATAAATCTCTCGTTATTCAGCATGCCGTTTGAACGCCTGATCTCAGCTTCCCACTTCTCTTTCTCCTTAAGAAGTCTCTCCTTCTCCTTCTCGATATCTACGAGGTCAGCAAAAGGAATGTAGATTGTAGCATCAGGGATGGCAACAGATACGGCGTCATCGGCAATACCTGTCTTATCCTCCTGAATGATCACATCTGAGGCACTTGCAAGTGTAGCAAAGAATATCTTACTGTGTTCGAATGTCCTTTTAACTCTGTCGTTTGTTGTTACAACGAAGTTCTGTGCCTTTCTTGAAGGAGCGACATTCATCTCTGTACGCACATTTCTGATGGCACGTACTGCCTCCTTGATTGCTTCGATCTCAGACTCATCATCAGAGAAATCGAAACTCTCTGAATATTCAGGCCACTCCTGCTTCATAAGAGGAGTCTCTGAATCTGTAAGTGTATCAAAGATCTCTTCTGTAACGAACGGACAGAAGGGGTGGAGAAGCTTAAGAGATGTTGTAAGTACATACTTAAGTGTCCAGAGAGCTGCGCTCTTTGTCTCATCCTTCTCATCCCAGAGTCTTGGCTTAACCATCTCGATATACCAG
>DFGZ01000001.1 GCA_002371295.1 Oribacterium sp. UBA3737 | reverse complement strand
GGTTCGTAACCTTGGTCGTAAGTCTCTTGAGGAAGTACTTGCAAAACTTAAGGAATTAAATCTCAGCCTTACAATAAGAGAAGAGTAATCTTCTCTTATTGTATGCAAACTGTGAAAGGCCACAGACGCTGGGAAGTATTTACCGGTAAGACTAAAAAGCACGGTGGAGGATTATAGAAATGGCAAAATACAGAAAGTTAGGTAGAGAGTCAAGACAGAGACAGGCTATGCTTCGTGCTCTTACAACATCTCTTATTCATAACGGTAGAATTTTCACAACTGAGGCACGCGCTAAGGAAGTTCGTAAGCAGGTTGAGAAGCTTATCGCTCTTGCAGTTAAGGAGAAGGACAACTTCGAGGAAGTTACTGTAAAGGCTAAGGTTGCTCGTAAGGATGCTGAGGGCAAGCGTGTTAAGGAAGTTGTAGACGGTAAGAAGGTTACAGTTTATGACGAAGTTGAGAAGACAATCAAGAAGGACAAGCCTTCAAGACTTGCTGCTCGTCGTCAGATTCTTGCATACCTTTATCCTGTAACTGAGGTTCCAAAGGCTAAGGCTGGTCAGAAGAAGAATACTAAGAAGGTAGATCTTGCTGCAAAGCTTTTTGACGAGTACGGCGCTAAGTATGCTACACGTAACGGTGGTTACACACGTATCGTTAAGGTTGGCCTCAGAAAGGGCGATGCTGCAATGGAAGTTCTCCTTGAGCTCGTTTAATTGATTCAGGAACGCCAAAGCGTAAAATAAATCAGAGAATCATCCCAGTGATGATTCTCTTTTTTTGTGCGAAAAACTTTCGTGTGTTAAATGTACTTGTGTGATTGACCATATTTAAGCGTTGACAGTTATTGAAGACAGATTGCGATATATATGATAAGAAGATACTTATTTTAAAACATTTGTAATTTTAATGATAATGTACATGGGCTATACTTAATATAAATAAGTATGTTTAGGGTGGGAGAGTGTTATGTGCAGTAAAAGACATTTTGTAATAAATATATATACGTTCCTGATGATTTTGGTGTTTGCAATATTCTATTCAATGAACGGCTATGCTGCAGACAATAACGTGAGGATAAGTACAGTACGCATAACAGTATCTGACTATTTAAAGAATCTGGAGCTTGATGGAAGTAACCAGATTCCTTCCATATCGGAAAGCGATTTTACTATACCGGATAATAATCAGTATGAGATAACCAGTGTAACATGGCTTGGAAATGATGTACTTAACATCGACGGAACACCAAAGGTAGAAGTATATCTTACGGCTCTGGAAAAGCAAAAATCGAACGATTATTACACCTATTATTATTTCAATGGCAATTATGACAGTAACAACGTTCATGTGAACGGCGGTAAATTCGTATCAGCCAGAACAGAAGGAAACTATGCCCTGAGAGTAGTGATTTCACTTAATGGCCTTAAGGGAATCTACGAGGCTCCTATTTCACCGGAATGGAAAGCTGCGGCATTGGGACTTGCAAGCTGGACTGTTCCTGCAAATACATCCGGATATTACAAAGTAAGTTTATTCAGAGATGGTGTTAAGACTGCAAATATCATAACAGATCAGTCTTCCATCAATCTGTATCCATATATGACAAAACCAGGTTCATACTATTTTGAGGTTTCCACAGTGCCATATACAGCGATGCAGAAGAACGGTAAAGAGTCCGGAACGGTATCTTCCGGAAACATAGACATTAATCGGGAATCTGTATCCGACGGTACAGGACAGTATCAGGACTCAAAATATCTTCTGTACAGTAACACGGTTTTGGACGGTTCTGTGCTTCACGGCGGAACATCCGGAAACAGTGGGTACTACAGTAACGGTAATGCCTACACCGTTTATAATTCAAGTACCGGTCAGACTACAACGCTCCCTGTTAATGATACCGGAAGCACCGGTGGAACCAATTCGGGAAACGGTTCAGGTCTTACCGGGAACTGGTATAAAGAAGGAAATTACTGGTACTTCAAGACCAGTAACGGTGCGATAGTGTGCGATAACTGGCTGATGTGGAAAAATGCCTATTATCGTTTCGATTCAGAAGGCAGGATGCTTACCGGATTCTATGATAAGGATAATTACTGTACATATTATCTTTCAAAGAGCGGAGCTCTGAAAACCGGCTGGGTACTTTATAATAATGCTTGGTACTACATGAATCCACAGGTAGGGGAGTACTATGGCCTGATGTATAAAAATGCAGTCGTTAATATAGGCGATAAAAGCTATTACTTTGATCCGGAAGGAAAGATGAGGACAGGATGGGTCATCATAAAGGATGACAGCGGTACGGAACAGTACTATTACTTCTATCCGGAGACTGCGGAGACCGGCAGCAACTACGGACATATGGCGAAGGGTACCACCATACTTGACGGCTTCACCCTTGCCGCAGACGGACACTGGATTCGCTGAAAATATGCTCTTAATGATACTAATACAGTTATCAAATAAATAATTATGAACTAACAATAACAAAAACAGAAACAAGCTTGAATTAAATACATGAAGGGTATATGAATATAGGGCAGACCACCGGGGCTGCCCTTGAGTTTTTTGGACAATTAAAATATACTAAACCAGATTGACAACTATTTGATCTTATCAGGTTAACTTTAATCTGCTGATATTGAATTAGGCATTATATATACACCGGGAGAAAAAAGTGAAAATCATAGAAGCGATACATTTGGCATATGATTATATCCGAACAGATGAAAATGACAAGGTGGTTGAGAAGAACAGAGCTTTGAACGACGTAAACCTGTCTATAGAGGAGGGCTCCTTCGTGTGCATCCTCGGACACAACGGATCAGGTAAATCCACCCTTGCAAAGCTCATAAACGGTCTTAATCTGCCTTCTGAGGGCACCATGCTGGTAAGCTCCAGGGACACAAAAAATGAGAAGGAATTGTGGGATATAAGAAAAGAAACAGGAATGGTGTTTCAGAATCCCGACAATCAGATTATTGCATCGGTAGTAGAGGAGGATGTAGGCTTCGGACCTGAGAACATTGGCATCCCCACAGCTGAAATATGGGACAGAGTCAATAAAGCCCTGAAAGCCGTAGGCATGGAGGCTTATCGTATGAAGTCTCCCAACAGACTCAGTGGCGGACAGAAGCAGAGAGTGGCCATAGCAGGTACCATGGCCATGATCCCCAAGACCATAGTTCTCGATGAGCCTACTGCCATGCTGGATCCAAGTGGACGCGCAGAGGTCATAAAAACAGTCAGAGAGCTTAACAGGACCCAGGGCGTCACCATTATACTGATTACTCATTATATGGAAGAAACAGTTAATGCGGATCGTATCATCGTTATGGATAAGGGCAGGATGGTCATGGACGGAACTCCAAAGGAGGTCTTTAAGAACGTGAAAGCTCTTAAGGAGATAAGGATGGATGTTCCTGAAGTTACCGAACTTGCCTGGATTCTCAAGAATGAGGGCATGCCTGTTCCCGACGCTGTTCTCACAAGAGAGGAGCTAGTTTCACATCTAGAGAAGTGCCTGCCGAAGCAGGCTGAATTCCAGCCGGATTTCGTGAAGAAAAAGCCTAAGCATATGGAAATAACCGATCCGGTGATGCGGATCCGTAATCTGAGCCATGTTTACCAGAAGGGAACGGCTATGGAGAGTTATGCTCTTAAGGATGTCTCGTTCGACGTTCAGAGAGGCTCTGTGGTCGGTTTTATAGGCCACACAGGTTCCGGCAAGTCAACATTGACGCAACACCTTAACGGGCTTATAAAGGCCACAGACGGCACTATAGAGGTGAATTTCAGGGACAATACTGCCCTTATGAAAACAAGCTCAAAAAACGGGAAGAAGGCCAATGCCGGCGGCACAGCTTTCCGCGGTGGAAAGCTTATTTCCGACATGTCGGAGAGCATAAAGATGAACCCCGATAATACCTGTAATGAAGGCGGGAACAAATCTAAAAATATTGCTGTATACAGACAGGAGCCTCTTCATGATGGAGATTCCAGGAGCACAGGCTTTGTTAATATCTACAGTGAAGGTCTGGATATGAAGCAGCTACGGTTCAAAGTCGGACTTGTATTCCAGTATCCGGAGTATCAGCTGTTTGAAATAGATGTACTGACTGATGTTATGTTCGGACCTAAAAATCAGGGACTTTCCCAGGAAGAGGCACAGAAGAGAGCGGAAGAAGCCCTTACTATGGTCGGACTCGGGAAGGAATTCTGGAAGAAATCACCCTTTGAGCTCAGCGGAGGTCAGAAGAGACGTGTGGCCATAGCCGGAGTTCTGGCCATGCATCCGGAGGTCCTCATACTTGATGAACCTACAGCCGGACTTGATCCTGCCGGAAGAGATGATCTTTTCAGACAGATAAGATCACTTCATGACAAGGCATCCATGACCATAATACTTGTATCCCACTCCATGGACGATGTGGCAAGGTATACAGATCAGGTAATAGTTCTTGATCATGGTGAGCTTAGGATGACGGGAACACCGGAAGAAATCTTCAAGAGATATAAGGAACTGGAGGAAATGGGTCTGGGAGCACCGCAAATGACATATCTGATTCATGATCTGAAGGATGTAGGCATTCGCTTTGAAGACAGGCCTGACACAGTCGAAGAGATGGCACAATGCATAGTTGATCTTTGGAAACGATATACTAAAGAGGGAAAAGCTGCTTCCGGAAAGGAGGCAGAGTAATGTTCAGAGAGATAACGCTGGGACAGTACTATCCGGTAGATTCCATCATTCACAGACTTGACCCGAGAGTCAAGCTTATGGGAACTCTGGTATTCCTTGTTGCACTGTTCATCGTAAACAGCTGGACCATGTACGGTGTAGCGGCAATAGTGCTTGCAATACTTATAAAGTTAAGCAATGTCCCGTTTAAATTCATGACCAAGGGTCTCCGGAGCATAGTTTTGCTGCTATTGATATCCATAAGCTTCAATCTTTTCCTTACCCCGGGAGAGCCTCTTGTACAGTTCGGCATATTGAAAATTTCAAAAGAAGGTCTTGAGATCGCCCTTAAGATGGGTATAAGACTTGTCCTTCTGGTTCTGGGTTCATCACTTATGACCCTGACAACCACACCGAACCAGCTCACTGACGGTATGGAAAAAGGTCTTGGAATCTTTAAGAAGATAGGAGTTCCGGTGCATGAGATTTCTATGATGATGTCCATTGCACTCAGATTTATCCCGATTCTTGTTGAGGAAACTGATAAGATCATGAAGGCCCAGCAGGCCAGAGGTGCAGACTTTGAGTCCGGCAATATCATAGACAGGGCAAAGGCCATGGTGCCTATACTTGTACCGCTGTTTATAAGTGCTTTCAGAAGAGCCAATGACCTTGCCATGGCCATGGAAGCACGCTGCTATCATGGCGGAGAGGGCAGAACCAAGATGAAGCCGCTGAAATATGAGGGCAGAGACAGGGCTGCATATCTTCTTATGATAATGTATCTGGCGGCTTGTATCGCATCAAGATTCGTCGGACTGATATAACGAAAAAACACGATAAATGTTTTTGCCGTGTTTTAATGAGGTTGTTTTTT
>DFGZ01000058.1 GCA_002371295.1 Oribacterium sp. UBA3737 | reverse complement strand
TGACAATTTTGACATTTATTTTCCGCATATCGGGATAGGAGTAGAGCATCTGAATAACAGCATTTCCGTCTTTGGTTTCAGGATAGCGTATTACGGGATCATCATCGGAATAGGCATGATGCTCGGCTTTCTGATAGCAAGCCTTGACTATAAAAGAAGAGGCCTTAAGGTGGATGACATTCAGGATATGGGACTGTATACAGTGATCTTTGCCATCCTTGGAGCCAGAGCCTATTATGTGATCTTCGAGTGGGACTACTACTCACAGCATCTTTCGGAGATACTGAATATCCGTCAGGGAGGACTTGCGATTTACGGAGGAATCATCGTCAGCATCATAGGCTGTACCATCTTCTGCCGGGTGCGTAAGATCAATGTTCTTTCCATGATGGATTCCGCCATACTCGGACTTATTATAGGTCAGAGCGTGGGAAGATGGGGGAATTTCTTCAACACAGAGGCTTTCGGCGGACCTACGGATTCCTTCCTTGCCATGCGTATAAAGGAGGCACTGGTAAATCCCAATATGCTTAATGAGGAGGTGCTTCTTAACTCCTTTAAGATAGGTGATAACCTCTTCATTCAGGTTCATCCCACCTTCTTCTACGAATCCATGTGGAACCTCTGCACACTGGTTATCTTTTATCTCATGGCGCCAAAGAAGAAATTTACGGGACAGATTTTCTTCCAGTATCTCCTGTGCTACGGTGTAGGACGTTTCTGGATAGAGGGACTCCGTACTGATTCACTGTATCTCTGGGGAACAAATATAGCTGTTTCCCAGGCTCTGTCAGGGGTTCTTGCCATTCTCGGTGCAGGGCTTATCATCTATAACCTTAACAAGGTGAAGAAGTATGGTCCGGATGCGGCACTTAAAGCCGAGCGTGAAGCATTGGCAGCGAAAAATTCCGAAGTAAAGGCGGAAGGCACAGCATCTGTTCAGGAAGCATCTGAAAGTTCAGAAAACTGATTTGCATGATGTAAGAGTCAAAAGTACCAAATTTCGCGCTGCACATCATCGGTGTGTGGCAAATACTTTTGACACTCACGTAATTTTTATATTTTTAAACGGAAGACCTGAGGGCTGTGTTCAGTCCCGGGTCTTTTTTGGTATCATTAATAAAAAGTACTTCTTTTTTTACTTATAATGACGAATATTTATTTATAACCTGATATATAGGACCGGATTCCCAGAGGGTCGCCCAGACCTTACTGACTGACAAAGTCACCGTATGATGACAAGATGCATATCACGGAGAATGATAAATGAGAACTCTGTTTTTGAAAGAAAGGGCAAAAAGATTTATTGCGGCATACGTAGTGTTTGCTGCCTTCTTTTGTATATGCTTTCTTCATAGAGTCTATGCAAAGGATGCGGACACGGAAACTGTCAGAGTTGGCTACTATGAAAATGAGGTCTTTCAGGAGGGGGCCGGTGAGGGGCTGGTAAAGACAGGCTATGCCTATGAGTATTATCTGAAGCTCTCGGAGTATACAGGCTGGAGATATGAATATGTCTACGGAGGCTTCGGTGAACTGTATCAGAAATTCCTTGATGGGGAGATCGATATGCTTGCGGGTCTTGCAAGAACAGAAGACAGGAAAAGTATCATAGGTTATCCTGAGAGACCTATGGGGAGCGAGACCTACAATATCGTAAAGCACTCGGATGATGACAGTATAACTACTTCCTATGGGACTCTTACAGGTAAAAGAATAGGTGTGCTGGACAGTGCCATGGTGGAGGTGCTGGAGCATTTCCTCAAGGAACATAAGATCACTGCTGAAATATCTAAATTTCCGGATCATGGCAGTCTCCTTAAGGCCTTTGATGAAGGAAAAATTGATGCCATGGTGGCTGAAAGTGATGGCACAGCCCAGCGGGAAAAAGCAAGACTTCTGTATGCTTTCGGGTCCTCAGATTATTATCTCTCGGTTACAAAGGGAAGGCCGGACCTTCTGGACAGGCTCAACAGTGCCCAGGAACAGATATTTATCGAAGAACCCAATTATATCAATTCCCTCGCCATAAAATATTATTCATCCAGTCTTTCGGGCCGCACCATGTCCGAGGATGAAACAGAGTGGCTGAACAGTCACAACGAACTTAAAGTTGGTTATTTTAACAACTATCTTCCCTACAGTGACACCGGAACGGACGGGAAGGTGACGGGACTTATCTCGGAGCTGCTTCCTGTGATGCTGACGGAGCTGGATGCCCCGGATCTTAAGTTATCCTATAAGGGCTATGATGATTATGCGGAAATGACAGCGGATATCAATTCCGGGATCATAGACGTGGCATTCCCTGTAGGGGGCGGGCTGTACTACAGTGAGAAGAACGGAATCAACCAGTCCAATGCTGTATTCTCTTCATCAAGTGAGCTTGTGTTGAAGGGTGAATTCAGTAAGGATAAGGAAAGGTCCTTTGCTGTCAATAAGAACAACAGCATGCAGTATTACTATATCCTTACCTGGTATCCTGAAGCAGAGATAAAGTTCTATTCTTCCATAGAGGAGTGTCTTAATGCTGTGGAATCCGGAGAAGTAACTGCCACCACACTTAACGGTCTCAGGGTAAATGACTTTCTGAGAGGCAGCAGATATGACTCCCTGTCGCTGAAGCAGTTAAACCACCCTGATGCCAGAAGCTTCGGAGTGAGGGTAGGAAACAGAGGACTGCTGAGGCTCTTGGACCGGGGGATAGCTCTTGCGGGGGAAGATTATATTCAGAATCTGCCATACCGGTATGCTGACAAGCTGTATTCATATACCGCCATGGACTTTTTAAGGGACAATACAGTACCTATCGGCATCATCGTAATGGCAGCATCTGTTATCATCTTTATCCTGACTTTGAGAAGCATCCGGATAAAAAAGAGAGAGATGGAGGAAAAGCTGGCTCTTACGGAAAAGCTAATAGAGCAGCAGAAGTACCGTGAGGAACAGAACCATATCCTTTCCGAAACCCTTAAAACCGCTGAGGAAGCCAATAAAGCCAAGACCGCTTTTCTGTCAAACATGAGCCATGAGATGAGGACCCCAATGAACGCCATCATAGGTCTTGATTCACTGGCTCTCAGGGACGAGACATTAAAAGACGAAACCAGAAAATATCTTGAGAAGATAGGAGACAGCGCGGGACATCTTCTGGGACTTATAAACGATATACTGGATATGAGCCGGATAGAATCAGGAAGACTGGTCATTCGCAGGGAGGAATTTGCCTTCAGGACCATGATAGAGCAGATAAATAACATGGTCCTGGCACAATGCTCTGAAAAGGGACTTACTTATGAATGCAGAGTCTCGGAAGGAGTCAGCGATTATTATATCGGAGATGATATGAAGCTGAAGCAGGTGCTCATCAACATACTCAGCAATGCCATCAAATTCACGGATGCCCCCGGAAATGTGTGGCTTAAAATAGAAAGGCTCACATCCTTTGAAGATCAGACCACTTTAAGCTTCGAAATCAAAGATACAGGCATAGGAATGGATGAATCCTTCATTCCGAAGATATTTGACGCCTTTACACAGGAGGACAGCAGCAGAAACACTGTATATGGCAGTACGGGTCTCGGAATGGCCATAACCAAAAATATAGTGGATATCATGAACGGCACCATAGATGTTTCGTCCAAAAAGGGGGAGGGTACAGTGCTTACCGTTACGCTGACACTTAAGAACTGCGAACCTCAGAAGAACCCGGAGGACTCTATGGAAAAGAGGAAGGCGGTGCTTGATGGCAGGAATGTTCTTTTGGCTGAGGATGTAGATATCAATGCTGAGATCATGAAGGAGCTCCTGTCTGTAAGGAACATAAACATCGATCATGCTTCTGACGGGGAAATGGTCCTTGATATGTTCTCGGAAAGCCCGCTGGGACATTATGATGCAATTCTGATGGATATACGCATGCCTAAAATGGATGGACTTGAGGCAACAGCCGCCATAAGAAAGCTTGAAAGGGCAGACGCGAAAAGGATCCCTATCATAGCACTTACCGCCAATGCTTTTGACGAGGATGTACAGAGATCCCTTCAGGTGGGCATGAATGCCCATCTTTCAAAGCCCATAGAGCCTGAACGACTGTATCAGACCATGGAAGAGCTGATATGGGAATACAGGGGGGATCAATGATATGTTATCTGCCTGTGTCGGGATTTTAAGAAGGAGGAAGGAAATTGGACAAATTCGGATATTCCTTAAAACATAAGAGACGTATCCTTATTGTGGATGATGAAGAGGTCAACAGACTTATTTTACAGGAGATTCTAGGAGAACTCTATGAGACAGACCTTGCGGAAAACGGACGTGTTGCCTACGAGATGCTGAGGGAAGCTCCTGCGGAATACTCCCTTGTGCTCCTGGATCTTCTTATGCCCGTCATGGACGGTTTTGAACTCCTTCAGAGGATACGTTCGGAGGGGATGCTCAGCGATATTCCTGTTATAGTCATGACATCGGAAAAGCCTGCCGAGGTTAAGAGCATTAATCTCGGGGCAGATGATTTTTTCTCCAAGCCATATAGAAGTCCGGAAGTGATAAAAGCCAGGTGCTCCAGGATCATTCAGCTGTATGAGAACAGAAGAATCCTGAATTCTACGGAAAGGGATTCTCTGACAGGTCTTTATACCCGTGATTTCTTCTATGAGTATGTTTCCAGGATGGATTACTATAAGGACGAGCCGGACATGGACGCCATAGTTCTGAATATTGAGCATTTCCATATGCTGAATGAGATGTACGGAAGAAAGTTCGGGGATAAGGTTCTTAAAAGAATGGCGGATATCCTGGTAAGGACTTTTGAAGGCAGGGAGTTCATTGCGGCAAGACCGGACGCGGATTATTTTTATCTTTATATCGCTCATGCAAAGGATCATGAGAGCATGATTTCCGGTATACAGGAGGCGCTTTCGGATATAACGGATATTCCGAGAATAAGGATCAGGGCCGGGGTATATGAAAATGCTGACATTACCGGTCATGTTGAGGAGAAATTCGATCATGCCAAATTTGCCTGTGACAGGATCAGGGGAGACTATACAAGAAATATATTTTTCTACAGCAGGGAGCTGAGCGACAGGGATCTGTATCATGAGAGGCTCATACATGATATTGATTCGGCCATAGAGAACAAGGATCTGATAGTGTACTTTCAGCCCAAATACTTTATTCAGTCCGAGGAGTATGAGTTAAGGAGCGCGGAAGCGCTGATCCGGTGGAAGCATCCCGAGCTTGGGATGATAAGTCCCGGTGATTTTATTCCTTTGTTTGAGAAGAACGGACTCATCCAGAAGCTGGATCATTATGTCTGGGCAGAGGCAGCAAGGCGGATCAGGGAATGGAAGGATAAATACAGCATCACAGTGCCTGTATCCGTCAATGTATCAAGGGTAGATATCTATGACCCGGAGCTTGAAACAAGGCTCAAGGGCATATTGGATAAAAACGGACTCGATGCGTCTGAGCTTATGCTTGAGATAACCGAGTCTGCCTATGCAGATGATGCGGATGGACTTGCGGAGACAGTGGAAGGGTTGAGAAGACTTGGGTTTAAGATAGAGATGGATGACTTCGGATCCGGCTATTCATCCCTTAACATGATCACCTCCATTCCTATAGATGTCCTGAAGATGGATATGGAGTTCATCAGGAATATGAATAAGGATGAGAAGAGCCTGAAGCTTGTGGAACTGGTGATAGATATTTCCGATTTCCTTGATGTTCCGGTCATCGCAGAGGGAGTTGAGGAAAAGGCACAGGTGGATATTCTGAGAGAAATGGGCTGTGAGATAATTCAGGGGTACTATTTTTCAAAACCGGTTCCTTCAGGGGAATTTGAAGCATTCATCCGGAAGGAATTGGACAGAAGAGCCGGAGCATGAGGTTTTTCCTGATTCCGGGATTATGCTATGTTTTTTTCGGTCGGTTTCAGCCAAAGGAGGAATAAAGAATGTTGAATATAGAAGAGCTTAAAGCATTTGGCGCCAATGTTTCGGAAGGGCTGAAGATATGTGTGAACAATGAGGCTTTTTACCTCAAGATGGTCAGGAAGGCTGCTGAGGATGCAAACTATGAGAGGCTCGAAAAGGCACTTGAGAGCAGGGATCTAAAAGCAGCTTTCGAAGCGGCCCATGCCCTGAAGGGAGTATACGGGAATCTTGCCCTTGATCCGCTTTACAGACCTATGTCGGAAATGACGGAGCATCTGAGAGGAGAGGAGAATATAGACTACTCGGAATACATGGAAAGGATTTCCGAAAAGAGAAACGAACTGTTAAGTATCATAGCTTAAACATAGGGGAACGCTGATAAAGCGTTTCCCTGTCCGGTTTTTCGATGCGAAGCAGCAATTTCCTTTGAAGATCCGTGCCATCCGACAGCGGTATAATAGGGGGAGTGATTGGTCTATCGTGGCCTTATTTTATGCTTTTTTAATTTGCTGAAACAGGGATCTTTTCGTATAATGCAGATACGAGTCGATGCGGCCTGAAGGAACAGACCGGCATCTTATGAAGGTTTTTCATATATCTTCAGCATCTTTTTCAAAAATTATCTTTTGATTTTCACAGGTTTCTGATACGGATTCCCTAAGATTTTTTTGTATACTATTTCAATTCAGTCTGCTGTCTGGTTGCAGTTAGCCTCATGATAAAGGTAAAGCAATTTAGGCACCGCTGATATTTTTCATAAGGGTAAAACCGATCGGAGACATCATTCGCTGTCTTACATCTGATTATCTGTTTTTTTTTTTCAAAAGTTCTGTTTTAATTCTAGATTATTTTTATATTTAGGGCCGTAATACAGGTGTTTAATTACTCTGCTGTTTATCCTTTAACACCTGTTTTGCGGTTTTCCAGAAAACGTGTCTTTGACCTGTCGCTGGATGCAGCTCGTAATAATTTCATAAGGAGAAATACCATGACAACAGAAGAAATGTTACTGCAGGAGATCGTTCAGAGAGGTTATGACGCGAGGCTTAACGAAGTCATCAAAAACGGTGTTGTACGGAAGGCAATGGCTGTAAAGGGAAAGGGCAACTGTTTTCCCAATATCTATCTGGAAAAGTTCCTGAAGGATGCGGAGAAGGGTGCAGATATTAAGACATTGGCAGATGAGATCCTGGATATCGCAGCAAAGCACGACGGTATCGATTTTGACATTGACAATGTTTTGTGCCGGGAATATATCATGTCCCATGTGTATATCGCTGTCCAGAAAGAGAGCAGTGAGAAGCTTATAAAACGAGGCTGTGGACTGGAAGGTCTGGAAAGCTTCCTTTATCTTAAGGTGAAGCTTCATGGTACGGAGGGGAGCATCAAGCTTAGTGATATCATACTGAAGCACGCAGGGCTCACGGAGGAAGAGGTATGGGCGCAGGCGGAAGAAAATCTTAAGAAAGAGACTGTAATAGAGCCGGTATATGATATGGTATGCCATCTTATGAAGGAATCCGGCAGATATCCCGGTTTCAGTGAGGAGGAAAGGCGGGAAATGATGGAGGGAGGTGATAATCTGATGTATGTGATCACCAATAAGGAGAAATATTTCGGTGCCAGTGCGATCCTTGACAGGGAGAATATCAGGGGACTGGCGGAAAAATGCGGGGTGAAGGATTTCATAGTCATTCCTTCTTCAAAGCATGAGATGATACTGGTACCCGGCAGGGCGGAATTTGATATTTCCGCTATTTCGGATATGGTTAAGGAGGTCAACGAAACCATGGTTTCTCCGGAGGACAGGCTCACAGATAGGGCATACAGATTAACGGCCTGAAGACCTGCCTGTCGGAAAAGAAGCAAGGAAAGCTTTTATACAACGAAAAATAAGTGCAGATGTCAGAGTTAATTACTCTCAAACAACTACACTTTTATGGGACTAAAGAGACCGGACAGCTTTTCTGCTGTCCGGCCTGCTTTAAATCAGGGAGAATTGATTAATTGTTGTGGGGCATCCTGATGGTTTATCACTCTACATCCTGTAATGCATCAAGATCTTCCTCACCTGTTCTTATCTTTACTACCTTCTCTACAGGATATACAAAGATCTTACCGTCTCCGATGTGACCTGTGTAAAGAGCCTTCTTTGCGGCTTCGATGACTGATTCTACAGGGATGTTGCCCACTACAACTTCGACCTTTACCTTAGGAAGAAGTGTTGCATCCACTTCAACGCCTCGATATTTCTCACCGGCCCCCTTCTGGATGCCGCAGCCCATTACCTGAGTGACTGTCATACCTGTAACTCCGAGATCATTCATGGCCTTACGGAGAGTGTCATAGCGTGAAAGCCTTGCTATGATGACAACCTTGCTGATGCCTGAATCGGGGAAGGCATTGACCACCTTTACTGCTGCATTCTTAAGAGTGTCGCTTGCTTCTTCATAATCATCTGAACCGAGTCTTGTGTTCTCGTTTACTTCCATTGTCATGGTGTTTGAAATATCCATGATGGAAAAACCTGCGTAAGCACTTGTGAGACCGTGCTCCTTACGGTCGAGGCCAACGATCTCTTCCTCTTCGGAAACTCTGAGACCGTTTACCTTTTTGATAATTGAATAAGTGATGATGATAGTGACAACAGTCCAGGCTATGGTAACTGCCATGCCGCCAATCTGCTTTCCAAGCTGGTAGAAACCGCCGCCGTAGAAGAGACCCTCCCTGATGCCTGCAAGCTCAAAGCCGGGAGCTGAAGCTGTTGCGAAAAGACCTACCGAAAGTGTGCCCCAGATTCCATTGAACATATGGACCGCAACGGCACCTACAGGATCGTCAACGTGGATGACATTATCACAGAACCATACACCGAATACTACGAGCATTCCTGATACGACACCGATTACGGCTGCACCTGCACAGTCTGTTACGTCACAAGGTGCTGTGATGGCCACAAGACCTGCGAGAGAAGCATTGAGACACATGGAAACATCAGGCTTTCCGTACTTGACCCATGTGAAGATCATGCAGACAACTGTTGCAACTGCGGGAGCAACTGTTGTTGTAAGGAAGACAGAACCAAGAGTGCTTACATCTGTTGCAGCAGCGCCGTTGAAACCGTACCAGCCGAGCCAGAGGATGAACACACCAAGGGCTGCGATTACCAGGTTATGTCCGGGGAAAGCATTGACCTTTGTGATCTTTCCGTTCTTGTCCTTTACGAACTTTCCGATACGTGGTCCAAGCATCCATGCACCGATGAGGGCGCAAATGCCTCCGACCATGTGGATACAGTTTGAACCGGCATAATCGTGGAATCCCCACTGTGCCAGAAATCCGCCGCCCCAGGTCCAGTGTGCTTCGATAGGATAGATGATTGCGGAGATGACTGCTGAATAGATGCAGTAGGATGAGAACTTTGTTCTCTCTGCCATGGAACCGGAAACGATGGTTGCTGTTGTGGCACAGAAAACAAGATTGAAGACGAAACCTGAGTAGTCGAAGCTTCCGTAATTGCTGAATACATCAAAGGAGAACTTTCCGGCAAAACCGCCAAGCATGTTCTCTCCCAGCATCAGTGAGGCACCGCAGATAAACCACATTACGGTTCCGATACAGAAGTCCATCAGGTT
>DFGZ01000333.1 GCA_002371295.1 Oribacterium sp. UBA3737 | reverse complement strand
GATCTTTCGGGAACGGTTTTCACCGTTAAGCTGAAGATCCACTTTGAGGAAGGGAAAGAGAATTTTGAATCCAGAAATATTGAATCCCACAATCATGACTCAAGAGGTTATGACTACAGAAGATAATGCAAGGCTTTCTTTACGCCTGCTTTCAAAGATAAAGATTATTTTTGCTGTGCTTTTTCTTGTGATGGTATTTCCTCTCATGGCGAAGGCGGACACCATTGATCTTTCCGTGACCTACGGGTATCAGAATACTGCCAAGGCCGGAAGATTTCTACCCTTAAGCATTACCATAGAAAATACAGGCGAAAAGACTTTTTCAGGTTATATCCATGTGTACATGGTGGAGTCTGAGAACAGTGTTTATGAGTACAGATACAGGAAGACGGTGGAAGGAGAATCAGAGGACGTGCTGTCTGCCACTGTATCACTGAGCTCCGGTGTAAATCAGATCCTGGTGACTGCCGAGGATTCCAAGGGAGAGCTTTTAGGCTCAAGACGAGTCGGTCTTGACGTGGCGGGCTCTGACGCGGAGCTTATCATCGGACTCATTTCCCAGAGTCCGGAAACCCTTACCTATCTTGGAGGTGTCGGCATCAATAACGGTATCCTCCGCACAAGAACCGTAACTCTCGATACGGATAATCTTCCGAAGGACAAGAAAGAGCTTGATCAGCTGGATGTGCTTTTTATTTCTGACTACAACATTCAGAAGATGAAAGAAATCGAGGCTGAAACCATCATAGACTGGGTTAAAAAGGGCGGTGTCCTGGTTCTCGGAACAGGAGCAAAGGGGAATTTTGCTCTTGCGCCTTACTTTGACGGATATCTGAGAGAGCCCCTTATGCCGAGAGAAATGAAGCTCAATATGGGGGATCAGTATTCCGGAGGATCAGGCAAAAATATCCTTGATCTCAATGCTTCTGCCGTGACCCTTACCCGTGGAAGAGAGGTAATGTATTCCGACGGTGTTCCCATCATTTCAACGGTTACGGAGGGAACGGGAGCTATAGCAGTCTCTGGCTATGACTTTTGCGATATCCAAAGATTTGCAACGGATCAGATGTTCTATGTGGATGACCTTTTTAAGGCGATACTCGGTCAGAACCGTCTGGACAAGCTGTCTGTTGCGGCATCGGAGAGGAGTCTCAAGCGTTACTGGGATATCCAGGCTCTCATGAATATGAGTGATCTCAGCAAGATCCCTGAACCGCTGTTTTACGTGACGATTCTGTCTGCCTATGTGCTTCTGGTGGGTCCGGGACTTTATTTCTATCTCCGTACCCATGACATGATAAGGCTTTACAGACCGGGGGTCATAGTGGTCACAGCCCTTGCGGCCATGCTCATATGGGTCATGGGTGTGGGAACCAGATTTTCAGGTCCCTTCCTTACCTACGCAAAGCTAAATGAAGTGTCCAAAGACAGCATTAACGAGATCGATTATGTGAATTTAAGGTCTCCCTATAACAGCACCTATACCTTTGATGTTAAATCCGAGTACTATGTATATCCGGTGCTTAAGGGATCCGACTACAACGGAGATATCCAGGAGCTTTCATTGGATACAGAGACCGGACATACCACCATCAATAATGATCGTGACAAAACGGAGATAATCATTTCCCATACCGATACTTTTACGGGAAGATATTTTGAGTTTAACACGAAAACTCCCAATTCCGGAGGCTGCTTCACCACAGATATGGTGTATTCAAACGGGAAGGTTCAGGGTGTTCTCAAAAATGACTCGGACTATGAGCTTTCCGACGCAGCCATCCTTATCTATGGAAAGGTTATCCTTATTGGGAAACTCGGAGCAGGTGAGGAGGTTGATCTGTCGGGAAAGGACATCATCAATGTTCCCGTCGGGGATTATCAAAGGATTGCGGATACGGTTACGGACGGCGCCAATTTCAGCTTCCTGAAATACTATATTTCCGACAACATGGCGGGTTATTACGGGGATGCAAGACTTGTAGGCTTTGTCCGTGAGAGCGGTCTGGGAGAACGCTTGAGCTTTTCGGATCAGCTTAACTATGACAGCTACGGAGTCAGCATGGTGGTGGCGTCTCTTCCGCTTGACACAAGAGTCGGGGATGAGTACAGCTACAGCGTCATGTCTACGGATCCTGAGGTAAGAGCCGGAGATTATAACATCAGTGACAACACTATTTCAGGCGTGGTTCCGGCAGTTCTGGCTTACCACCTTGGAGAGGGCGATAACATTAGCAGTATCACCATAGAGAGCCTGAGCTCCGATGATTCCGGAAATACGAACCACAGGATAGGAAATCTGAGACCGTTTAAGGGCTCCTTAAGCTTCTATAACAATCGTACCGGAGGCTTTGATCCCGTGGATATTGGGGACGGAGTTCTGACCGATAAGGAGCTTACCTACTACCTTGGTGAGGATAATGTTCTCGTGGTGAAGTATACACCCGGCGAGCAGAATCTCGGCATCGATGAGAGAATGTATCTGCCTATGCTCACTGTCACCGTGAAGGAAAATGTTACTGTCATAAATCAGATACTTGATAACGGAACCGGAGATGAGCAGCAGGAGGAAGTGGGACCGCTACCGCTGGATGCTGACGGAAGTGTGGTCGCCGATGAGATAGCTCCGTCGGTTCCTGCCACTGAAACACAGGAAGGAGAGTCTCAGGATGATCGCCCTTGAGAATGTTAAAAAGACATACGGACATATAAATGCTCTTGACGGGCTCACCATGCACATAGAAGATGGTGCCATGTATGGTTTCGTCGGTCCCAACGGAGCAGGCAAAACCACGGCGATCCAGATCATGTGCGGTCTTGATTTTCCCGATCAGGGTGTGGTTATGGTGGATGATATGGAAGCCGGTTCCAATGTCCGCAGACTTAAGCGAAGGATAGGATATGTTCCTGATTATACGGGAAGCTACCCGAATCTCCGCATCATTGAGTACATGGATTTTTTCGC
>DFGZ01000229.1 GCA_002371295.1 Oribacterium sp. UBA3737 | reverse complement strand
CTGAAAGGTTTTAATGATCATACAGGAGACTGCTATGTATATGCGGCGGTCATGACAGTGCTGGCAAGGCGTCTTGGGTATGATGCCAACATGGTTATGGGATATGTTCCAAGGCGTGGAGGCGGGCTCATTACCCATGGATGGTGTGAAGTAAACATTGGTGGTACGATCTGGATACTCGATCCCAATTTTACTGCTGAAACAGGGCGAAACGGATATATGATAAGGTATGGTCAATCCGGAACATGGAGATACCAGAACTACGGAAGAGTTCAGTAAAAAAACTATAATAGAATGTATATGGGGAAAAGTGAGTTATGAAAAGAAATAAACTGTACTTAATGGGGATTCTTTTGGCAGGTGCGTTTCTGATATCCTGCACCGGAAATGGCAGAAACGGGACTTCTGATGAAGCTAAAGATGAAAGTATCATATCGTCTACCCTTGAAACAACATTGGCTGCAAAAGTAGAGTCGGAAAATGTTGGATCAGAAACGATAACAGGAAATGAGGATGATAAATCGGTTGAAATATCTGCAGAAGAAAAGACCAAAGCTGTAAGTGAAACGGAACCTGAAGAGTCCTCCGAAACAGAAAACAAGACAACGGCTGAAACCAAAACTGACATAGCTGATGATACAAAGTCAGAATCAAAGCTTTCAGATGCTTCTTCTCAGTCAAAATCTGATGGAAAACTGATGGAGTCTTCTGAATCAGAGTCAGAAACAAACTCATCAGACTCTGATACTTTGTCAAAAGCTGAATCAGAAACCGTTACGAAAGATGATGGGTCGGGTGAAACCGTTGCTGATGCAGCAGAAAGCACCGCCGCTGAAACCAAAGCTCCTGAAACTGAGGCGGCGAAGTCAGTAAAGACCAAGAAAAAGAAAAAAACTTCTTCGGCTCCAAAAGCAAATCAGGATTCCTGTGTAGGTGATGGCCTTCTGTATTAAGAAACATCTTATACAGTAATTAAGCAGGATATTCCGTGAAGAAAGGTTGTTATGCTTTTTACTTCTGTTTCATTCTTTTTGTTTCTGCCGGCAGCGCTTATCATTTACTATTCTGCCCCTCTTGGTAGAAGATGGATAGCGCTGCTTTTTTTAAGCATATTTTGGTATGGATGCTCCGGAACAAAGCCTCTTTTTCTGTTGCTGGGCACAGCATTTTTTATATGGAAGTCATCCCTTGTACTGGAAGAAAAGAGGGAAAGAAGTTCCGGTGACAGATCAGCCGGACTACTGTTTATATTGTCTTTACTTCTGCCTTTTACCGTTCTCTTTGTTTTTAAATACAGCGGGGATGTTTTCGGAAAGCTTATCCTCCCCGTGGGTATATCATATTATACCTTTCAGGCTGTGGGATATCTCATGGATGTTTACTGGGGCAGGGTAAAGGCGGAGAAAAATCCCTTCAGGCTGATGCTTTTTCTTATGTATTTTCCTCAGCTTCTTCAGGGCCCAATCGGAAGATATAAGGATCTTTCCGCAGCTCTTTATGAAGGGCACCTGTTCGATGGAGAGCGGTTTTTAAAGGGACTTGAGAGGATCACTTTTGGTATATTCAAGAGCATGCTGGCTGCAGGCTGGGGTGGATTTTACCGTCGGGCTGTATTTGAACAGACTGCAGAGCTTCCTGGAACAGCATTCTTCGGAGTTCTTTTCTATACCGTGGAACTTTACGGAAGCTTTTCCGGAGGTATCGATATAGCCCTGGGAATTTCAGAGCTTTTCGGCATAAGTCTTCCCGAGAATTTCCGACAGCCATTCTTTGCGGTATCTGTACAGGATTTCTGGACCAGATGGCATATTACACTTGGTACATGGATGAAAGAATATGTCATGTATCCTCTGACTTTATCACATTTTATGAAGGGCTTTGGCAAGTATTCCAAAAGGCTGTTTGGAAAAAAGTACGGAAGGCTACTTCCACCATGCTTATCCAGTATCATAGTATTCATGCTGGTGGGAATCTGGCACGGTCCCGGAATGAGGAATCTGTTATGGGGTCTTTTTAATGGTGTTGTGATCGCCGCAGGAATCCTGTTTGAGAGCAGAGGAGCATCTCTTCTGAAAAGGCTCGGAATAAGTGATGATTCAAGGGGACTAAGGTTTATAAGGATATTGAGAACATTTATCATCATGAACCTGAGCTGGTATTTCGACCTGGCTGATTCTTTTAGTCATGCTGTCAATATGATAAAGCATAGTCTTACTGAATTCAGACCCTCTGAGCTTCTCATGATAGATCCCGGCAGGCTCAGTCCCGCCATAGCATTAGGGGTTCTCTTGATCTCGGTCATGATTATTTTTATTGTGGATATTCTTAACGAGAAGCATTATCCCATAGATGGGATTATAGCCAGTCTTCCTTCCTGGGTGAGAGTCGGGATGATGCTTCTTGCTGTTTTCGTGACTGCATTTTTAAGTCCTGTAGAGACAGGAGGATTTATCTATGCACAGTTCTGATAAGAAAATCATAAGAAATATTGTTAAGTGTCTTTTACTGATTTTTATATCAGCATTATTCCTTATTTTTATGGATTTCCTTTTGTATCCCTGTACATTCATGAGAAATGATATACATGCGGTTTCAGAGGAAATGCCGGATGTGCTGATCCTGGGAACTTCTGCAGGAAAAATGGGGATAGATCCTGAGGTTCTCACGGAGGGGACATGTCTTAGTGCACATAATGTCTGCGTAGGTGGAGAGTATCCCGTGGATGCTTACTATATCGCAAAGCTGGCATTGGAAAAGGGAAAGCCTCAGCAGATAATATTTGAACTGGATCCCGGTTATCTCATGACTGAAAAACCGAAGGGGAACAACTATCTGCTTTTTTATCACGAATTTCCATTGACCATGTCGAAGCTGCAGTATTTCTGGAAGATACTGCCTGATTGTGATTTTCGGGCGATGTTCTTTCCGTTCTACGAGTATCCCCCGGCATATGAGCTTTCGCATATCCTGGAGACGGCAGAACGAAAGTGGAACAGAGATTTTTCATCTGAGAATTTTGAAACTGATGTCATGAAGTATCATGACAACGGATTTATAGAGAGATTTCCTGTTGATGAAGAGGACTTCCCTGCCTACGAACCGGTGCTTTTTGATGAAGAGCTTCTGGTGGAGGAGAATCTTTGCTATATAGATAAAATTTCGGAATTATGCAGACAGAATGGCATTAGATTCACTGTTGTGATAATGCCTCTGCCGGAGGAGACTCTGAGTGAGAATGAGGAAAGCTATGATGAGGCATTTTTATATTTTGACAGTCGGTTTGCTAAGGACGGCAGAGTTGAGTATTACGATTTTAACAGTAAGCTCTATGATGCTGTTTCTCATGATGAAGAAGATTTTGTGGATTATGATGGGCACATGAACGGGGAGGCAGCGGCTGCTTTTTCGACAGTGTTAAGAGAGGTCATGGGTTTTTCATCATAAAAAAAAGTTGACCTGTTTTATCGTATTATGGAGGTAAATGAGTATGAATGACAGAGAGAAGCTTCTTGAGATATTGAATGATATAAAACCTGATGTTGAATTTGAAGGAATTACCGATCTTTCCTCCGGACAGGTGCTGAAATCCTTTGACATCATGGTACTCATCGGAGAGATAGCAGAGGAGTTTGATATTGATATCCCTGTGGAAGAGGTTTTGCCGGAAAACTTCGAGTCTGTAGACAGTATCCTTGCACTCATTGGGAAGTGCAGGGGATGAAGTATATTATTTGGAAAGTACAGGAGATGCTGTTTTGTTAAGCTCAAGGCATGAGTCATTGGATTTATAGAGGAGAATGTGATGGAGGTTAGAAATATATCGGATATACTCAGACGTTCTGCTGAGAGATTTCCGGAAAGACCAGCTGTAAGAGATGAAGATAATACTATAAGTTACAAGGAACTGTATTCAAGGGCTCAAGGTATTGCGGCAACTCTTACGGATGCACGATTAAAATCGGTGGCAGTTTACCTTGACAAATCGGCTGCCTGCATACCGGTATTCTGGGGAATAATTCTGGGCGGCGGATTTTACTGCCCAATCGACGTAGAGATGCCTGTGGAAAGAGCTGTCAGGATACTGAGTGTATTAAAGCCTGATAAAGTGATAACTGACCATGTAAATGAAGAAAAGCTGAAAAAGATTCTTTTGATGCTTCATGACAAAGAGGTGGAGATACTACCCAAAGAATCAGAAGGCAATGATGCCGGAAGCCGGATAAATGATAAGATTCTTCTTCTGGAAAATATGAAAAGCTTAGCAGGAGAACCCACAGGGCACATTGAATTCACTGGTTCTGATCCCATGTATACTCTTTTTACCAGCGGCTCCACAGGCATGCCGAAGGGGGTTACGGTTCCGGAACGGGTGATACTCAGTTATCTCACGTGGCTTTCTGAAAGCTTTTCTTTTTCAGAAAATGATGTATTTGGAAACCAGGCACCGCTGTATTTTGACATTTCGGTCCATGACATTTTCGGTGCAGCTTATTTCGGTGCCTGCTGTGATATCATTCCGCCCAGATATTTCGCGTTTCCATTGAAACTTATGGAATACATGAATGAGCATCGGATAAGCACCTTTCTTTGGGTTCCTTCTGCCATGACCATATGCTCACAGCTCAAGGTTTTCAGGGCTATGAAACCCATGTACCTTCGTCATGTAATGTTTGCCGGAGAAGTGCTGCAGGGTAAGGTTCTTTCATACTGGAAGGATAACCTGTCGGATGTTGTCTTTGCCAATCTCTACGGTCCGACGGAAACCTTTGTATCAACTGCGTATATCTGTCAGGGTAATGAAGATCTGTCGAGACCTTTGCCCATCGGAAAGGCTATTAAAGGCTCGGAAACCCTTATTTTCAAAGAGGATGGAACTCTGGCTGAAAAGGGTGAGGAAGGAGAGCTCTGCCTGAGAGGTGATTGTCTCGCCATGGGATATTTCGGTGACAGGGAAAGGACAGAGAATTCTTTTACACAGAATCCGATTTTTCAGGAGCTTCCGGATAGGATCTATCATACAGGTGATCTGGTGAAGGAACTTCCTGATGGAAATCTCGAGTATATTTCAAGGAAGGATTTTCAGATAAAACTGAAAGGATACCGCATTGAACCGGGAGAGATAGAAGTTGCGGCAGCTAGTGTCCCGGGAGTCTGTGAGGCTGCAGCAATTTACGAAGAAAGAAAAGGTCGAATCGTACTCTTTTATTCCGGTGAGAAGCAGGAAGGCAGCACTGTCATGAAGGAGCTGGAATTGAGACTTCCGCAGTATATGGTACCAGGGAAATGCTGTTATCTGGAAGCACTTCCTCACAACAGGAATGGAAAGATCGACCGGAAAGCGCTGAAGGAAATACTGTAGTACCAGG
>DFGZ01000056.1:192-9602 GCA_002371295.1 Oribacterium sp. UBA3737 | reverse complement strand
AAGTGTAGTTGTTAGAGAGTAATTAACTCTGACATCTGCACTTGTTTTTTATAATAAGTGGAGTGATTGGTATGGAGAGGGTCTTTTATTGTGTAAGACCGGAATCTGGAGATGCATGATTTGGGAGATAACGTGCGGGGGAAAGTAAGGATGGATTGATATAACTGATGGTAAGAATGAAAAATGATAAAATTACATGAAGTTATGGCTTATATAAGAATATTATGTATTATCTTTCGTTGAAAACAGTTTTTTTTGAGACTATACTTGTGGAAACAGGCGACGTTAAGGGGCGTCGTGAAAGGAGATAAAATAACATGGCTAAAAAGGACCTTGATTGGGCAAATATAGGTTTCGTTTATCGCGCGACTGATAAGAGATATGTTTCTAATTATAAGGATGGAAAGTGGGATGCCGGAGCGCTTATTGATGATGCTAATGTGACACTTAACGAGTCAGCAGGCATTCTTCAGTATTGCCAGCAGGTATTTGAAGGACTTAAGGCTTACACATGGGAGGATGGTTCCGTTGTATGTTTCCGTCCGGACCTTAATGCAGAGAGAATCTATACATCTGCACAGAGACTTGAGATGCCTCCATTCCCGAAGGAGCAGTTTATCGATGCCATCGATCAGGTTGTTAAGGGTAATCTTGACTGGGTACCTCCCTTTGGTTCAGGTGCTTCTCTTTATATAAGACCTTATGAGTTCGCAACAGGCGTTGTTATCGGTGTAAAGCCGGCGTCGGAATATCAGTTCAGAGCGTTTGCAACTCCCGTAGGACCATACTACAAGGGCGGTGCTACACCTATCTCTATCCAGGTATCAGATTATGACAGAGCGGCTCCCCGCGGAACAGGTTCTGTAAAGGCAGGACTTAACTATGCCATGAGCTTACATTCATCTGTGCTTGCACATTCAGCAGGCTTTGCTGAAAATCTCTATCTTGATCCGGCAAGCAGAACCTATGTTGAAGAGACAGGCGGTTCCAATGCTATCTTTGTGGATGCGGATGGAAAGCTTGTAGTGCCTAAGTCACCTTCAATTCTTCCTTCTATCACAAGACGCTCTATCGTGTATATCGCAGAGCACTATCTCCATCTTACAGTTGATGAGAGACCTGTTAAGTTTGAGGAGATCAAGGGCTTCAAGGAGTGCGGTCTCTGCGGAACAGCTGCGGTCATATCGCCTGTAGGCAGAATCGTAAATGCAGGTGAAGAAATCCTGCTTCCATCAGGCATGGAGAAGGCCGGCGAGGTGATCGGAGAGCTCTACAGCACCATCACAGGAATCCAGAGCGGAAAGATAGAGGCTCCGGAGGGATGGATCCATCACGTTTGCTGATTTAGATCATAAAATAATGACCTGTCGCATTGCGGCGGGTCTTTTTGCATTTTAAAGGAGGATATGTTAAATTATTGATTATTTTGTTTTAAAGGAGCTGTTATGTCCGATAAAAGAATCATAGACCCGGCTGATGATAATCAGCTTGAGCTGTATATACATATACCTTTTTGTGCAAAAAAATGTAATTATTGTGATTTTCTGTCCTTCCCGATGAACGAGCAGGCCCATGCCGCTTATGTTGAGAAGCTTTGCAGTGAGATTGAGCTTGGAGGGGCACTCGCTTCCGGCCACGAGGTATCTACTGTGTTTATCGGGGGCGGTACTCCGTCCATTCTGGATCCGATGCATATTACGGCAATTATGGATACGGTCAGAAAGAACTATAAGGTGCGTAGGGATGCGGAAATAACGATTGAATGTAATCCTGCATCCACAATACGCTATAAATTCGCATTCTATAAGGAAGCAGGCATAAACAGACTGTCCATAGGACTACAGTCGGCAAATAATCAGGAACTTCGAACTCTTGGACGTATACATATATTTGAAGATTTTCTCAAGTGTTATCAGAATGCCAGAATTGCAGGATTCAATAACATTAACATCGACCTCATGAATGATATTCCCGGGCAGACTGAGAAGAGCTGGAACGATACCCTGAAGCATGTGCTGATGCTTAAGCCTGAGCATGTGTCCATATACAACTTAATAGTGGAGGAGGGTACTCCTTTTATGAAGCTGTATGAGGAGGGGAGACTGAATCTTCCCGAAGAGGAAACTGCGGCAAAAATCGATGAGATAACACGCACCCTCACAGAGAAAAACGGCTATGAGAGATATGAGGTCTCTAATTATGCAAAGCCCGGCTTCGAGTGCCGGCATAATTACGGATACTGGTCCAATGTTCCCTACCTCGGTTTCGGGCTGGGGGCTGCATCCTATTTCGGGAAGGAAAGATGGAATGTGACCAGGGATTTCCGCGCTTATATGGATCTGGATTTCAGAGAAGAGATGAGGGACGGATATCCCGGGCTTCATACCGATAGACAGATGCTCAGCAGAAATGAGCAGATGGAAGAGTTCATGTTCCTTGGGTTAAGGCGTATAGAAGGAGTTTCCGAAACAGAGTTTAAACTGAGGTTTCAGGTTGATATAATGAGTGTGTTCGGCTGTCAGCTTGAGAAGTTTATGGAACAGGGACTGGTGATACGTGATGGATACAGATACTATTTCTCTCAAAGAGGGATGGATGTTTCCAATGTTATCCTGAGTCAGTTTTTGCTGGATTGAGACTTTCGGATTTTGGAGGACAAAATGGCGAAGAAGAGTGGTAGAAATACTAAACAGAAGATAGTTTCGGCTGCGTGGAAGCTTTTTTATGAACAGGGATATGATGACACGACGGTTGATGACATTGTCTTTGAGTCTGGGACTTCCAAGGGATCTTTTTATCACTATTTTGACAGTAAGGATGCTCTTCTGGGGTCTCTCAATATTCTGTTTGATGAAAAATATGAGGAACTCATGAATGTCATCGACCCGGATATGGATGCGGTTGACAAGCTTATATATTTTAACCATGAACTTTTTGAGATGATAGATTCTTCTGTATCCATAGAATTGATCACAAGGATGTTCTCATCCCAGCTCATCACTCACGGAGAGAAGCACCTTCTGGATAGAAAGAGGACCTATTTCAAGCTTATAAAGCAGATAGTGAAGCAGGGACAGGACAGAGGAGAGATGAGGGATGATGTCACGGTGAATCAGATAGTTAACGATTATGCCATGTTTGAAAGGGCGCTTCTTTATGACTGGTGTCTGGAGGACGGAGAGTACTCTCTGGTGAGAAATGCAGACAGATTGATGCCCATGTTCATGGAAGGGTTCAGAAGTTCTCAAAAAAAATAATTTGATGTCTTGAAAAAGGACTGTTATCAGTCTAATGAAAAATGACTTAAAATAAAGGAAAATCGACGTTTTTTATTAACGGTGTATAGACTATAGTCTATACACCGTTCTGTATTTTAGTCTAAATAAAGTTGTGATATAGTACAGTGCATATATAGGAAATGTAAATAAGTAAAGCATGAACGATAGCTTTACAAGGGGGTCATCCTTTCGCGGGGCGAAAATATAAAGGGGTGGACATCAAAAAAGGAGAAAAAGTATGTCAAGTGCTAGTATGTGTGTGCTGATCGCAATTATCGCATATCTCGGACTGACCATCGGGATCGGCGTTTACTACAGCCGAAAGGGTGGTTCCAGCGATACCGAGAATTTCTATCTTGGAGGACGTGGACTTAATCCGATCGTGACTGCCATGAGTGCGGAAGCTTCGGATATGAGTTCATATCTTCTCATGGGGCTTCCAGGGCTTGCATATCTTGCGGGAGTAGCAGAGGTAGGCTGGACTGTTATCGGTCTTGCGGTTGGGACCTATCTCAATTTCCTTCTCGTTGCGAAAAGACTTCGTATATATTCCGAGAAAATAGGAGCAAACACGGTCCCTGATTTCTTTTCAAGAAGATATGATGACAGAAAGCGTACATTGTCATGTATGGCAGCTGTGATCATTCTCATTTTCTTTGTCCCTTATACAGCATCAGGCTTCAAGGCGGTAGGAACACTGTTCAACAGCCTTTTCGGATGGGATTATCATGTGGCTATGATTCTCGGTGCTGCTGTTATCATCGGTTATACGGTTCTCGGTGGATTTCTTGCGGTTTCAACAACTGACCTTATTCAGTCGGTTGTCATGACTATAGCGCTTCTTATAATCATTGTCTTCGGTATTTCCCAGGCGGGTGGTATCGGTACTGTTATCGAAAACTCAAAGGCTCTTCCGGGATATCTCAATCTCACACAGGGCTATGACATATCAACAGGAAAGGCAGCTGTATTCGGAGGACTATCTATCGTTTCAACGCTTGCATGGGGACTCGGATACTTCGGTATGCCTCATATCCTTCTCAGATTTATGGCTATAAGAGATCCTGAGGAGATCAAGATTTCGAGACGTATCGCTGCTGTATGGGCATTCCTTTCAATGGCTGTGGCAGTTCTCATCGGCTTCATCGGTTACAGTGTTTCAGTAGCAGGTAAGGTTCCTTTCCTTGAGACAAGCTCAGAGTCAGAGACCATCATCATCCGTCTTTCGGATCTCATGAGTAAAAACGGAGTGTTTTTCTCCATCATAGCAGGTGTCATCATGGCCGGTATCCTTGCGGCTACCATGTCAACGGCGGATTCTCAGCTTCTTGCTGCAGCGAGCAGTATGTCTGAGGATATAATGAGGGATTTCCTTCATATCAAGCTTGATCAGAAGACATCAATGTTTGTTGCACGTATCACTGTAGTAGCAATTGCTGTTATTGCTGTATTCCTTGCTTGGAATCCTGACAGCAGTGTATTCAGAGTAGTGTCCTTTGCATGGGCTGGCTTCGGAGCGGCCTTCGGACCTGTCATGATCCTGGCTCTTTTCTGGAAGAGAAGCTCAAGAGGCGGAGCTACGGCCGGAATGTTCGCAGGCGGACTTATGGTATTCGTATGGAAATATCTCGTTGCTCCAATGGGCGGCGTGTTTGCCATTTATGAGCTGCTTCCTGCATTTGCGGTTGCGCTTCTTGTAAATGTGGTCGTATCTCTTCTTACATTTGCTCCTTCAAAGGAAGTGCAGAAAACATTCGATGAGGTTGCGCTTCTTAGCAAGGGTGAAGCCGGCTTTAGGGTACGTAATGATGCAAGAGAGGCTTTGGCAAAGGCTGTAGTTCAGGATTGATACATCATACAGTAAATTGAAAATGCCGTGGGATATGTACCAGGGCTTGCGGGTTGAAAGAACCGGTCCGGCAGGACATTATTTCAATCGGGTGAGCCGGTGCGATCTCACGGCATTTTTTATTTAACGCGGTTCCTGCATTCAGGCGGAACCGTTTTTGTGTGCTCGTAAAAATAAAGGCATTCTGCTATAATGCTTTTAATTTCTTGAATGGAGTTCTATATGGCTTACGGAAAAAAAGAAAATGATAATGAATACCTAAAGCTGGGAGATGACCTGAAAAGCGGTAATTTCAAACCGTATTATCTTATTTACGGATCGGAAGAGTATCTCAAGCTTTCTTATAAGAAAGCCTTCAGAAAGGCCTTCGGCGGAGAGGAGGGTATGGCGTATACCTTTTATGACGGGGCGCCGGATGTGGATGAGCTCATTGATCTTTTGAATACCATCCCCTTTACCTTCGGGGGCAATGAAGGAAGACTTGTGATAATTGGAGACAGCCAGTGGTTCAAGAAGACTCCGCCTGAAAAGCTTCTTAAATTCCTGGAGGACACAGAACATTATCCGGATACGGCTCACCTTATGTTCATTGAAGGTGAGGTGGACAAGAGGGGCAGGCTGTACAAGCTTATTCAGAAGAACGGCTTTGCCTGCGAGATGGGGATGCAGGACCATGGACAGCTCGCCAAATGGGCAGCCAGATATCTTTCAAATGCCGGGAAGAAGATCAGAAGTTCTACCATGGACCTGGTGCTCTCGAAAGCGGGAGACAGTATGGACAATATCGCTTCGGAGCTGGAAAAACTCATCGCTTATACAGGCGAAAGAGAGATAATTGAGGATGAGGATGTTGAGATGATCTGCTCACAGAACGTTGAAGACAGAGTCTTTGATATGATCACGGAAATGAGTCTGGGGAATACCGATAAAGCGCTTAAGTATTATGCTGACCTTTTGACATTGCAGGAAGCTCCTATGAAGATACTCAGTCTTATGAGACGTAATTTCAATCAGCTGCTGCTCACAAAAGAGTCTGTGACCAGGGGCATGACGGGACAGGAGGCGGCTAAATATGTGGGAGTAACGCCGTGGATCCTTGGCAGGCTTCAGAATCAGGCAAAGCATTATTCTCTGGATGGAATAGAAAATTATATTTCGAGATGTCTGGATTATGATGAGGCTATAAAGAGCGGAAATCTCTCAGACCGTATGGCTGTAGAACTTATTCTTACGGTTTAAAGGTGGATTATCATAACAGGTTGTTCTTTGCCTGTATCGAGTGGGATTGTATTCTGATAAGTGCAGGATTGCTGAATTTATAAAATAAAAATAATAGGAATATAACAATTTGGTTATAAAAAAGTAAGTTGACCAAAATTTTTATGTGTATTAAGGTCTTGATGTGGCTGCATATGGAAAAAACAAATGAGAGATGAGTTGACTATTGACATTCTCATCATACATGATCAGCAGTGATGACTCTGCGGTCATGGGATTATCAGGAGGAATATTTATATGAAATCAGCAGAACTAAAAACGATGGCAGCGGCCGTGATGCTTGCTGTAGTTGTTTCATCTTCTGCTCTTGCGGCGGAGGGTTCCAATCCGACAGGTTCGGAGTGGACTGACACTTCCCTCGTAAATGGCTATACATTAGAGACATCTACAGATGCTGAGCTTGATGCGGAAATTCAGTCGGAGATGTATGCGGAAGAAGTACTTACCGCTCATCTTGAAGAGCTCGCTAAGCTGAAGGCTTCTGCAAGACCGGGAGAGACACCTATCGGTGACAAGGTCACAGAGGAATCTACCCACTATGTAAAGGGCGCTCGTCTTGGTGAATTCAAAATTACCGGATACTATGGAGGTGGAGTCACTTATTCCGGAGCTCCTACTATAGCTGATCATACCATAGCAGCGGACCTGTCAGTACTTCCCATGGGAACCAAAGTGTTCATAAACAATACGGTATATACTGTGGAGGACATTGGAAGCGGTGTGAGAGGAAATATGATCGATATTTACTATAATACCTATGCAGAAGCGGCCGGAGTTACTGAACTGGGGTGGCGTTATGCTGATGTTTATCTTGCTGTCTATAACGGGTGATCATAAAACAGGAAACGTAGCCGGCATTTATTATAAAGACATCTGAATATGTACGGTATCTGATGAGGATATACGTTGGATGAAGGAGCTGTCGTGGGACAGCTCCTTTTTTGATGCCGGTGATACATCCCTCCGGACTGCGGACGATAAGTTTTTTCATTATTATTTCACAATTCCTCCGGGCTAAATCTCTTGACAGAAAATAGTAAGGCGAGTATTATAACACTCAGATGTTAGCACTCCAATATTTTGAGTGCTAACAGAGTTTAACAAAGGAGGCGGACAGATGGAACTGGATCAACGCAAGGTCGTTATCCTGACTACGATAATAAAAAATTATCTTGAAACCGGAGAACCGGTGGGCTCACGAACCATCAGTAAGTATTCAGGGTTAAATCTTAGTTCTGCCACCATTAGAAATGAGATGAGTGACCTTGAGGAGATGGGCTATATCCTTCAGCCTCACACCTCGGCAGGACGTATTCCGAGCGACAAAGGATACCGTTTTTACGTGGATCAGCTGATGGAATCACATCAGCATGAAATCGATGATGTAAAGACGCAGATGTTTGAGAAGGTAGACAGACTTGAAACTACCCTGAAGACATTGGTAAAGAATCTTGCAGAGAATACGAATTATGCTGCAGTTGTCACCGGGCCATCCATAAGAACAAACAAGATTAAATTTATTCAGACATCTCTCGTTGACTCAAAGAGACTTCTTCTGGTCATCATGATGCAGGGGAACATCGTAAAGACAGCTACAGTTCTTATCGATGATTCCGAGGAACTTGATTTTAACCGGGTTCTGAGCATTAACATGCTTCTGAATGATGAACTCAGCGGACTCTGTGTTGAGGATATAACAGAGGGGCGTCTTGCACAGCTTCTGGCGAGAACGAGCCACAAGAAGACCATAAAAGCCATAGTTTCCGGAATAGTGGATGTTCTGGATATCAAGTTCGGAGATTCCCAGATTTATACATCTGGAGCCACAAATATCTTCAAATATCCGGAGCTTACCGAAGCGGGCAATGCATCAAAGCTCATAAGTGCCTTTGAGACAAAGGAAGAGCTGGCAGCCCTGGTCAAGGGAACCGAGGAGCAGGGAGAAGGCAGGAAACCTATTCAGGTGTACATAGGTGATGAGTCACCGCTCCAGAATATGGCGGATTGTTCTGTGGTAACAGCAAGCTATGAGCTGGGCAACGGACTTAAGGGAACGATCGGCGTCATAGGGCCGAAGCGTATGGATTATGAAAAGGTGCTTGAGATACTCAGCAAGCTTCAAAGCGAGATGGATCAGGCATTTCAGTAGCAGGGTTAAAATGCTGTTAAGACAGTTTTTATATAGTAGGTCCTTAGGGACTTGAAACAGGAGGTTATCTTGAAAGACGAAGAATTGAAACAGTCTTCCGAAGAGCAGGGTACTGAAGAGACCAATGCAGGCAAGGCAGAGGAAGTAAACGTACAGCCTGCAGATGAAAAAGAGGTAAATGAGGGAGCTGAGGCTTCAGAGGAGACAGCAGAGGAAGAAAATGCTGAATCAGAAGGAGCGGATGCCGGAACTCAGAAGCTCAAGGAAAAATACGAGGCGGAGATCGCTGACTGGAAGGACAAGTATACAAGACTGTATGCAGAATTTGATAACTTCCGCAAGCGCACAGAGAAGGAGAAGATGCAGAATTTCGATTTCGGCGCAAGAGATGTTATCGAGAAGCTTCTTCCGGTAGTTGATAATTTTGAAAGAGCACTTCTGACTGTTGAAAAGGAAGATGAGGATGATGCCTTCACAAAAGGCGTTCAGGGCATCTATAAGCAGATCCAGAAGATGTTTGAGGATCTTCAGGTAAAGGCCATTAAGGCAGAGGGGGAGAAATTCGATCCGAACCTTCACAATGCGGTCATGACCGATACCGAAAGTGATGTGGAAGAGGATACCATCACTCAGGATCTTCAGAAGGGATACACCTATAAGGATCAGGTTGTAAGACACAGCATGGTCAAGGTGAAGAAATAGTTCATAGCGAAACAGCATCAGCTTTTTCGATGAAGTCCTCCGGAGGCTTAAGTGCTGAAACGGCAGGACAGGTATAAACAGATTACAGTTTTGTTTTGAATAAAAAAGGAGAAATCATATGGGAAAGATAATCGGTATTGACTTAGGAACAACA
>DFGZ01000056.1:0-140 GCA_002371295.1 Oribacterium sp. UBA3737 | reverse complement strand
ACAAACAGCTGTGTAGCAGTTATGGAAGGTGGAAAGCCAACTGTTATCGCAAATGCTGAGGGTCTCAGAACAACACCTTCAATCGTTGCATTCACAAAGAACGGTGAGAGACTTGTAGGTGAGCCTGCAAAGCGTCAGGC
>DFGZ01000254.1 GCA_002371295.1 Oribacterium sp. UBA3737 | reverse complement strand
CTGGGTGTCAATGTTACCTGCGAGCCGCAGTACCAGACCTCAAAGCTGTTCCATAACTGATAAAAACCCAAAAGCTCTTCCTCTGAGAAGAGCTTTTTTCGCGAAAATGCAGTCATACGAAAGTGGTCATGTGTAATGTATATGCCTTAAAACCTATACATTGCCCACGACTTTTACTTATGTTAAAATGAAATAAGCCGCATGGAAAAAAAAGGCGGCAGAATGGAGATTTATATGTCAGAAAAACGTAGAGTTATGCTGAAGTTATCCGGTGAGGCTCTTGCCGGTGAAAAGCACTTCGGTTTTGACGATGACACTATCAGAGAGGTTGCCCGTGAAGTTAAGTCAGCAGTGGACGAGGGTGTAGAAATCGCCATCGTTATCGGCGGCGGAAACTTCTGGAGAGGCCGTCAGTCTGAGGCAGTGGACAGATACAAGGCGGATCAGGTAGGAATCCTCGCCACAGTCATGAACTGTATCTATGTATCCGAGATATTCCGCACCCAGGGTATGAAGACCATGGTCATGTCATCTATACAGATCGGAGATATGGCAGAACTTTTCAATAAAGATAAGGCTATAAAGGCCATGTCAGAGGGAACTGTTGTATTCTGTGCAGGCGGAACAGGCCATCCTTACTTCTCAACAGATACAGGCGTTGTACTTCGTGCTGTTGAACTTGAGTGTGCAGAGATACTTCTTGCCAAGGCAATCGACGGTGTTTACGATTCAGACCCTAAGATAAACCCTGATGCGAAAAAGTTCGACGAGCTTTCCATTCAGGAGGTTGTGGACAAGCGTCTCGGAGTCATCGACCTTGCAGCTTCCGTAATCTGCATGGAGAACCACATGCCGCTCGCTATTTTCTCACTTAATGAGGAGAACGGCATCGCCAATGCTCTGAAGGGCAGAATCACAGGAACAAGAGTAACTGCATAAGAGGATCATTAAGAGCCGGACGGTTTTTCCGGCATTCCGGATTACATATATGATCTCGGTCAGCAAATACAAATTCTTTTCAACATATATAACGGAGGACTATATTATGGATGATCAATTTACTATCTACATCGAAAAGATGCACAAGACTCATGACAATCTTATGTCTGAGCTTGCTACCATTCGCGCAGGTCGTGCAAACCCGCACGTTCTTGACCGTATCATGGTAGATTACTACGGAACACCTACACCTATCCAGCAGGTAGGAAACATTTCTGTTCCTGAGGCACGTCTTATCCAGATCCAGCCATGGGACAAGTCCCTGCTCAAGGAGATTGAGAAGGCCATCAATATGTCAGAGCTCGGTATCAACCCTACAAACGACGGAACTGTTATCCGCCTTGTATTCCCTGAGCTCACAGAGGAAAGACGTAAGGAGCTCACAAAGGATGTTAAGAAGAAGGGCGAGGAAGCTAAGATCGCCATCCGTAACATCCGCCGTGATGCCATGGATCTTGCCAAGAAGCTTGAGAAGTCATCAGAGATGACAGAGGACGACCTTACACGTGCTACCAAGGACATCCAGGAGCTCACAGACCATATGTGTGAGAAGATCGACAAGTCTGTCGAAGCTAAGAACAAGGAACTCATGACAGTCTGATATGGAAAATATTAATGATATTATAGATAACGAAGGTCGCTCTATACCTGACCATATCGCCATTATACTTGACGGCAACGGCAGATGGGCAGAGAAACGGGGGCTTCCCCGGGCCATGGGACACAGGCAGGGCTGTGAGACCCTTGAGACCATTATCGGTGACTGTGCAAGGCTCGGAGTAAAGTACCTTACGGTCTACGGTTTCTCTACAGAGAACTGGAAAAGATCCGAGGAAGAGGTGGGAGCCCTTATGAAGCTTTTCCGTTTTTACATGGTCAAGCTTGTCAAGGTCGCCAATGAGCACAATGTCCGCCTCCGTATGATCGGTGAAAAGAGCAGATTTGCCCCCGATATCCGGGAAGGGATAACCAAACTCGAGAACGAAACAAAAGACAATACCGGAATGACATTTGTCTTTGCGGTCAACTACGGTTCCAGAGATGAGATAGTAAGAGCTGTCAGGAAATATACCATAGAAGCTCTGAAATCAGGAAAAACAGAGGAAGAGATAGAAGCTCTTACCGAGCAGGAGTTTTCCGGCTATCTCGATACCGGAGGCATGCCTGATCCGGATCTCGTTATACGTACCTCCGGAGAGTTCCGTATCTCCAATTATCTGCTCTGGCAGAGCGCATACGCAGAGTACTATATAACTCCCGTGCTCTGGCCTGATTTCAATAAGGCTGAATTACTTAAGGCCATTGATGATTTCAACGGTCGTGAACGTCGATTCGGTGGCAGATTAAAAAAATAGTTTATGAGACAGGCTTCTTTCACATTCAGAAAAGAAGCCTGTCTTTAGTGTATAAAATATATGGCAGGGCAGTGCATGAGCATCCATCGGATACAGGTATCTTTTTAGCATTGTCCGGATGAAAGTTTAGAAATAACATGACTGATAATTTAAAAAAAGATCATAATGAGAAAAAAATGAGTTCCTTCATCACACGCCTTATCAGCGGAATCATACTGGTATTGTGCGCAGTGGTGATAGTTCCCATGGGAGGACTTCCTCTTTTTCTCCTGACATTTATCATTTCGATGATAGGGCTTTTTGAGCTCTACAGAGTATTCGGAATAGAAAAACGTTCCCTGGGCCTGGTGGGATACCTCACTACCATATCCTACTATGTGATAGTCTGGTTCAGCAAAGATGAATATTTCACTCTTATGATTGTTCTGAGCCTTATGGCTCTTATGGCTTTTTACGTTATCACATATCCCACCTACAAGATATCAACAGTGGCAAAGGCCTTCATGTCGGTTTGCTATGCCGGAATCATGATGAGCTATCTTTATCAGACCAGAGTCATGCCTGACGGAGCATATCTTGTCTGGCTCATTTTCCTTGCCAGCTGGGGATCCGATACCTGTGCCTACTGTGCCGGCATGCTCTTCGGAAAACATAAGATGACTCCTGTCTTAAGTCCCAAAAAGACTGTCGAGGGTGCCATAGGTGGAGTTCTGGGCGCAGCACTTCTGGGATTCGTATACGCCACCATCTTCAGAAACCGTTTCACCTTTGTCATAAATCCCGGAGCCACCAGTGCCATAGCCTGCAGCATCGGAGCCCTTATTTCCATGGTGGGTGATCTGACAGCTTCCGGCATCAAAAGAGATTATTCGGTCAAGGATTACGGAACTCTCATTCCGGGTCACGGAGGAATCATGGACAGATTCGATTCCCTGATCTTCACAGCCCCGGCAGTATTCTTTGCTTTAACTTTCTTTAATATATCTGCTTGATTACAGTGAATTCACAGATTGAACAGAATTAAGTCTTACCATATACACAGACTCTGTCGGATCGCTCCCGGCAAAGTAATCCATATGTCAACTATGCCTGCATATTACTGCGGCAGAATGGAGTTTTATACAAATGAGAAAATTAGTCATTCTTGGATCCACCGGTTCCATCGGTACACAGACCATCGATGTAATAAAGGATGATCCTGAAATAAAGGTCACAGGTCTTGCAGTTTACGGCTCTATAGACAAGCTTAAGGAGCAGGTGGAACTGCTGCATCCGGAGGTGGTTTGTGTCTACGATGAGGAAAAGGCAGAGGCATTTAAAGCCTTCGGTCTTCCGGTCAAGGTTCTTTCCGGCATGGACGGTCTCGTAGAGATAGCCTCCATGGAGAACTGTGATGAAGTCGTTGTTTCTGTTGTAGGCATGATAGGAATCAGACCTACCATCGCAGCTCTCAGGGCGAAAAAGAGAGTTGCTCTTGCAAACAAGGAGACTCTCGTCTGCGCAGGGCACATCATCATGCCCCTTGCAGAGGAATGCGGTATCGAGATAAAGCCCATCGATTCTGAGCACAGCGCCATCTGGCAGTCTCTTACAGGCGAACCCCACAATCGTATAGAAAAGATCCTCCTTACCGCCTCAGGCGGACCTTTCAGAGGTAAAAAAAGAGAGGAGCTTCGAGGTAAGACCAAGGAGGATGCACTGAAACATCCAAACTGGGCAATGGGCCGTAAGATCACCATCGATTCTTCAACCATGGTGAATAAGGGTCTTGAGGTCCTCGAGGCCCACTGGCTCTTCGATGTCCCTGTTGATATGATAAAGGTCGTTGTTCAGCCTCAGTCCATCGTCCACTCGGCCGTACAGTATGTTGACGGTTCCGTTAAGGCACAGCTCGGTCTTCCGGACATGCGTATCCCTATCGAATATGCTCTCTATGCTCCTGATCGTCATCCGCTTCCCGAGGACAGGAGACTTGACCTTGCAGAGCTCGCAACACTTACCTTTGAGGATCCTGACATGGATACCTTCAAGGGCCTCAAACTTGGCTATCGCGCAGGAAGGGCAGGAGGCTCCATGCCTACGGTCTATAATGCTGCCAACGAAGAAGCTGTTGCCATGTTCCTTGAAGACCGCATAGATTTTCTTGAGATCGCCGATGTTATCGAGGAAGCCATGGACGCCCACGAGAAAGACATTATACCGACACCCACTCTGGAGGAGATACTTTCCATAGAGCAGTGGGCAAGAAACTATGTAAAAACCAACTCAAAGATCGTACGATAAGCGCTGATACTTATCCTTCCGTTCAATCATTGAGCCGGATAACAGGCCGGCCATAAAGCCGGCTTTATATAGGAGTTATAATTTGAGTATAATAGTAGCCTTACTTGGATTAAGTTTTTTAATATTCTTTCATGAACTTGGACACTTTCTGGCAGCCAAAATCTGCCACGTCGGTGTCCTTGAGTTTTCAATCGGAATGGGTCCAAGACTCCTAAGCCGCGTGTGGAAAAACACACGATATTCCCTGAAGCTCCTTCCCATAGGCGGAAGCTGCGCCATGCTGGGAGAGGATGCCGCAGGCTCCGGAGATTTTTCGACTGCGGAAGGAAAGGAGCTTTCCGAGCTTGAAGGGGATCCCATCATAGACTATGAGGGGGTCAGATTCCGTAAATCCGAGATTGAGAAATACAATTTCCAGAACAAAACCGCTCCCCAGAGATTCTTTATCTGTGTAGCAGGTGTTCTCAACAACTTTATCCTTGCCGCCATCCTCGCGGGAGTCATCGTTTTTTTCTGCGGATTTGACAATCTGTATGTATCGGTTCCTCCCGAAGGAAATATCTCATCGGAAAAGGGCTTTGAGAACGGAGATGTCTTCAGATCCATCGGTTTTCACGATAAGGGACAGTCCTTTACGCCGGGATACAGGGACCTTTACATTTGGAATTATGTCAATTCCGAGTATTTCGATGACAACACCCTCCTTGATGCGGTTGTTCTCCGGAATGGAGAGAAGAAGGTCATCACCTTTAAACCCCGTTTTGATGAGGATGCACAAAAATACATGCTGGGAATAAGCTTCTACGGTGGAAGATTCGCTGCCGGGAATCTTTATGAGTTTTTAACAGATACATTTTACGAAGTAAGATATAATGTAAACATTGTCATCCAGAGTCTCGGTCTTATCTTCAGGGGACGTGTTCAGAGAAACGAAGTCATGGGGCCTGTGGGCACGGTAACCGTCATGGGAACCACTGTGGAGCGTTCGACAAAGTATGGTCTTTTCAATGCTTTCCTGGTGCTTCTTGAGCTTCTCGTCATGATTTCTTCAAATCTCGGCATCATGAACCTGCTGCCCATACCTGCTCTTGACGGAGGAAGGCTCATATTTATTACTATCGAGATGCTTTCCAGAAGGAAGCTTGACCCTTCCATCGAGGACCGCATAAATCAGGCCGGAATGATGGCACTTCTTGTGCTTATGGCACTTATCATGTCAAACGACATATGGAATATCGTTTCCGGAGCCTACTCATCTATACTTGGAGGCTGAAAACTATTCTTATATGCATTAATCTTAGATAAATACGACTTAGATAAATTCGATACTGTACCCTGACAGACAGTACATTGCCCTCGACACACAGCTTCCTGCGAGGCAAAATCAGAATATACGGAGATTTATATATGTTAGCAAGAGAAAATACAAAGGTTGTATCCATTGGAAATGTCAAAATCGGCGGTGATAACCCCATCGCCATTCAGTCTATGTGCAACACGAAGACTGAAGATGTAAACGCAACGGTTTCGCAGATACTGAGACTTGAAAAAGCAGGCTGCCAGATCATCCGCTGTACGGTTCCCACTTTAGAAGCTGCAAAGGCATTTAAAGAGATAAAGTCGCAGATCCATATCCCTCTTGTTGCGGACATCCACTTCGACTACAAGATGGCCATAGCTGCCATTGAGAACGGTGCCGATAAGATCCGTATCAATCCCGGAAACATCGGCTCAAACGAAAAGATCCAGGCTGTTGTGGACTGCGCAAAGGAGCACGGGATTCCTATCCGTGTGGGGGTTAACTCAGGATCTCTCGAGAAGAATCTCATTGAGAAATACGGCGGACATGTTACTGCTGAAGGCATAGTAGACTCTGCTCTTCAAAAGGTTCAGCTTATAGAAAGCATGGGCTATGACAATCTGGTCATCTCCATCAAGTCCTCCGACGTACTTATGTGCGCGAAGGCTCATGAGCTTATAGCTCCTAAAACACGTCATCCTCTTCATGTTGGAATCACCGAATCAGGTACCGCATGGTCAGGAAATATCAAGTCCTCCATAGGTCTCGGCATCATCCTCGGTCAGGGAATAGGAAACACCATAAGAGTTTCTTTGAGTGCGGATCCTGTTGAGGAGATAAAGTCGGCGAAGCTCATTCTCCGTACCCTTGGACTTCGAAAGGGCGGCATAGAGGTGGTTTCCTGTCCGACCTGCGGAAGAACCAACATTGACCTTATCTCTCTTGCCAACGAGGTTCAGACTCTTGTAGAAGAGTACGATGACAAGAAGAACCTGAAGGTGGCTGTTATGGGCTGCGTGGTTAACGGCCCGGGAGAAGCCAGGGAAGCTGACATCGGAATTGCCGGCGGTAAAGGAGAAGGTCTCCTCATAAAGAAGGGCGAGATCATCCGAAAGGTGCCTGAGGCAGAGCTTCTCAATACCTTAAGAGAAGAGATTGCAAAGATGTAATTACAGCGGAACAATATGAATTATGATTTCGTGCTTGTACGAAAAGCATAATTCATATTAGTTACGCGCCCCTTCATGAGCAAGTAATGGGGCAGGGGCCCCATGGATTGCGAATGCAGGCAGGATTGCGGAAGCGCTAAGCGCGAAGCAATCCGTAATTAAAGAACATGTTAATCATTTAGTATTCAGAGAGGGGATGTACCGCAGATACCGCGGAAGGCGAGGGCGGTACGCCAGAACCATGAAGAAGTTTTTTGAAGTATTTGACTCCCTTGAGCTTAGTTCAGAGCTCGAGGGCTTATTTCGTGACACATTTGTGACCCGTGTCACTCTCACAAAGGACAGGAAGCACATCCATATCTATATCCTCAGTCCTCATCTCATAGAAAAAAGCGCTATATTCCGTCTTGAGCAGATCATCAAAGAAAAGATCTTCGGCAAGAAGCAGATCACTGTAAAGATTTCCGAGCGCTTTCACTTAAGCTCCCAGTATAACGCAAGAACTCTTTATGACATGTATAAGGACAGCATCCTTATAGAGCTGAAGAATTACAACATTATACTCTACAATATGATGACAAAGGGCAGAATCTCATGGCATGACGATGATACCCTTGAGCTTACCGTGCCCAATTCCCATCTCTATCAGGAAGCAAGTAAGGAGCTTCTCCATGTCATGAAGCGCCTTTTTGAGGACCGCTGCTCCATAGAATTCAACCTGAACATGCTCTATGAGGAAAAGAAGCGTGAAACTGTTCCGGAGCTTGACAGGAACTATATTCCTCCTGAGTTCAGGGGTGATACCGATGAGTCCAGAAGACGAAGAGAAGAGCTCAGAAAGGCCGAGGGCTTCATGAATGCCTCCGGCAGAGACATTACCGGCATGGATATGGCAGGCAGCAACAGCGATGCGGAGCGTGCCGCACTTGAGGAGCAGAATGCACGTATGGCGGCAGATCTTGCAGGTATGGGCGGTGCAGGCTCTAAGAGCCGGGACGCCTCTCAGAACTCCGGAGCTTCCCAGCAGCCTAAGTCCGGCAGCCGTTTCGGTGGTGAGACAGGTCAGTACCAGCGTAAGAAGAGAGCCTTCAAGATGTCTGAAAACGCAGAGGTTCTCTACGGCAAATACTTCGAAGGCGAAACAGTCCCTCTCAAGGATATCGATGCGGGCTCCGGCAATATCATCATCGCCGGAAACATTTTCCTCGTACACGATCCTGTTCATACAAAGACAGGAAAGAATATCGTGAAGTTCGATATCGCAGACTACACAGATTCCATCACCTGCAAGATCTTCGTTGAAGACGATGATATGGAGCAGGCCAACGAGTTCATCAAGCCAGGAACAGGCCTCATGATAAAGGGCTCCGTTTCCTTCGATACCTTCGACAAGCAGGTGGAGATGAGCTTCATCGACGGTATCCTGAAGCATGATATGAAGAGGGCGGCAAGAACCGATAACTCTCCGGAGAAGCGTGTGGAGCTTCACCTCCATACAAAGATGTCCGATATGGACGCGGTTTCCGACGTGACGGATTACATAAACACAGCCATTTCCTTCGGTATGAAGGCCATGGCCATCACAGATCACGGCGTGGTCCAGGCCTTCCCGGATGCCAACCTCCATCTTAAAAAGATCGGACATGACAAGGATTTTAAGCTTATCTACGGCTGTGAGGGATATCTCGTTGATGATCAGGAAACCATTGTTCAGAACGAAAAGGGTCAGAATCTCGACGCAGAGACCGTTGTTTTCGATATCGAGACCACAGGCTTCAGTGCGGAAACCGACCACATCATAGAGATCGGTGCCGTAAAGCTCAGAAACAACGAAATAGTGGATCGCATGGACGTTTTCGTTAATCCGAAGGTGCCCATTCCTTTCCGTATCACCCAGCTCACCTCCATCGACGATTCCATGGTCATGGGCGCCGATCCAATCGAGGTGGTGCTCCCGAAATTCCTCGAGTGGTGCGGAGATGCGGTCATCGTTGCCCACAATGCCTCCTTCGATACAGGCTTCATTCAGAAAAATGCCAAGCGCCTGGGCCTCCGCTATGACCCCACCATCATTGACACCGTGAGCCTGAGCCGTCTTCTCCTTCCGAAATTAAATCGTTTCAAGCTGGATACGGTTGCCAAGGAGCTCAATGTTTCCCTTGAGCATCATCACAGAGCCGTGGATGATGCAGGCTGCACCGCAGAGATCTATATCAAGGAGATCGAGATGGTGAGACAACGGGGCTGCACCAGACTTTCAGAGATCGATTCCCTGGAGTTCGATCATGCTGCCAATGTCATGAAGCTGCCCACCTACCACATCATCCTTTTGGCAAAGAACGACATAGGACGTATAAACCTGTACCGTCTTATTTCCGAGAGCCACCTTCATTACTTCAAGTCGAGACCTCGTATACCGAAGTCCCTGCTTCGTGAGCACAGAGAAGGTCTCATCATCGGAAGCGCCTGCATACAGGGTGAGGTATTCCAGGGAATGCTCCGAGGCATGGATGAGACTCAGCTTTTGAACACAGCCTCCTTCTATGATTATCTGGAGATACAGCCTCTCGGAAACAACAGCTTCCTTCTTTCAAAGGAGGATTCCACTGCAAAGACAAAGCAGGACCTTATAGATTACAACTTAAAGATCATTTCTCTGGCTGACCAGCTCGGTAAGCCTGTTTGCGCTACCTGTGATTCACATTATCTTAACGAGGATGATGACATATACCGAAAGATCATTCAGGCGGGCCGCGGATTTGATGAAGAGGAGAGCGACGCAAAGCTCTATTTCCGTTCCACAGAGGAAATGCTTCAGGAATTCGATTATCTGGAGCCACAGAGAGCAAAGGAGATAGTCATTGACAACCCGAACATGATAGCGGATATGTGCGACCCCATAAAGCCGGTGCGTCCCGACAAATGTCCTCCCGTCATCGAGAACTCAGATGAGACACTTCGTGAGATCTGCTATGAGACTGCCCACAGAATGTATGGTCCGGAGCTTCCGAAGATCGTTTCGGACAGACTGGAGAAGGAGCTTAACTCCATCATTTCAAACGGATATTCCGTTATGTACATCATTGCCCAAAAGCTGGTTGATAAGTCAAACGAGGATGGCTATCTCGTAGGCTCCCGTGGTTCCGTAGGTTCCTCCTTCGCAGCCACCATGTCACATATCACAGAGGTCAATCCTCTGAGCCCTCACTACGTCTGCCCGGACTGTTTCTGGTACGATTTTGACTCACCTGAGGTAAAGCAGTACTCAGGTATGGCGGGCTGCGACATGCCGCCTAAAAAGTGTCCGAAGTGCGGAGCCGAATTAAACCGCTGGGGCTATGATATCCCATTTGAGACCTTCCTTGGATTCAAAGGAGACAAGGAGCCTGATATCGACCTTAACTTCTCCGGCGAATACCAGGCAAAGGCCCATGCCTACACCGGCGTAATCTTCGGTGAAGGTCATACCTTCAAGGCGGGAACCATCGGTACCCTGGCGGACAAGACTGCCTACGGAATGGTAAAGAAATATTATGAAGAGCGTGGCATTGAAAAAAGAGCCGCAGAAATAGACAGACTGGTTCAGGGCTGTGTAGGCATCCGCCGTACCACAGGACAGCACCCGGGTGGAATCGTCGTTCTTCCTCACGGTGAGGAGATCAACACCTTCACTCCGGTACAGCACCCCGCAAACGATATGGCGAGCCCTATCATAACCACCCACTTTGATTACCATAAGATCGACCATAACCTTCTGAAGCTTGATATCCTGGGTCACGACGATCCTACCATGATACGACGTCTTCAGGACCTCATCGGCATCGACCCGGTTAAGGATATCCCCCTTGACTGTAAGGAGGTCATGAGCCTCTTCCAGTCAACGGAGGTTCTCGGCATTACCCCCGATGATATCCACGGCGTTAAGCTCGGCTGCCTCGGAATCCCGGAGTTCGGAACCTCCTTCGCCATGCAGATGGTTGAGGATACGAAGCCGAAGTACTTCTCCGATCTCATCAGGATCTCCGGTCTTTCTCATGGTACGGATGTATATCTGAACAATGCCCAGGACCTCATAAAGGATGGCATAACCACTCTGCAGCAGGCCATCTGCTGTCGAGATGATATCATGGTATACTTGATGCATAAGGGCATGGATCCGGGAGAGTCCTTCAGCATCATGGAGGCCACCAGAAAGCACAAGCCTCTTAAGGACAGCTGGTGTCAGGACATGCTGGATCACGACGTCCCCCAGTGGTACATTGACGCATGTAAGAAGATCAAGTACATGTTCCCGAAGGCTCACGCTGCAGCCTACGTTATGATGGCATGGCGTGTTGCCTGGTGTAAGGTGTTCCACCCCATTGAGTACTACACCGCCTACTACAGTATCCGTGCCGACGGCTTCGACTATGACAAGATGTGCGGAGGCATTGATAAGCTTCGTTACTACATCGATCAGTACCTGAATATTCCGAAGCCCACCAACACGGAAGCAGTGTGTCTCCGTGACATGCGTATCTGTGAGGAAATGTATGCAAGAGGCATCGAATTTGCGCCACTTGATATCTACAAGGCAAAGGCCAAGGACTTCACCATCACCCCGGACAAGAAGATCATGCCGAGCTTCACCTCCATGGCGGGACTCGGAGAAGCCGTTGCCCAGGGCATAGAGGACGGCGGAAAGAGCGGAGTCAAATACTTAAGTAAGGACGATTTCATTAACCGTACCCACTGTCCGAAGGGCTTCGTAGATAAGTTCAGTGAGCTGGGGCTTCTCGGGGATATACCGGAGTCGAACCAGATGAGCATTTTCGACCTGATGAACTAAGGGGCAAAAAGTCACACATGATGTGCTTGCACATTGATGTGTGACCTCTTGCCCCAAACAAACATGAGGAAGTAGCCATTTTTCGAAGAAAAATGAGCGGATTCCGAATGTTTGCAGCGGGTTTGAAGCGCAAAGCGCGTAAAACCCGCGTATAGTTCATCAGATGTAGCTCTTGACTTTTACACTTAAACGCGTTAAAGTGTGTAAGTGCTTAAAAATATTACGAGAAGAGGAAGATGATTATGAAGACAGCAGCATTTATAGGATTTGGCCTCATCGGAGGTTCCATCGCAAAGGGACTCAAGAAAAAAGATCCCTCCATGCGTATCATGGCTTATGCAAGAAACAAGTCCAATCTTGAAGTAGCCCAGGAGGATGGGATCATCAATGTGGTTCTTGATACTCCGGACAGTGAGAGACTTTCAGAGGCAGACATAGTATTTCTTTGCGCACCTGTAGAAACCAACATTTCATACATGGAGAGTATCAGTAAGCTTCTGAAAGATGGCGCAGTACTTACAGATGTAGGTTCTACCAAAACGGCGGTTTGCAACAAAGCACTTGAGCTTGGCCTTCAGGACAAGTTCATTGGCGGACATCCTATGGCAGGTTCGGAACAGACCGGTTATAAGGCTGCAACAGATTATCTTTTCTCCAACGCTTACTATATCATCACACCTATATCAGACCAGAATCCGAGACTTGTGGATACGCTTAGAGATGTGGCAACATCCCTTGG
>DFGZ01000331.1 GCA_002371295.1 Oribacterium sp. UBA3737 | reverse complement strand
ACCTACAAAAACTTTACGCTAGCGCCTGTCACCTGTCTTCTGCTTTCTTTTCCTGTTCACTTCCGGGATCTCCTTCTTTCCACAGAAGAAACCTTTCTTCCATAATCCCCCACAGGTACCTTAATATGATCAATCCTTACAATGATTATGATTAAAATTTTTGGCTTTAACTATGTATTTTTTTCTGTTAAACTACTCGAATATCTTTTTAGAATGTTTACATGATTCACGGAGTATCACAATGAAAACAAAGCTTACAACAGGAGAGCTCATCACCATATCCAGCATGCTCTTCGGACTTTTTTTCGGAGCAGGCAATCTCATTTTCCCGGCATATTTCGGACAAATGGCAGGAAACCATATTTTTTCCGCACTTGCGGGCTTCCTGATAACCGCCGTAGGTATGCCGCTTCTTGCGGTCATATCCCTCGGCATCACCGGCAGCAACGGACTTCTCGATCTTAGTCAGAAGGTCGGAAAACGATTCGGCTATATCTTCACTATAGCTCTTTATCTCGCCATAGGTCCTTTCTTTGCAGCTCCCCGATGCCTGACAGTACCCTTTGAGATAGGAATCAAACCTCTGATTCCGGCGGATGCGAATCTTCAGCTCATGCTTCTGATTTTCACCACCTTTATGTTCGTGCTCATTCTCTGGTTTTCCCTGAGACCGGGAAATATCCTTGTGTGGATCGGAAAGTTCCTTAATCCTGTATTCATCCTGGTTTTGGGAATACTTCTGTTCATCGCACTGTCCCGTCCCGAGGGAAGCATATCAGCCTTTCCTGCACAGGGAGCCTATGAAAGCTCTCCTGTTTTACAGGGAATACTTGATGGCTATAACACCATGGATACTCTGGCAGGACTTGCCTTCGGAATTATAGTTGTAAACGTTGTCCGTGCACAGGGCATAACCTCAGCTTCCCATATTGCCAAAAACACCATCATGGCAGGCATATTCAGCTGCGGTTTCATGGGATTTATATATTTTCTCGTCGCCATGGCAGGTGCCGAAAGCAGAGCCTATGCCGGATTAAGCGATAACGGAGGAGCTGTACTCGCAGATATATCCGCCCATTTCCTTCCGGGCTTCGGTTCAGTGCTTCTTGCAGTCATAGTGTTTTTTGCCTGCCTTAAGACGGCTGTAGGTCTCATGACAAGCTGTGCAACAACATTTTCTGAGATGTTTCCGGGAAAACTTTCCTATAATAAATGGGCTGTATTTTTTTCTACAGTGACCTATATCATCTCAAATGTGGGGCTTGCATCCATAATCAAGATTTCTGTTCCGGCTCTTATGATGCTTTATCCTATTGCAATCACCCTTACTCTGCTTTCGGTTTTTGGTGGTTTGTTTAAGCATAATCATACTGTCATCGTTTCAGTGATGACCATGGCGGTGATAAGTGCATTTTTTGATTTTATCAAGGCGCTGCCGGAAGCCTGGACTCATGCCATGGGAGCTGACGATATCATAGCCCTCTGTGACAGATATCTTCCATTCTTTACCTACGGTTTCGGATGGGTGGTTCCGACCTTTGCAGGGCTCTTGATCGGTTTAGTTATACTCGCTTCAGCTTCTGTCTTTCCAAAATCCAAGGCTTGAAGAATTCTAAATTACTGCTATAATGAACTTAGGTAAACGTGATTAGATTGCTCCAATGCAACAAAAAAGCCAAGAGGTTCCAGCTCTTGGCTTTTTCTATTCCATTTTGGACGAGGCGGCTTATTCCTCAGGCTCGTTGCCATTGTCATCACCGTCGAGCCATTTGCAAATGTAGTAGGCGATTAGTTCTTGCAAAAGGACCTCCGTATTTCTACGGAGGTCCTTTTGTATATTTTGAAGTTTATTTTTATTTGGAGGATAAAAGTAACTTCTATTTATTCCTTAGAGCCGAACACCTGCTCGCGGTATTTCTTGCCTGTAGGTGTCGCTGCAAGACCGCCTGTAGCAGTTTCCTTTAGGTCTCTTGACATGGCATCGCCCACCTCACGCATGGCATCTATGCACTCGTCTGCAGGAATCTTTGCTTCGATGCCTGCAAGAGCCATATCTGCGGAAGAAAATGCTATGACCACTCCGGAAGCATTGCGCTTTATGCAGGGAATCTCAACGAGACCCGCAACAGGATCACAAACCAGACCCTCCTGATTTACTATGGCGATGGCAAGGGCATCCGCACACATCTCCGGAGTACCGCCCATCAGCTCAACAAGTGATGCCGCAGCCATTCCCGAAGCACTTCCGCACTCTGCCTGACAGCCGCCCTGTGCACCTGCGATACATGCCTTTTCAGCAACTATCATACCGAAGGCGGCAGCTGTAAAGATAGACATAACCACGTCCTTCTTGTCCATCTTTCTGTCTTCATAAGCTGAGATGAGACATCCCGGAAGGATTCCGCAGCTTCCCGCTGTAGGTGTGGCCACGATCTTACCCATGGCAGCATTGCAATTTGAAACCGCAAGGGCTCTGGAAACTGCCCTGGACATGGCCTGGCCCATGAGGCCTCCGCCATTCTTTGCGTACCGGGTCATCTTGAAGCCTTCATCTCCTGTGAGACCGGAAGTAGATTTTCTTCCTTCCTGCTCTCCCCACTCCGCTGACTCTATCATGATGTCAAAGCACTTCTCCATGCTCTTATAAACTTCCTCTTCGGAAATTCCCATCTTCTTTGCCTGATCTTTGAGACAGATCTCACTGATACGGCATTTATTTTCGTTAGCTGCATCAACCAGCTCTTTTACTGAATTATATGAAAGCATTTATTTTCTCCTTAAATAGCATGGATAAGCAATGCATTATCGATATTATCCATTTTCTTAAGATCTGTGATCAGCTGCTCAGGCGGAAGCTCGTCAAGCTCGAGTGTCATGAGGGCGTCTCCGCCGCGTTCCTTTCTGCTGAGATGGAAACCGCTGATGTTGAGTTCACCGTAGCGCCAGTACATGAGGTTGGTAACATTGGCAATTACACCCGGTGTATCCTTGTGAAGAACGAAGAGGGTGTTGTTCTCTCCGCTGAAATTTACTTCCATTCCGTCGATATTGCTTACGCGAATGTTTCCGCCGCCGATACTGGCACCTTCCACAAAGCCCTTTTTACCACTTTTGCATGTATAGTAAATTCTTGCTGTGTTCGGATGAGCCCCCGGAATATCTTCTGCAATGAATTCATATTTAAGACCACGTTCCGTTGCAATCTCCATTGCATTTCTGATCTCTTCGGAATAACTCTTGAAGCCCATGATTCCGGCAAGGATAGCCCGGTCTGTTCCATGTCCTCTGTAGGTACGGGCAAATGAACCTGAAAGCTGAATCCTGACTTCGGTCAGTACATCATTATCAACTATCTTGTTGACTATCGCTCCGATTCTGCAGGCACCTGCAGTATGTGAACTGGAGGGTCCGATCATGACAGGTCCTATAATATTGAATATATTCATTTTTGGTTCGATGCCTTTCTTTAGTCGTCAGCAACAGCCTGACCCTTCATGATAACTTTTCTGTAGATCTGATCTACCACAACTCCGATGGCATTGTCACCGGAAACGTTACATGCTGTACCGAAAGAATCCTGTGTGATGTAAAGAGCAACCATAAGTGCACAGATAGGACCGTTAGGATCACCTGCTGTTGTTCCGAATACCATGTAAAGGAATGGAAGAGCTGTCATGATAGATCCGCCCGGAGCTCCCGGAGAAGCGACCATGGCTACACCGAGTGTCATGATGAAAGGAATGACTGTTGCAAGGCTGATAGGAAGATCGTTCATGAGACATACTGCTGTAGCGCAGGCTGTGATGGTGATCATGGAACCGCACATGTGGATGTTGGCACAAAGAGGAACAACGAAGTTTCTGATCTGTGCGCAGATACCGTCCTGGTGAGCACACTCAAGGTTTACAGGAATAGTTGCTGCTGAAGACTGTGTTCCGATGGCTGTTGTGTAACCCGGAATCTGGTTCATCATAAGCTTGAAAGGATTCTTGTGTGAAATGCTTCCTGCGATGAAAAACTCGATAACGAGGTAAACAAGATGCATAGCGATAACAACGATAAATACCTTCCAGAGGATTCCGAGAATAGTGAAGGTCTTTCCTGAGTATGTAAGGTCTACGAAGGTTCCGCAGATATACAGAGGAAGAAGCGGGATGATAGCTGTGTGAAGCACCGCATCAATGATTGCCGAGAAGTCCTTCATGCTGTTGTAAAGAGTTGTTCCTATTGTCTTTCCGCGAAGGCTTGACATACAAAGTCCGAGGATGAATGCAAGAACAACTGCTGAAAGTGTATCGATAACAGCAGGAAGTGAGATGCTGAAATATGTTCCTACACTTACATCAGCTGTAGCCTGAATCTTCTCAAGAGCATCCGGAGCCATGAAGTGAGGAAAAAGTGTGCTTGACACGATGAATGACATGCTTCCGGCAACAAGTGTACTTGTATATGCAAGAAGTACTGTGATGATAAGAAGCTTTCCTGCTCCCTGTGACAGATCTGCGATACCCATGGTAACGTATGCAAGGATCATGAGAGGGATAACGAACTTCAGGAATGAACTGAAGATAGATGATAATGTAACAACTGTTTTACAGAACCATAACGGCATGAACTGACCGATCAGTATACCCACTATGATGGCGATGATAAGCTTTGGCACAAGACCTAATTTGAACTGTTTCATAAATTTCCCCTTAAAACATTTACGGGCATGACCCCGTATACTTAGACTTAACAACAGAAAGATGTGCAC
>DFGZ01000125.1:2298-2528 GCA_002371295.1 Oribacterium sp. UBA3737 | reverse complement strand
ATGACATTTCTGATCTCTTCGTCGGACAGTTTCTTAGCTGGAGCTGAGCCTGCGCTGGCGCCCGGTTTCATGTATGACAGAGCACTTGCAACGCCGTAAGAAGTTGCCCCCGACTTTGCATCTCCATACATAGGGACCTTACGTCTGTACTTCTGGCTATTCATCATTCTTGTCTGAGCAGCTGCAAGAGCCTTAAGCTCCTCAGATGCTCTAAGCTTTTCTTCATATGC
>DFGZ01000125.1:0-2120 GCA_002371295.1 Oribacterium sp. UBA3737 | reverse complement strand
CTGAAGAAGGCCCTTGTTACCATTTCTAACAAAAAGGATTGCTTTACTTGCAACGCCCTCATACTGGGAGACCATAAGTTCGATTATGTCTTTCTTAGATTCTTTTATAGGCAGTGCCAGCTTGGCCTCCTCAGCCTTTTTATGGATCAGGTTATAGTCTTTCTCTGTAGCATAGAGTACATAATGACTTCTTGATATTGTATTAACGTGAAGTGAAGAACCACTTTCAGAAAATCTCCAGATAAACTTATCTTCATCATTTTCCTTTTTATAATGATCAAGACCTTTTTCATTAATAAGATCACAAACTTCTTCGTAGATGTATAACTGATTATTCATTGAAAACCTCGTAAATATTAGTAGTAGACGGCTTAGAAGAATATTTTTTGAATACTAGCCTATGACATTTCTATAGCCGTATACTATAGAACTCAAGAATCCAATTATACACTTTTTGGCCATATATTCCACTCCGCATTTTTTCCAAAAAAGGACTTAGATGTGAAAATATGTAGTAGCAAAATGTACAGCTGGCGCATGAATGCTAGTTGTTGCTTAATGTGTTATTATAAAATCTTTATACATCAAACAAGCTCATCTGCTTATACTTCTCCGGAAACTCATTCATGTACCTAAAACAGTCATCCGGTTTGTACATCATATTATTTTCCGTGCACATTTCTTTTAGTATACCTGTGAGTTTACCTGAATCAGGGCTTGGAAGGTCGTATGCATTACCGTAGGTTTCGATATATCTTTTTTTCATACCAGGGAAATGCTTATCAAGAGCTGCATAGAAGTACTCTCTGTCACCTTCACGGAGAGTAAGTCCCATACCAAAGTCAATGATTCCTTTTACACCCACTTTGGCGCATGCTTCAAGGATCTGTCTTACGTTCTCTTCTGTATCATTGATAAAAGGAAGGATCGGTGTGATCCAGACGATTGTTGGAATGCCCCTTTCCTGCATCATCTTGAGAACTTCAAGGCGTCTTTTAGTATTGCAGACATTTGGTTCTAGAATGCTGCATAGCTCGTCATCGTATGTTGTAAGGGTCATTTGTACAACGCATTTGGTATCTTTATTGATATCATCCAGGAGGTCTATATCCCGGAGAATCCGGTCAGATTTGGTCTGAATTGCAAGCCCGAATCCATATCTGTGTATGATCTCAAGGCACTTTCTCGTAAGCTCAAGTTCGGTTTCGCAGTGCATGTACGGATCTGACATGGAACCTGTTCCGATCATGCACTTCTTACGCTTTGACTTAAGGGCCGCCTCAAGCAGCATTGGTGCGTTCTGCTTAACCTCAATGTCTTCGAAAGGATGCGTAAACTGATAGCATTTACTCCTGCTGTCACAGTAAATACAGCCATGGGAACAGCCTCGATATATATTCATTCCGCATCGTCCGCCGTTTGTGGTCAAAATACCTTTTGCCTCAACAAAATGCATATCTACTCACCCTTTTTCTGATCTAACAAACAAGCTTTACTTTTGTACAACAGAAACTCTTCTTATTATACAAGAAAAGGATTTTTTCCGATATATACCGAGTTTTATGGTGCCTGGTAACAAGTTTTAAAATATATAAATCTGACGTTACTGAAGAATCACATCATTCTACTGCTTTTACTATACACTGTATGCTATTATTAAGTGTGAAAACACATTCAAAAAGGAGTCCCCTATGAAATTCATCTCATGGAATATAGATTCAATTAATGCAGCACTTACAGGCACAAGCCCTCGTTCAGAGCTTAGCCGCAAGGTGCTCGATACTATCGCAGCGCAGGATGCTGACATCATTGCCATTCAGGAGACCAAGCTCCCTGCAACGGGTATGAATGCAAAGCAGGAAGAAGCACTTAAGTCTTATTTTCCTGAATATGACTATGTATATGTAAGTTCTCGTGAGCCTGCAAGGAAGGGCTATGCAGGAACTATGGCTCTTTATAAGAAGGGAATGAAAGTAGATGCAACTTTTCCGGAAATTGGTGCTCCCGACACTATGGATAGTGAAGGAAGGATGATCACTCTTGAGCATGAGAAGTTCTTCTTCAATCTCGTGTACACACCTAATGCAGGCGATGGATTAAAGCGCCTTAAGGATCGTCAG
>DFGZ01000117.1:14134-18580 GCA_002371295.1 Oribacterium sp. UBA3737 | reverse complement strand
CTCATTATGAGGACCTTTCATATCAGTGAGAACAGGCTTGCCGTTTTCTTTACATTGTAAAATGGCAGTAAAGAAATTAGTGTCATGTGAACTGCTTGCATAGCTGTTATTTATGGCAACAAAAGAAGGATAATGTTTTTTCATGAACTTTTTATATGAAACATTACCTTTTATATGTCGTATTTCGTTGCCCTTAACCTCAACGATAAACATGGGCATGGTATCGAAATAATCATTCAATCTGTCCATTTCTTCATCGGAAGAAAAAGAAATATCGTAGAGATTCATATTTCCTATGGTAGAGTAATAATCAGCCTCATTCGGATTTTCAAAGCCGATTTGTGTTCCGTCATCATATCTGTCGAGGAGCGCGGAAAACGGAAGCGCTTTGCTGTAATAGAATCCCTGAAGCTTTGTACATCCGATTTCACTCAGGAAGTCGATTGAATTGGCATTCTCGATACCCTCCGCAACAGTTTCACTGCCCAGACCATTGGCAAGTCTGACCAGTTCAGAAACTATGATCCTGCTATCCTCGTTTGTTTCAAGCTGATCGATATATGATTTATCCAGCTTTATCACATCAAAATGAATTTTTTGCAAGAGATCAGGAGTAGAGTAACCTCTTCCGAAATCATCCAGCCATATTTTAAACCCCAGGTCTCTGAAGCGGTTAACCTGAGTCATCATAAAATCCGTGTCAGAAATAATAATACTTTCCGTTAGTTCGATTATGATCATACTTCTGTCAATTCCGGCATCATCGACACGTTTTCTGATCTCTTCAACTATGTCGCAGGAATAAAAATCTGTCCGGGAAAGATTGATGGAATTGGGTACGATACTGATACCTGCATCGGCCTGCTTTTTTAGTTTTTCTATGACCTGCTCTGTGACAAAGATATCCAGTCTGTAGGCTATTTTCGCATCTTCGAGAATGGGGATAAACACACTTGGGTACATAAGTCCTTTTTGTGGATCGTCCCATCTTACAAGAGCTTCTTCATTACAGACCTTACCGTTGGAAGTACGGACTATAGGCTGGTAATGCACCTTTAACCAGCCTTCTTTCATAGCGGTATCCAGATTTTCAAAAATATATCGTCTGTCTTCAAAGTCCTTCAGCATCTGATTGTCAAAGTGAACAGCTTTGGACTCAAGAATAGTACCGCAACTGTCGCAGGCGATCTTGGCTCTGTCGGTAGCGGTTGCCGGGTCCACTTCACCATGCTCGGTGTCATAGATACCTATCCTTACAGGGAGATTTTTGCCACCGTTAATAAGCTTAAAATCCCTGATAAGGATGTTAAGCTTCTCTTCAATTCCTTCTTTATCGGTATAGACTGCGAAATGGTCGGCAGTGGTTCTGCAGCAATTATAATTTCCGAATGTTTTTGCCAGAAGTCTTGCGGTTTCTTTTATAAGCAGATCACCCTCAGAGTAACCGTATCGCTGATTGTAAGCTTTCATGCCACTGAGATTAAGAAATAACATCACCAGTTTTCGGCCTTCATTTATGGCTTCCGTATGATATGCGTCTGCCAGTTCAAAAAAATAATTCATATTGGGAAGACCTGTAAGGTGGTCATAGTTCAGATTTGAGCCGGCTTTTTTATTATGAAAATACCTGTTGTGACCGGTTTTAAAGCCGGGGGCTGAAGTGCTGTGGTCAGCCTCATATATGCCCTCGTTTACATAGTTTATGACTGCAAGCCTGATACCGTTTTCTTTATATATATGTTTTCCTATGGCATGAATGATAATGTACTCTTCCTGAACTTTGGAACGGTATATAACATTGTACTCGTCGTTCTCTGTTGCAAAGTGTACAGCGGCATCAGCGATTTCAGCTATATCATCCGGGTGAACATCTCTGTACATGTTGTTATCCATAAGATGATAGGCTTCTTCTAAAGAATCCAATCCTATCATTTCACGGAACCCGTCTGATAACGCTATGGTCACTACACGCTTATTTATGAATTGATAAACTGCTACAGGTACACTGCTTTTTTCAATTAAGTTCAACTCTTCAGAATGATAATTGTACTTTTCCATGATCCATCTCTCTTATATTCCCACCACTCCATTCTATTTTGTCGGCGTTTTAAGGAAAAATATAAAAGAATTAAATAGCTATTATCAGAATCAAGAATAATACAGGGAAACACTGATTAAAGCGTTTCCCTGTGGCTAGATGACTGTATATCAGTTATAATCAAAAGGAATATTTGGATATTACAGGAGGAAAACATGGATTATCGTAACAGATACAATGAATGGCTTGATAGGCTTGATGATACAGATCCTTTAAAGCAGGATCTTCTTTCCATAAAGGATGATGAAACAGAAAAGGAGGATCGTTTCTATCAGGATCTTTCTTTTGGCACTGCCGGTCTCAGAGGCAAGGTCGGTGCCGGCACAAACCGCATGAACTTCTATACTGTAGGTAAGGCTACCCAGGGCATTGCAGACTATATAGTGGCTCACGGTAAGGAGGCCATGGAAAAGGGCGTTGTTATAGCCCATGATCCGAGACATTTTTCCAGAGAATTTTCGGAGCTTACGGCAGGCATACTTGCTGCCAACGGAATAAAGGCATACACCTTTCCTTCTCTCCGTCCTACTCCGGAGCTTGCCTTCATGGTAAGACGTCTCGGGACCATAGCAGGTATCAATATCACAGCATCCCACAATCCTAAGGAATATAACGGATATAAGGCATACTGGGAGGATGGCTGTCAGGTATCAAGCGAAGTTGCCGACGGCATGCTTGAGAAGATACAGGCTGTTGATATCTGGAACGGCATTAAGAAATCAGATTATGAGGAAGGTGTAAAGACTGGAGCCATAACTGTTCTCGGTGAGGAGTATGACAAAGAGTACCTTGATAAGGTACTTAGTCTGAAGATTCATGACGGTGATGAGATCGATCTGGACATTCCATTCGTATATACACCTCTTAACGGCTGCGGTTCCATCCCTTTCCGTGAGATGCTTAAGAAGCGCGGGTTCAGAAACTGGAAGATAGTTCCGGAGCAGGAAATGCCGGATCCTGATTTTACCACAGTCGGATATCCTAACCCGGAGGATCCGAAGGCCTTTAAGCTGAGCGAACAGTACGGCAGAGAATTCGGTGCCGAGCTTCTTATGGCTACAGATCCTGACTCTGACAGATTCGCTATCGAAATCAGAGACGCTGATGGCAATTACATACCTCTAAACGGTAATCAGACGGGTTATCTCCTCGTGAACTATATCCTTGAGGGACACAAGACTGCAGGCACACTTCCGAAGAAAGGTGCCATGATAAAGTCTATCGTCACTTCCACCCTCTCGGATATCATAGCAAAGGCCTATGGGGTAGAAATGTTCGAGACCCTTACAGGTTTCAAGAACATCTGCGGAAAGATACCATATCTTCATGAAAACAGCTACACCTACCTTTTTGGTTATGAAGAGTCTGTAGGTTATGCTGCATGCGAGGATATCAGAGACAAGGATGGTATTTCGGCAGGAATGCTGGTTGCTGAGGCTGCTGCCTTCTACAGGAAGCAGGGAAAGACCCTATTTGATGTTCTTCAGGAGATTTACGCGAAGTACGGATACTTTGCGGAGGATGAGCCTAACCTTGTTCTGGAAGGAATTCCCGGGGCGCAGCGCATCAAGCGTATGATGAGCTGGATCCGTGAGAATCACCCTGCTGAGCTCGCAGGTTCAAAGGTAGTAAAGGTCATTGACTACAAGGACGGCTATGAGGATATCCCGGCACAGAATGCCATGAAGTTCTTCCTTGAGAACGGTTCCTGGTTTGCCATCAGACCAAGCGGTACCGAGCCCAAGATCAAGTTCTATATTTACTCAAATCAGGATTCAAGAGAAAAGGCTTTAGCTGTGAACAGACAGCTGAAGGATGAAATTCTCACCATGATAAATGCGGTGGAATGATAAACATTATTGAATGATGTAGAGGAAGAAAATACAAGGGGTGGATGCCGAGGCACCATCCCTTGTATTTTCTGTATTAATCTTTGGTATTCCTTAAACGAAATTGTTATGAAAAAAAGATTATGCTAAAATGTCCAAGCAGATATTTTGCGAATTTTTGCCGATAAATATATAATGTAACATCGGCCATTTAATCAGAAAAATCGGAGAGATAATGAAAAAGATAAACATTGGTATGCTTGGCATAGGTAATATAGGAAAAGGTACATATCAGACCCTTGAGATGAGCCGTTCAAAGATAGAACAGTCTACAGGTATGTCTCTTGAGATAGTGAAGATCCTGAATCGTCATCCGGAGATCGACAGAGGTATCGACATACCTAAAGAGAAGTATGTGACCGATGCCTATGATATCATTAACGATCCCGAGATAGATATCGTTGTGGAGCTTATCGGAGGCATAGAGCCGGCAACAACCTTTATGGCAGATGCCCTCAG
>DFGZ01000117.1:0-14004 GCA_002371295.1 Oribacterium sp. UBA3737 | reverse complement strand
GCATATAAAAATCAGCTTATGCTTCGCTTTGAGGCAAGTGTAGCCGGAGGTATCCCTATTCTCAATGCTATTTCCAGTGCCCTTATATCCAATGAGTTCAGTCAGGTTCAGGGAATTCTTAACGGAACCACGAACTATATCCTCACCAAGATGACAGAGAACGGTACACCTTATGAAGAGGTGCTCAAGGATGCTCAGGCGAAGGGATTTGCAGAGGCTGATCCCACTGCCGATGTTGAGGGAATCGATGCAGCGAACAAGCTGTCCATCCTCATCTCTCTTCTTTTCGGTATAGGCATTAAGCCCGATGATATCCCCACCAAGGGAATCACTACAGTTACCAGCGAAGACATTGCCTTTGCCAAGGAATTCGGCTACAAGATAAAGCTTCTTGCCACGGCTCATAACGAGAACGGAAAGGTAACCTGCAATGTTGAGCCGTCCCTTGTATCGGAGAACCATCCTCTTGCCAATGTCAACAACGAGTTCAATGCAGTCTACATCACAGGAAACGCAGTGGACAATCTTATGTTCTACGGACGGGGTGCAGGTCCTCTTCCTACAGGAAGCGCAGTAATCGGCGATGTTGTAAGTGTTGCCCGTAAGATTGAAAAGGGTGCTGCCTATGACCTTCTGCCGCACCTTCGATATGATGCAAATCTTGAATTTGCCGGTGAAGGAGCCCATCACTATTACATCCATTGCCATGCAGTGGATCATCCCGGAGTCCTCGGACAGATTGCGTCCACCCTCGGTGTTTACGGTATCGGCATCAAGACCATGATGCAGCGTGCAGGTGATAACTCGGGAGGAACAGTTCCGATGATCTTCATAGTGTATGATGTCGATAAGAGCATCCTTACTACTGCCCTTCAGGTTCTTCTTACAAACGGTTCGGTTTCATCCGTAGACAATGTGCTTAGAGTACTTAAATCATAAAGAAAAACGGTTCCGGCTTTATGCCGGAACCGTTTTTTTCAGAAGTCAATTAACCGCGTGTACGGATATCGATTTTCCGTGGAAATTCAATATCCTATGAAACAGCATCGGGATATGCACCAAGGCTTGCGAATTGAAAGAACAGACTGCGAGGTCGTGTACGTATCCGGGCACACGAAGTGTGCAAGGTACGAACACGACAAGCAGGATGTACTTTCAATTGAGTGGGCCGGTGCGGTCCCGATGCTGTTTCAGGTTATTTATTCGTTCCCGTATGAGCCCTTCATCTCATAGCAGAAGATTTCGTTACCCTTCGGGTCAAATCCGATGGAAGCATTGTCACAGGTGTTGACTATATAGCTGTCGTAAACTTCAGGATAACTCTCATTCTCAGTCAGAAGCCTGAAGCTCTTATCATAAAGCTTAAAGCTCGTTGCGCTAGGATCATCACCTACGAAAAGCCACTCGTTGGTCAGAACATCGGATGTGATATTGATGTAGCCATTATCTACATGGAAGACTTCCTTAAGGGCTTCATCGTAAATGGATTCGCTGGAATCAAGATCATCGTTTGTATAAGTGGTAACCTTGATGTAAGGAACATCAGCCGTGCCTTCGATAGTGTAGAAAGGATAAGCATAGGATGCGCCTTCGATGAACAGGCTCTTGCCGGTCAAAAGGTTCTTAAGCCATATGCCCTCACTGTTTTCGGCATCGAGTTTTTCGGGACCGTTCTTGGTACCATAAGCATAAGCAATCGGGCTCTTCTCTCCGCAGTTCCATATATTTTCTTCGTCATTAAGAAGCTCGTTGCCATCATTATCATAGTAAATATAATACCAGCCGTTATCTGATTGGAAGTTTTGATAGAAGCCCCAGTCATAGACTCCGATGCTGTTGCATGCCGGGAATTTCCTGAGCTCTTTTCCGTCATTGTCATAAAGAACGGTTACCGAGTCGTTTTTTCCAACGGCATAGCCGTTATCAAGGAGCTCTGCCATGTCATAGCCGCTTCCGATGTAATCTTTTCCGTTTATATCGATAACCGAAGCAAAATCTCCATTGCGGACAAAGGCACGCCCGTCCCTGAAAGGTTCCGCATAGCTGTACGGGCCCAGCACTATCTTCTTAGTGTTCTCGTCTACATAGTAGTAGCCGTCGTTAAAATAGAAAACATAGTATCCGTCACCGTAGCTTACGTCACTGAGATATTCGCCCTGATTCAGTTTCTTTGCGATGATTCCGTTATTAGCCTTGTTGAGCTCGTCGTAGGTCATGACGATCTCGGCATTAAGATCGTAAATTACGAAATCATTTGTTTCATCGGCGGACTTACACAGTATATGATCCCTCATGCCTGAAATGTATCCGAATTCAGGAGAAACGAAGCTTCCGTCCTTTGCAATAAACTGCTGGTGAATGTTTTCACTTGGAAGAGTCACATCCTCACTGTTGAAGGCGGCTGAATCATATGGCAGATCATACTTTACTGCTCTGTAGAAAGGAAGACTGAATTCGTTTCTTTCTATAACATCATAGTAATCCATGACTCTGATGGAATTGTAAACAGGGTCTGTGATGAGACGACCCTTTGTATCAAAGAATCCACTCATGTATCCTGCAAGGTATGAGTAGCCATCCTCATCATCACCATCCGGACCGTATCCGTAGCTTACGTACAGGGAAGATCCGTCATACGGGATCAGCAGACCGTAATCATCACGCGGGCTGACTTCTGTAAGAGTTCCTGCCGGTGCATCATTAAGACGGGTAAAATTGTCCTGATGGTTATGTCCGGCTGCAGAAGATTTATCTCCAAAGGAGGAAACATCCATTACAGATACATAGCCCATAGATGATACAAGGCGCTGACCGTCTTCGGAAAGCAGCCAGTCGTAGAGTACACGGGCACCCTTTACACGCTCGTCGGAGGTATCCGCATCCTCAGGTATGACACAGTAGGAGGCGTTTCTATGAGGGTATGTCTCATTACGGATGGTTTCAGGGTTTGGCTGTACACCGTCAACAGCGATGATCTTGAGACCCTTTGCCATCTTCATATCGTTGGCATAGTAGTAGACTGAATAGCCGATGGCATTGGCAGAATTATCATAGGACTTAACTGCAGTCATCAGCTCGCCCATTTCGGATGCTACCAGACCCTTGGGAGGTTCCATCATGGGAGTGTCTTTCATTATGTGCTTAAGTATCAGGGCCTGTGATCCGGCTCCTTCATTACGCTGGAAAGGAACGATCTCGGCATCGTTTCCGCCTACTTCTTTCCAGTTGGTGATCTTTCCGGAGTAAATATCTCTGATCTGATCTGTGGTCAGGGAATCAACAGGGTTGTCTTCATTGACCACAAAAATAAGAGCATCGTTTGAAAAAACTTCCATTCGGTACTTGAAGTTAGCCTCTTCCATTTCCTGAAAGACCTTGGCATTGGGTTCTCCTACTATAAGGATGTCTGCATCTCCCGCAAGGAGATTTCTGAAGGACTGGGTGGTTCTGTTGAACCTGCAAAGGTCCTCAACATCCTCAGGAGAACTGTTAAGAAATGTACTTGCAATAGCCTTTCCCAATGGTACTGTGGAAGTTGAACCATCCATCCGCGGGAAGTTTTCCCTGGTGTACCGGAAATCGGGAAGCTTTATGGGCTGAGCAGAAGGTTTTTTTTCTTCATCTTTTTTTTCCTGCCCTTCTGTCTCTTGTGGTTTACTCTCCTTTACGGGAGCGGTTGTTTCAGGACTTACAGTCGTGGTTTCAGGTGCTGCAGCCGGCTTATTGCCTGAACATCCGGACACAGCAAGAGCTGCCATTATTATCATGGCAGCTGAAATGCGTTTTCTCATAATAATCTCCATTCCGCCGCATTGAGCCTAAAAATTCTGTTCTCTACTCTTTCTCATTCTTGAAAATGCAAGGCTCACTACTTCCTGAACGGAATTTGCTTCTGAAGCTCTGGCTATGCCGTAATCAGCATGCACAGTACAGTTGAAACCGTTCAGTGAATGGATGTTGTGGATTTCCGTCTGGGCTTTCTGTACGAGATCCATTACATCGTTGAAACCTGTGGTGGCTTTACAGATCGAGAACTGTGCACCGCTGGCTCTTGCAAGTATGAAGCTCGTCCGGAAGATGCTTCTCAGTATGTCTGCAGTTTTACAGAGAAGCTCCTGAGAGGCAGTATCCCCATAATCCTCCTGGATGTCTGTATACTCAGGAATATCCAGTACTACATGTATGTAATTCTCACGATTCTTATGATAGTTATCCTGGAACTCCAGTGAAGCCACCATAAGACCACGCCCGTTCATAAGTCCTGTAACAGGATCCGTAAAGTTAAAGACACCTGATTCCGCAGCGCTCTGCTCGGTATCCACAAAGAATCCCATGAGACCTTGTATCTTACCTTTATTATACAGTGGATATTTGGTTACGGCTATACGGTGAGACACCCCATTTACTATATTTTGTCTTAATGCTTCCTTAACAGTTTCACCCTTATTTATGATGGCTTCATCGGTCTTTCTGGAGATGGAATTATCTATGTGCCATCCCAGCTCTTCGCTCGTTTTGCCGACAACCTGTTCGGCAGTAAGACCGTAGTATTCGTAAAATGCCTTACTTGCTCCGAGGAAACGGAGATTACGGTCCTTCCAGAAGAACTTGACGTCGCTCTTGTTAATGAGAACATCCCAGATGTTCTCTGTTACCACATGATGGGGTTCTGTATTTCCGGAGTCGTTCCGGAGGAGTCCGTCTATGACTTTCATGACTGCAGGATCATTGATTATTGCCGGCTTGCTGCTGACCAGAAGCTTATGGGAATTTGTACCTCTGAATGAGGTAACTGTAAATTCGGTCCATTCAAAGCTTCCGTCGATCTGCCGCATCTGGAACAATGCCGAGAAATTGCCACGCCGGTTGTTTTTCAAAAGGTTACGTATATTTCCGATGGATACGAACTCCTTCCATCGTTTATGCTCATTGGGATGAATGTACTGCATAACGTGCTCTGAATAGTAGGAGATTGTATCATCTATCACGTCTCCCACTTTTTCAGTCGGTATGTTGCTGGCTATGATGGTGCCGGTATGCTCATTCATATCCACGTAATGGATACTGTCGTAGTTGAACATTATCTTTCTTGCGATGGTGTCAAGCTCAGAGGTGTGGTTCCTGTCATTGTCGTAAACCAGACTGTCCATAGTGGTGTAAAGGATATAGGTCTCATTACTTGCGGCGATGACCCGGAAGGACAGGCGGTAGTAATTGTTGTTGGCAAGGAAGGTCATGTACTCTTCTGAATTGTGACGCTTAGCCTTGTAGGCCAGATCTCTGCATTTTCTGCCCTTCGGACTTTCCGGAAGGTTCATATCTCTTTCAAAAGCAGAAAGATCCTCATATCCTGCGGTCATAAGGATATCCCTGAATTCATCATTACAGTAAAGACCACTGAAGGTATATCCGTCAGACAGGAAGAGGGCCACAGGATTGTCGACGATGACATTGGCAAGACCGGCCTTATCATACATTACGGCGTTATGCCTTGCTTCCCACCGGATTTTTCTGTTGTCCAGATAAGTGCCTATTTCCTCACAGGGCAGGGCTTTTCCGAAGAAATGGCCCTGAATCTTTTCGCAGCCCACACTCCTCAGGAAATTAAGGAGCTCATAGTTCTCGACTCCTTCTGCCAATGTATGGATACCGAGCTTTTTGGCCATCTCTATCATCATGGTAACGATGGTCTTTGAACGTTCATTGAAGTTTTTGAAGAAAGCCATGTCGATCTTTATCTGGTCGAACATGAAATCCTTCAGTACGTTAAGGGAAGAATAACCGCTTCCGAAATCATCCATCCATACTGAAAAGCCCTCGTCACGAAATCTGTCGATGGCTGTTGAGATGATACCGTTGTCTTTTACCATGGCGGTCTCGGTTATTTCTATGTTGATAAGGTTCTTTCGGATTCCGTACCTGTTGACGATCTCGGTTATGTAGGACACGGAATCATTCACCATGAAGTCCGCTCTTGAGATATTGACGGAAATCGGTACTACAGGAAGATCGTTATCCTGTCTCTCACGAAGCAGCCTGGCCACCTTGAGTACCACGTAATTATCCAGTTTATGAGTCAGTCTGCTCTGCTCCAGTATCCTGATAAAATCTCCGGGTAAAAGAAGCCCGTACTTAGGATCCTTCCATCGTGACAGTGCCTCAAAACCGCACAATTCTCCTGTCAGTGTCCGGATGACCGGCTGGAGATAGACCTGAATCCATCCCTTTGAAATGGCTGTATCCAGGTTTTTAATGATATATTCTTTTCTTGTGGTTTCATCCGCCAGTCTTTCGTCAAACCATACAAATCCTGAATCATAGCTTTCACGAAGAGTGTCACAGGCCATACGTGCCCTGTCACAGGCTATGTCAACGGAAAGCCTGTCATCGTTTATGGCACAGATTCCCATCCGGACAGGAAGGGTATGTCCGTTGTTTATGTTCCGTATCTGCTTAATGATTCCGTCCAGCTCTATGTCTATGCCCACTGCTCTTGTGAATACATAGAAACGATCCTCGCCGAAGCGGGAACAATGTTCGTTTCCGAAGTGCTGCTTCAGTATATCCGCTATTCCGCAGAGAAGCCTGTCTCCCTCTTCCTGACCGTAGCTTGAATTGAAGCCTTTCATGTCCTTTAAATCCAGAGTGATGATGACTGCATGCCCGAATCTCTTAAGAAGATCCGGGATATCATTGGCAGCTTTTTCAAGAAATGACCCACGACAAAGAAGCCCCGTCAGTGAGTCATACTCCAGCTGCATGGGCATATTAAAGCTGTTAAAATTTCGATCTATATCATCAAGCTCAGTTATATCTACTGATTCTCTCATATATAATTTTTCTCCAGGGACATGCACGAATCGAGCTTGCCCGAATTCGTATATGATCCACCAAATAAGTTTGAAAGTTCACTTTCAAACTTAAGCTCCTGAATTGATTAAATGCTTCGGTGAGCGCATAAATTCTATGGATTAAATATAACACACTTAAAACCACAATGGTGTCACAATTTAATTTTTAATAATTCTGTGACACTATTGTGATGTAAGCTCTGATATAGTTTCAGCATATTTTTTTAGGGAATAAAACAGTCAAGGAGGACATTTATTATGAGTTTGTGGACGATGGTTATGGATTTTTCGGTATTTATCGTATCTGCGGGATTAACGGTATTTTTTATCGTAGGCAGCATGATCGAGTATACAAAGGCTCAGGATGAGCCTGTGAGAGCAGTTGCGGAAAAAGTATATGATAAAGAAGCAACACATTGAGGATGATATAAAAGAAACGGTGCTATACACAGAGTAAAGCACCGTTTCTTTTATAAACTTTTTATTCTATTGATCAGGTTTTCGGCGAAAACCCTGTGGCCGTCAGCAGACAGTTTACTGACAGCGTCACCCCACACATTACTGTGTAAATTGCAGCATCATGAGATGACTTCTGTTTTCTTTATGAAATGGTACAACAGCTCAACACAGTTCACCATGTCACGGACATCCACCACTTCATAGCTGTGCACATATCTCATGGGAATCTGGATTCCGCCTGAACGGATACCGCCGTTAAGGGTCTGGATAAATGAAGCATCCGTGGCACCTGCCGCATAGGCCTCTATCTGGTATGGGATATCATTTTCCCTGCAGATCGCCTTCATTTCTTTTACTATCCTTCTGTCGGAAAGAAGACCGTAGATTCCTGTAGTGGTCTTGTCCATGATTTTTATGGAAGCACCCTTTCCGAGCTCATTTACCTGAAGTCCGGCAGAAACACCCGGTATATCCGTTCCGAGGCTCATATCAAGGGCGATAGCCATGTCAGGTTCGAGGTTTCTGGCTGCAACTATGGCACCTCGTGCACCTACCTCTTCCTGGGTGGTGAAAACAGCATAAAGGTCAGGAGTATCCTCCTCGTCCTTAAGCATTTTGAGAACCTCTATCAGCATAAACACAAGGGCTCTGTCATCCATGGCCTTACCGCCTACCCTGTGTTTTCCAAGCTCTATAACAGGATAGTCGATGGAAACCGGGTCTCCCACCTGAATACCCATTTCCAGAACTTCTTCTCTTGACTCGGCACCTACTTCTATGAAGAACTCTCCTGCCGATTTCGGCATCTCCGTGCAGCGGTCAGGACGTCCCGGATGAAGTGAATTTACGATTCCATCAATGTGTTTGCCTGATTCGGTTCGTATAATAACGTGCTTACCGAAGAACTGCTGGGGTGCGATACCTCCGAGGGTCTCCACATAAATGAAGCCTTTTTCGCTGATATAACGGATAATGAGACCTATCTCATCCATGTGTGCAGCCACCATCAGCTTTCCCGGGCGGGTTCCCTTTTTAAAGGCTATGAGATTTCCCATGACATCGGTGGAAATGCTGACACCGTAGTCCTTTATCTCTTTTGCTACAAGGTCATAGACCTCATCCTCCTGTCCGGATGGTCCGAAGGTCTCTGAAAGTGGTTTTATAAGTTTTCTGAAATCTGATGCTATTTCTTCTTTAGTAAGTTTCATATTTTCCTCCAAGGATCATGCATGAATCGAGCTTGCTCGAATTCATATATGACCCGCCAATTAAGTTTGAAAGTTCACTTTCAAACTTACCTCTTTTAATCCCATTTATAAAAACAAGTTGCTGAATATAGTGCTGATCCGGTTAAAGGAAGCATGCCGCCCTGTGTTCCGGCCTGCCGGATACCTCTGTAAGCGCCGGTGCAGCGTTCCTGCACTGTTCGCTGCAGTGCGGGCACCTTGTATGGAAGCAGCATCCTGAAGGAGGATTTTCCGGAGAAGGAAGGTCTCCCGATATAAGCTGCTGTTCATCCTCAGGCATTTCCTTACCTATGGATGGAATACTGTCAAGCAGTATACGGGTATAGGGGTGCTTAGGGGAATTAAAGATGTCGTCCCTGCTGCCCTCTTCAACAACATGACCAAGATACATGACCATTACCCGGTCTGCCACATGTCTCACTACACTTAAGTCATGGGAAATAAAGATGTATGAGACTCCAAGCTTTTTCTGAAGCTCCTTTAAAAGGTTTATGACCTTTGCCTGTATGGATACGTCCAATGCTGACACCGGCTCATCACAGAGAATCACCTCCGGCTTCTCGATGATGGCTCTTGCGATGCCTATACGCTGTCTCTGTCCTCCCGAGAATTCATGGGGATAACGGCTAAGATAATCTCTGTTCAGTCCTACCATATCGCAGGCTTCCAGTACTTTCATCTCTCTTTCTGACTGTGTTCTGTAGGAACCTGAAATATCTATGGGCTCTGCTATTATGTCACGTACTGTCATACGCGGATTCAGGGCGGAGTAGGGATCCTGAAAGATCATTTTTATCTTCTGTCTTGCGGATTTAAGCTCCTTTCCCGACAGATGTCCGAAGTCTTGTCCGTGGAGAGTGATGGAGCCTTCAGTGGGCTCGGTTATCCGGATGATGGATTTTGCAGTAGTGGATTTTCCGCAGCCGCTTTCTCCTACTATGGCGAGGGTCTCACCCGGATATAAGGATAAAGACACGTCATCAACTGCTTTTATGACTGTCTTTTTGGGGGACAAAAACCCATTACCGTAGGTATAGTATTTTTTCAGATGGGAGACCCTTAAGACAGGCTCTGTATTTTTTCTTTCGGATATAGTTGTTTCCATAAAGAAGTTACCTTTCTCTAAGATTAACAGTTTATTTCTTCTGTCTGCACTGTATGATACCGGGGCACTGTGCTGAAGCCATGAAAAGCCTTATTGAGTAATCCGTTATGATACTTAGGCACTATGCTGAAGTCCTGACCTGTCTTTATTGATGCAGCGTACAAGATGATCCGGATAGGCTTCATTCAGTATGGTAAGCTCAGGTCTCTGTCGTTTGCACTGCTCAGTGCAGTGTGCGCATCTTGTTGAGAAGAGACATCCTTCAGGAAGTTCGTAGAGCATAGGGACGGAACCCGGAATACTCAAAAGGGTGTCTGTATCCCTGTCCATTTTAGGGATGGCAGCTTCAAGACCTACAGTATAGGGATGTGAAGGCATGGAAAATAACGCTTCCTTATCAGCGATCTCAACTACCTGACCGGCATACATGACAGCCACTCTGTCAGACATCTGGGAAATGACTCCCATGTCATGGCTGATAAAGATCACCGTAGTCTTTAATTCCTTTCTGAGCTTTTTGATGAGGTAAAGAATTTGAGCCTGTACCGTAACATCAAGAGCAGTTGTCGGCTCATCACATATGAGAAGTCTTGGCTTAAGGCAAAGGGCCATGGCGATCATGATGCGCTGTCTCATTCCGCCTGACAGTCTTGAAGGGATGGAATCAAAGATCTTTTCAGGCATGGGGATGCCTACGGAACGGATCATTTCAAGAGCCTCAGAGGAAGCTTCCCTGCGGGATATTTTCCTGTGGGCAAGGATAGCCTCGGTAATCTGTTTTCCACAGGTCATGAGAGGATTAAGACTCGTCATGGGTTCCTGAAATATCATGGAGATGGCATTGCCCCTTATCTCCTGAAGCCGTTTCTTGCCTGCCGTTACGAGATTCTTTCCGTTAAATAGTATCTCTCCGGAGCTTATTTTTCCCGGTTTATCCACGAGCCCCATTATGGCTGAGGCAAGCATGCTCTTGCCGCAGCCGCTCTCTCCCACGACTCCGAGTATTTCACCCTCTTTAAGATTCAGATTGATATGAGAAAGGACCGGAAGTACTCCTCTCTCCGTAAAGAGATCCACATTCAGATCCCTGATTTCAAGTATGTTTTTTTCTGTATTCTCGGACATAATTATTTCTCTTCTGTTTAATGTTTTACTTATGAAGCTTAGGATCCAGTGCATCCCTGAGACCGTCTCCCAGCATATTGAAGGCCATAACGGAGGCTATGATGAAAAGTCCCGGGAAAAGGCTGTAGTAGGTATTGGTCCTGATGTAGGTCTGGGCTGAAGCAATCATGGCTCCCCAGCTGGCAGTTGGACTCGGGACACCGAGACCCAGGAAACTGAGACTGGCTTCCGTAAGAATGGCTGAAGGGATGCCCAGAGTGTTTGTGATGATAAGCATGGGGATACAGTTAGGAAGCAGGTGCCTGAAGATGATGCGGGCACTGGAGCCTCCGTTAACTATGCAGGCCTGGATGTACTCCTGCTGCTTAAGGGTCATGACCTGACCGCGGATCAGTCTTGCTGTATTTGCCCAGCTCAAAAGGCCAAGAGACAGATAAAGGTTCATGAGACCTGAACCAAGCGCATACATAAGTGCCATGGCGAAGAGCAGGAATGGGATACTGCTGAAGACCTGGATGAGAAATGAAATCACGTCATCGGCTCTTTTTCCGAAGTACCCGGCTGAAACACCCATAAGGTAGCCTATCACTGAAGCAATGAGCTGGGAAATGATACCTACCGAAAGGGAAATCCTGCATCCGTAAATGCATCTTGTGAAGATATCCCTTCCGAATTCATCGGTTCCGAATAAGTGGCCCTTCACTCCCGGTGAAAGAAGACGCTCTGACAGTACCTGTTTGTCAGGGTCGTATGCCGTAATAAGTGGTGCCGCTAAAGCAAGCAGGATAAGAATCACCAGTACTCCAAGAGAAATCATGGCTACTTTGTTCTTCCTGAATATGCGGAAGCTTTCGTAGTAGTAACCGTGAGGTCTGTCGTTTTTTACTATCTCTTTTCCGAAGGAATCAAGTTTAACAGTCATACTTTTTGTCATCGTAAACTCCAATCTTATTTATCACCAAGTCTTATATTCGGATTCACCACGGCATAAAGTACATCAACTATGAAATAGATGAGGACGCAGACAGTGGCAACATAGATAACACCGCCTTGAACGAGAGGTATGTCTCTTCTGTTTATGGCGTCGATAAGGAGCTTTCCGATTCCGGGTATATTGAAAACATTTTCAGTGATCATGGAACCGGTGAGAAGTGATCCTATATCCGCGCCTATGATGGTGATGACCGGAATAAGAGCATTACGGAAGATGTGAACCATGACGATACGGAAGGGGTTAAGCCCCTTAGCGTAGGCAGTACGGATAAAGTCCTGTCCCATTACCTCCATCATGGATGCTCTTGTGACTCTTGAGATGGATGCGGCATATCTGGTTCCGAGAGCTATGGCGGGAAGCACATATCCGATGGAGGTCTGTACGCCTGAAACCGGAAATATCTTAAATCTAAGACCGATGTAAATCTGGAGAAGTATGGCCACCCAGAAGGATGGAGCCGAGATGCCGAGAACGGAAATGCTCATGAGGAACCGGTCAAGCCAGCTTCCGTGATTTACCGCTGCTATGATTCCCATAAAGAGCCCGATCATCAGGGCAATGATGTAAGACATGGCCGCAAGATAGGAAGTATACTGAAATGCCTGAAGGATAAGGAAAAGAACAGGCTTTTTCTGGAAATAACTGCTTCCGAAATCCCCTCTTATAAGGCTTGTGATCCACTTTAGGTACTGCTGCCAGAGAGGCAGGTCAAGCCCCATATTGTGCCTTACCTCTTTTATTTTATTTGCGTCCGCGAAATCTCCCAGCATCATGGCCACAGGATCTCCGGGTAGGACATTGAGAATAAGAAAAGTGATGAGTGAGATGGAAAAAATGATGGAAACGGCAAGCAGTGCACGTTTCAGCACATAGCGCCACATAGATATTCCTCCGGAAATAAAAAATCTGGAAATGACTAAATCGGGCAGGGATGTTTCACCCTACCCGATTAAATAGTTTTTGAAGATCAGTCTGTCAGCTCTGAGCTTTTTGAGCTGCATCTATATCCACATCGAAGAAGTGGTAGATGAGGTTTCCGACCTTATAGTTCTTTACATAAGGCTTTGCGATGAACTGGCTCTGTGGATAGTAAAGAGGGATACATGCATAGTCCTCAAGGGAAAGCAGTCTGTCGGCATCCTTGTAAAGCTCGGCACGCTTTGCTTCGTCTGTCAGAACTCTTGCCTCATCAAGATCCTTGTCGAAGTCGGCATTGTTATAGAACACACCCTGGGCATCCGAATTCTTTGAGTAGAAGTAGTTATACATCTGGAAATCACCGTCAGGATAAAGGGCGTTCCATGTCATGCCTGTAACAGGAATCTTTCCTGCTGTTCTGTCTGAAGTCCAGGTAGCATTATCCACAACATTAAGATTAAGGGTAATGCCTACCTCCTTAAGATAACCCTGAAGTGCGGCGAAAACGGTCTGGTCTGCCTGACGAACCTCGGCATCGATAGTGATTCCGTCACCGTAACCTGCATCCTGAAGCAGCTTTTTAGCCTCTTCGGGATCGTATGTATAAACCGAAAGTGAATCATCATGACCCGGGATGCTGTTGTTAAGGAAGCTTGTGGCAGGAATTCCCGCTCCGTTAAGGATGGTATCAACCAGCTCCTCACGGTTGATTGCCAGTGAGATAGCCTTTCTTACATTGATATCCTTAATGTAATCAGCCTTTAAGTTAAGAGAGATAAAGGCGGTTCCAAGTGGATGGTAAGCAGTGATTTCGTCACCGTGGCTTTCCTGATACTGGCTTAAGAGGGAAGCATTGAGATCGGCAAGATCGATGTCTCCGTTCTCGTAAGCAATGAGCTTTGTCTGGTCATCGTCGTAATAGATAAAGTCTATCTCATCAAGGTTCACATCACCGCCGTGGTAGTCCTCGTTCTTTACCAGAGTTACCTGTGTTGAATCGTCGTTTGACTCTATCTTGTAAGGACCTGTTCCTATAAGGTCTGTTCCGAAGCCCCACTTGTCTCCTGCTGCGCGGCATGCCTCCTCAGGGAAGATGTCAGCATAGGAAGTGGCTATGTTCTTTAAGAAAGGTGCAAATGCATAGTCAAGGGTGATTGTGAAATGATAATCATCCTGAATCTCGAAACCGCTGAGTTCGGTTGCCTTTCCATCCAGCATGTCCTGTGCGCCCTTGATCATCTTGAAGTAAGCTGTGGATTTTGCTCCTGTATCAGGGGTGAACATACGCTCGAAGGTGAACTTTAC
>DFGZ01000104.1 GCA_002371295.1 Oribacterium sp. UBA3737 | reverse complement strand
GTTCATCTGTTATTACTCCAGATTCTTATAAAACTTGACTACCTTCTGGATCTCATCCACTGTCGGATGTCCTTTGGCGATGCCGCCCACCAGCTTGAAAGGTCCAAAAGTGTCATAGCCCTGACAGCGGTATTCTCCAATCTCTGTACAGTTCTTCTTCTGCGTGACAGCGCGAATTCCCTTCAGGAAATCTCCTTTCGGCGCTCCATGCGTATAGATGAAGAAGACCGGCTTTTCTTCCGGAAGATTTTTCTCCGCGTACGCAATTAACTGCTTCGCAAAACTGCTATAGTAAATGCCAGAGGCGAAACCGATCCTGTCATATCCGGAAAGATCCGTGTTCTCATCTGCCGTCACATCGATCAGATCTATATCGGCCGCTGCTGCGACTGCGTCCAGCAGTTTCTTTGTGTTTCCATGATGCTTGGAGTAATAGGCGATTGCTGTTTTCATTATTTCGACTCCTGATTCTCTATAATCTGCAGTATTCCTCTATATCCACCACTCCGGGGTCAATTCACCAAGAGTTATAATCCGTTCTGCCTTGTAATCCATCATGATTTCGATGTTCTTATAACTTTTCGGCATCAGCTGCACCATCAGTTCCCGGCAGGCTCCGCAGGGTGCGCCGCTGGAACCGTCAGGCAGGATAGCCACGACTTTCCTGATCTCGTGTTCACCGTTGGTAATCATGTTGAAAATGGCATTCCGTTCCGCACAGATTCCCAGCGTGGAGCAGGTATCGATGCAGACGCCGGTGTATATTTCCCCGCTGTCGGAAAGGATAGCTGCAGAAACCTCGCCACATGTAACGTAATCAGAAATCCTGCGCTCATTTCGCACTGCGGATGCAGCTGCATACAGTCTGTCCCACTGCCACTGGTCTTTTGTCATGCTGCTCACATGTCCAGTGCGTTTCTCATGCATCAGAGGGACATCCACACCCTCTGACTTCCACCGATAGCGGAATCCAGACTTCTCCTGCACGCGCTTCGATTTTGAATTACCTTCATAATAGCCGACCCAGACCGTCGTCATGCCAATATCCTCAAAGGCGTGGCGGAGGATTTCTCTGACTGCCTCCGGCATGATCCCCTGTCCCCAGAAAGGTTTTCCGAGCCAGTAGCCGAGCTCACATTCATCGTCTCGGTCGGTCATGTCGGTATGACCATTCAGTTTCAGTTCTATGGCTCCGATGGCTTTCCCATCCGTTTTCAGGCAGATGGCATACGCCTCCTGGCCGTTAAAGACATTCCGAATAACACCCCGGCTCTCATCAATGCTTTGATGTGGCGGCCATCCGGCAATCGGTCCGACATCCGGGTCTTTGGCATACTCATATAAATTCTCTGCGTCGCCGTCCTCCCAGCGGCGCAGGATCAATCTTTCAGTCTCAAGTTTCATACCCGTAATCATTTCTCCCTAAGTGTTGTGATGATCGATCAGTGAGTGCCTTCTGCAGGCGCTCCTTCAGCATTGTGTTAAAAGCGCCGTCCTTCCTTTATGAAGTTAATGAGATTCGCATGAATGATTCCATTTCTTTTTTGGAGTAAGTTGTCAGTAGTAAGAAGATATTTGGGATAATTGTCCCAGGTAACCTGCTCCAACGATCTGTATTCTCTGTCCTCGGTATCCTTGCTTTCAAGAATCGTATAGGCAACCTGAACATAGGAATAGTTCATTTCATTATCTCTGAGAATAAAGTCGCACTCCAGCTTGCCAACCCTTCCGACACTTATCATATAGTCAATGCTAGCCGCATAAGTGTATACGATGTTTTCGAGAACCGGGCCGAAGTTTATGCGATTGCCGGTGTTTAATGCATAATAGAACGATAGGTCAGACAGATAGTATTTTTTCTCACCCATTATGGATTTTCTTGACTTCATATCGAATCTGTCACACGGTATAAGGATTTTGGCACTTATAAGTGCATTGATATAGCGAGTTACTGTCTCACGCTTAATCGTTGTGCCTTTCTTATTTAGGTCGTCCGTGATGTTCTGGATGCTTGTAGTAGAACCGAAATTGTTTATAACATACTTCATTATAGCTTCGAAAGACGCCCGATTTCTGATCTGGATACGCTTTCTGATATCTTTTTCATAGATCTCGTTTATCAGGTTTTGAACATAAAGCCTCTTATCGTTCATCGAATTCAGCTTTGTTACATACGGGAAACCACCCTCAAGTATATAGTTGCGTAATTCAGTCATATTGTCGGGGGAAAGCTGCTTCCCGAAGAACTTCTTGATCTCGAGATACTCATCAAAGGTAAGCGGCAGGATATTGAATTCAATGTAACGTCCGGTCAGCTTTGTAACTAGTTCACCGGAAAGAAGATAAGAGTTAGACCCTGTAATGAATATGGAATAGTCCCCTTCTTCTCTCCAGGAGTTGATAACACGCTCAAACCCCTTAACGTTTTGAATCTCATCTATAAACAGATACTTGATCCCTTTTGCGGTGCTGTTATCGGCAATCAGTTTGTCGAGTGCATCGGTTGTACTTACAGTATCAAAAGGCTTTTTATCAAGGTTGAAATAGAGGATATTCTCTCTCTTAACGCCGTATTCAATCAACTCTCCAGCAATAAGGTTCATGATAGAAGATTTACCGCATCGTCTGACACCTGTTAAAACTTTGATTATCTCGCTTTCGTGATAGAATCCACGGATCTTGTTAAGATACTTTTCGCGCTTATATAAATCTTTTCTGATTTCATATTCCATAAGGATTTCCCCCGATCACTTAAATTGGATTCAATGATACTCTTTTAAGGGGTCAAATGTCAACGTTAGGGGGCAAGATTTTGAAAATATGCAAAATCAACCCCTTAATTTCGAGCTGCTTTTTTGACGATCCTGATGCCGATATTTAAAACATTTGTGTCGCCGGTGAAGCGACCTTACTTAAATGCCTGTGCTTTATCATGT
>DFGZ01000207.1 GCA_002371295.1 Oribacterium sp. UBA3737 | reverse complement strand
AAGCGTCCTTACGTGCTCCATGTGGGGCGTGTCATGAAGTATCTTTCCCACTTTTGTGCGAGCACAAGTGGGAAAGATACTTATGACACTTATATCATACAATAACAAAGGCAGGTTAAACGTTCCCGTAAAACCTGCCCTGAAAATCCGGTCTATAGGGTGTTTCGTTCCTGTAAGCAATCTGTCATCTTATCCAACAGAGGTTCCATCAGCACATTTGCAGCTGAAAGTATTGCGGATATCTTAAACGTAAACAAGGATAAAAGCAATAGGCAATTTGTTATAAGTGTACGGGTGCGAAAGGATTTGACTATCCTTTGCACCAATATTTCTCTGATTATATGCAACGCAGTGCACACGAGTGTGTGAGGTGACACTCATCGCAAATAAAAAAGACCGATATCCGGATGCAGATATCAGTCTTTGAAAAAACTAAACCGGATCAGGCATTAAGCTCAGCGGCGTCAATCTTGAAGCCCTCAAGCTTTGAAGTGCAGTTAGGACATCTTGTTGCTGTGATCTTGATCTCAGACTTGCAGTATGGGCACTCCTTTGTGGTAGGTTCAGCCGGTGCCTCTGCCTCTTCCTTTCTCAGCTTGTTCATGCCCTTTACGAAAAGGAATACTACAAATGCCATAATGAGGAAAGAGATGCCCTGGGTAAGGAACTTTCCATAACCGAAAACCGCACCCTCTGCCACTGCTGTGTCATAGACCTTGGAGGTCTGTCCTGCCAGAGGGATGAACATGTTGTTGAAATCGATCTTGCCTGTGAAGATGGAAAGGAGAGGCATCACGAGGTCGTCAACCACGCTCTTTACAAGAGCTGTGAATGCAGAACCGATGATCATGCCGACTGCCAGATCGATCATGTTTCCTTTTACTGCAAATTCTTTGAATTCCTTGATAAAATCTTTCATCGATATGCTCCTATTCTGCCCGGAACTGTAAGAGATGTCAGTGCCAGTGTTCAGACTTTTCATTCACGTTCTTCTGAACAGGGATGCAATGAATGGCATATGGCATACTGCATCAAAAAAGATCCGGAGCCATGATTTTCTGATAGAATCATTTTACTCCGGATCGGATTAAATTGCTATGTTATTCTTGCGGTTTTAATGTCTCTGCCCTTCTCTCCACCTAAAGAACTCTGAAAGAGACATATCCTCGGAGCTCACTCTTGCATCGGAATCAAGGTAAGGTCTGACGGTGACCTCGCAGAATCTGCTGATTTCCCTAAGCTCATCTTCTGAAAGAGGATATGCTCCATCGTAATCATACTGCTCGTATTCACGGCCCTCATCTATGTTTCTCTTGTTGTAGATCCTGAATGTGACATAGCCTGAATGATCTGTGTAATCCTTACTGTAAAACCTGGATATGGACTGTCTGCGATAATCCTCCAGCTTTTCAATTATAACACCATAACGGTCTTTTTCTTCTTCCGGTATCGTTACGGTGAATTCAACTTTAGCCTCGTGTCTGTCGATGTTCTCGCCGCTTTTCAGCATGGTTCCCAGATCATCCAGGGATACATAGGCATCATACGAATAGCAGAGGTATCGCTCGTTAAACAGTTCAAAAGGGAGCTTGCTGAGACCGAAGCCCTCCGTTACCCATCCGGCCTTCGCAAAGCAAAGTGAAGCGACGGCTGCAAAGGCGAAGAAAGCTATAGGGCGCCAGGTGATCCTGAGAGACCTCTTATAAACGAAGGATGCAACAATGTATATGAAGAACAGCAGGAGGTAGAAAAATCCCATTCCGTCCCAATCACCGGAAACCACCGTCCATGCCATATCCAGGAGAATAAGAATGAGGTAAATGTTTATGATGAAAGGATATGAAAGAATATCGTCGGAAATCTGTCCGGCTCTCTCTGCTTTTCTCTTAATAAAATGATGCCTCAAAAGTGCTGTTGCGATCATTCCGTACAGGAACTGCAGGATGACATAAGTGCGGCTGAAGCCGGTGAACTGGATGTAGTCAGGATACAGAATGCACTCCAGATTTGCCGACAGCATGCCGGCGGGTGAAAGCATTACCGCAATATCGGATACGAAGCTTCTGGGCGGAAGGTTCCTGCCGGCGATCATACTTTCCATGAAGATCAGCACGGAGATACCGACGATTCCCGGAAGAACCGAGTAGGCTCCGATCATGATGATGCCGTCAAAGATGGAGTTTGCCAGTGCGAAGATCGCTGTGTTCACCAGTATCAGTACAAGCAGTGAATAGGCTTCATAAAGCTGAAGGAAAGCCCACGCACGCAGGGGAATGGCCTGAAATGTCTTAGTGACCCATACGATGGTGGTTCCCAGGAAGAAACTTCCGTAGGCCATGAGCCATGTGAAAAGGATGTTTGTCAGCAGCTGTTCCTTTCTGGAAACAGGGAGTGACAGGAACATATCCACACTGCTCTTTCTGTGAATGTAGGAAAAAAGAAGTACAGGTACAGCGGCGCTGAGAAGTACAGAAAGAACATTGCCCACACTTGCGCAGGTTATGAAGGTCTCATCCGGACGCTTGGGGTCATAACCTGTGATAGGAATCAGCTGGAAGGCTACGGAGATAAGCAGGAAGAAAAGTATGGAGATCCTGCGGCTTTTTATCAGCCATTTGAAGTAATTTTTATTCATGATCGTGCCTCTCTTTCAAGCTCATATATGAAAAGCTCCTCGAAATTTACCGGAAGGATATTCAGAAGTATGGGGTTCATGGCTCTGAGCTTTTCTTCCACCTGTTCCGAATCTCCTCGGATGACCAGCTTGTATACCTGACCCTCCTTTTCGAACTGAAGGATGTCGAGGTCATGGAAGTCTTCTCTTCCGAGCTCCTCCTTAAATGCCAGCTGGTATTTTTTAATGTTTTCCTTGGACTCTGAAAGGTCTCCTCCGCTCATGATCCTTCCGTCTTCAAGTATGGCGAAGCTGTCGCATATATCTTCCAGCTCCTTCAGACTGTGGGATGAGATGATGACGGAAATGTCTTCGTCTTCCAGAAGGTCCGTGAGAGCGTTTTTGAAATGAAGGCGGGCGATGGGTTCAAGTCCGTCATAAGCCTCGTCCAGAAGCATTAGCCCCGGATGTATGGAAAGGGCCAACAAAAGTGATACACGTCTTTTCATTCCCTTTGAAAAGGTGGATATGGAAGCCTTCGGATCCAGCTCGAACATTTTGAGATATTTCATGTATGCTTCCGGATCAAAATCATACATGCATTCGTAGAAGAGCTTGAGACTCTCTATGGTGGATCCCAGCGGGAAGTAGGCCTCGTCGCTTACAAATGCTATCTTCTTTCTGGTGGCTTTATCGTAATAGGTACTTCTTCCGTCCAGGGTAATGCTTCCTTTCTCCGGTTCGTATACTCCGGCTATGGAACGCAGCAGTGTGGATTTTCCGGCGCCGTTAATGCCTACAAGGCCGACTATGGATTTGTTGCTGACTGTAAGACTCAGGTCTTTGAGAACTTCTTTCTGACCGAAGTTTTTTGACAAATGTTCTATCTTAAGCATCATTATCCTCCCCATATACCCTGTCTAAAGCCTGAAGGACCTCGTCCTTTGTGATGCCGCTGTCCCTGAGTGGCTTAAGAAGTGATGTGATCTGAAGCATTCTTGAATTTTCCATACTGATTTCCGCTACATAAACCCCTTTCTTTGGCAGATTGTAAACGTATCCCTTCTGCTCCAGCTGGGCGTAGGCCTTGGCAACGGTGTTCGGGTTAATGCCGTTCTCCGTCGCCAGCTGTCTCACAGAAGGGAGCTTGTCGCCGGGCTTGAGCACTCCGGCTTCTATGAAGCTCAGTATCTGAGTCTGGATCTGCTCAAATATGGGCTCCTTGCTCTGAAGGTTGACAAGGAACATATTTCACCTCCGAATCTGTTGGTATAAGTGTCATAAGTCGTCCGCGCCTTTGCCTTCGCTTACGCTTGCAGAAATGTGCGGTATAGGGTTTAAGTCACTCGTACCATCTGTATTACTTGTACTAGCTGTATTAACTGTACTGCTCTCCGGCCGAAATGCAACAGGGTTTGGACATTATTCAAAAAAAGTTAATGGAATGGAGGTAAGAGGAAATAAAAAATAAAGAAATCAGTGAAAAATAAAGAAGGCAAAACAAAAAGGGCAGAGCCCTTATGATTTGGGATAAGAGATGCTGTCCTTTTTTTAAGAATAAAGGGAGTAAAATAAAAAGACTGTCGCACATGCAACAGTCTTTAAAGAGCAGCGCTACCAGGATTCGAACCTGGGAATGACGGAATCAGAATCCGTTGCCTTACCACTTGGCGACAGCGCTATATGAAATTTTATCTGCACCATCATGGATGGTTAGCAGCGCTACCAGGATTCGAACCTGGGAATGACGGAATCAGAATCCGTTGCCTTACCACTTGGCGACAGCGCTATAATTTGTGTCGCTTCAAGCGACTTGTATATACTACACTAAGGCATAGGTTATGTCAACAATAAAATGAAATTTTATGATTAAAGCCCGCAGAGAGAAAATCTGCGGGCCGGTTCTTATTTTTTAGTTATATCAGAGAATCCTTCAGTGAATTCCTGGGTTCCGTCGGATTCGATCCACATGGCATCGATGCGTCCCACTCTCTCACTGTTTCCGAGGGAACTGGTTCCTTCGGAAATTGACTTGATAAGAGCCTTTCCGTCTTCAACGCTCATACAGAAAAGTGCGGTTGAAAGCGCATCCGCAAGAGCTGAATCATGAGTCAGGATGGTGACACTGCGGTGATACCTTGCAGGGTACATGGTGTCAGGGTCTACGATGTGATGATAACGCTCGCCGTCTACCACATAGTAACGCTCGTAGTCACCTGATGTAACGAGGGAAGCATTATCAAGATAAGTAACTATGGCATACTGATCCCCGGTCTGGTTATCACGGTAGGTGGGATTTTCCACAGGGCATACCCACTTCTCTTTGTTGTCCTTTAGTCCTATGGCCCGGAGGTTTCCGCCCAGATTCAGCATGAAGCTGTCTGAACCGGCGCCCTCTATGAGCTTTGCCGCATCCTCTGTGGCATAGCCCTTTGCTATTCCGCCCACATCAAGGCTCATTTCAGAATCCTTCAGGAATACGGTTCCTGCTTCTTCATCGATTATTACATCATCGATGTTTGTGTGCTTTGCAGCCTCTCTGAGAGCCTCTTCATCAGGAAGCTCACCCTTTTCCGGGTCGGCCATGCCTATCTCCCGCTTATCGTGCCAGAGACGAAGAACTGCACCGTAGGCGATGTTGAGCTTTCCGTTAGTCAGGGTATAGATTTCCTTTCCCCACTTGAGGAGCTCGATGAGCTTCGCATCTACCTTGACAGGCTCCTTTCCGGCATTGTCGTTGATGGTCTTAATGTTATTGATTCCTTCGTAGTCGTTGTAAATATCAAAAAGCTGATGCTCTTTCAGAAGCAGGTCATGGGAATCCTTGTATCTGGACTTGAAATCCTCTTCTGAGGCTTCATAGCCTATCTCCATGGAGACAGTATCAAAAACATCGAGGAACTGGGCGTTGTAACGCTCTTTCTTTACGGAAGCCTGCTTGCTTGCTGATGATTCCGCAGAGGCGCTTCCCGACTGGGTTTGCTGCTGTCCGCTCTGTCCGCAGCCTGTTGATGTTATGGCTATCATCGCCGCAGTCATAATTGCGGCAGCTGATTTAAATCCTTTTTTAAATAAAATCTTTTTCAATGCTGACCTCTCTTATTGTTGGATATCTAAAGTGGTGGTCGAGCGGGCCATAAAGCCTGCCATCCATTCATGATGCTAAGCACACACATTCGTGTGCATCGTGCCTTTGCATCATAAAACTCAGCCATTATAGCACATACGGAGATATTTTGAAGAAAGCTATGAATGTATTTATATAAAAGTAAGATTAGCCATTTGACTTTGCTGTGGCAGTGTATTATATTTTTAAGGTACGATTTTTGGAGATGTACCCAAGAGGCCGAAGGGGGCGCACTCGAAATGCGCTAGGTCGGAAACGGCGCCAGGGTTCAAATCCCTGCATCTCCGCTATATAAAAAGGCTCGAAACCGTTGGAATCCGGATTCCGTGGTTTCGGGCTTTTTTTCATAAATCCTGTCATTACTGTTTTTTAAACTACCTTCGTTGTCCACCTGGTGCAGTCCCAGATGTCGGTTGCGATATCTCTGTAGAATTCAGGTTCGTGGCAGACCATGAGGATGCTGCCCTTGTATTCAAGAAGAGCTCGCTTCAGCTCCTCCTTTGCATCCGGGTCCAGATGGTTTGTGGGCTCGTCCAGAACCAGAATGTTAGAGGGACGGTTCAGGAGCTTGCAGAGACGTACCTTTGCCTGCTCTCCTCCTGAAAGAACCCGGATCTTACTTTCTATATGATGGCTGGTAAGTCCGCATTTTGCCAGGGCCGCACGAACCTCAGACTGGTTAAGTCCCGGGAACTCGTTCCAGATTTCCTGAAGACTGGTGTTGTCATTATCACCCTTTATCTCCTGCTCAAAGTAGCCTATATCAAGATTGTCACCAAGCTCGACTTTTCCGGAGATAGGATCGATAAGACCGAGAAGGCTCTTAAGCAGAGTCGTCTTACCGATACCGTTGGCGCCGGTCATGACTATGCGGGATCCGCGCTCAAATTCCAGGTTCAGAGGACTTGAAAGTGGCTCGTCATAGCCTATTACCAGATCCTTGGCAGATATGAGATACTTGCCGGGAGTCTTTGAGTAGAGGAAGGTGAAGCTTGGCTTCGGCTTCTCATGTACCTTGTCGATTCGCTCCATCTTATCAAGCTTCTTCTGACGTGACATGGCCATGTTTCTTGTAGAAACTCTGGCCTTGTTCCTGGCAACAAAATCTTCAAGCTCCGCGATCTCCTGCTGCTGACGTTTGTATGCAGCATCCTGCTGCGCCTTCTGTGCTGCAAAGACCTCTTCGAAGTGATTGTAATCACCTACGTAGCGGTTGAGCTGACGGTTGTTCATGTGATAGATGATGTTTATGACGCTGTTCAGGAACGGGATGTCATGTGATATCAGGATAAAAGCATTTTCATAGTCCTGGAGATACTTTTTGAGCCATGCTATATGCTCTTCGTCGAGGTAGTTGGTGGGCTCGTCAAGAAGCAGTATCTCAGGCTTCTCAAGGAGAAGCTTCGCAAGAAGTACCTTGGTTCTCTGACCGCCGGAAAGCTCCGTTACATCCCGGTCAAGGCCAAGCTCCAGAAGTCCCAGTGCCCGGGCAACTTCGCTGACCTTTGCATCTATAAGGTAAAAGTCATGGGCGCTGAGGAGCTCCTGAAGGGTTCCGGCCTCGTCCATGTAGGCGTTCATCTCCTCTTCGGAAGCTGTGGCCATGAGACCGTAAAGCTCATTGCAGCGCTCGTCCATCTTGTAAAGTTCGTCAAATGCACTTGCAAGGACACTTCCGATGGTCATGCCCGCTTTGAGTACCGCATGCTGGTCAAGATAGCCCACCTTCACGTGCTTTGACCACTCGATCTTTCCTTCATCAGGCTGAAGCTTCCCTGTGATGATGCTCATGAAGGTGGACTTTCCCTCACCGTTTGCACCGATGAGACCTATATGCTCTCCTTTCAAAAGACGGAAGGATACGTCGTCAAAGATGGCGCGGTCGCCGAAGCCGTGTGTAAGATGCTCGACATTTAAAATACTCATAAAAAATATACTCCGTTCCGCCGGACATCCGGCTTATGCTGGGGTGAAAAATCATCTTATGATATAAGTGTCATAAGTCTTCCTCCACTTGTGCTTGCACAAAAGTGGAGGATAGACTTCATGACACGCCCCACATGGAGCACGAAAGGACGATTTATCGGCCTGAGAGTGCGGAATGTGGGAGGAACGCGAGAGCGCATAGCGCGAAGCGGTCCGATATCGACTTTTGACACTCACATCATCTTATACCTTGACATAAGTGTAGGAATCCGATATCGAACTGTTACGGACAGTGCGTGCCTTCTTATGTCATA
>DFGZ01000070.1 GCA_002371295.1 Oribacterium sp. UBA3737 | reverse complement strand
GCAGCCTTTGCTGCCGGTGTCTCAGATGATCCGCATCCTGCAAGAACCGTTGCTGCCAGTAGTGCTAAGTAAATTGACTTCTTCATAATCTCTTCTCCTCTTAATTTATTATCTGGTGAAAAAAGCACTTGTCTTAATATTCACCGAATATACTCCGTACACTATTCAGTTATTTTTTATTTCATTTTGTATGTTAATGGGTTACAGACTTAAACAGGTCTTGCAACTAAGGACAGAATCACTGAACTGTATTAAGTTCTCAGTGCGAATTCTTCTTTGCTATCGTGTCACCTGTTATCTGAACAATGCTGACTGCTGCTACAAGTACTATGACTGTGGCCCATGTAATATCCTGCATGTTTCTGTCATGTCCGTAACGGATGGCGAAATCTCCGAGACCGCCCGCTCCTACAGCACCTGCCATGGCTGTAAGTCCCAGAAGACTGATGGCTGTGATGGTGGTTGCCCTGGCAAGAGGACCGATGCTTTCTCTTAGATAAACTCTTGTGATGATCTCCCAGGGACTTGATCCCATGGATTCGGCAGCTTCTATAAGGCCTTCATCTGTCTGTGCCAATGCTGACTGCACCTGTCTCGTGAAGAAAGGAACAGATCCTAAAACGAGAGGTACGATGGCTCCGGGAACACCTATGGCAGTTCCCATGATGAGTCTCGTAAGAGGCATGACCGCTGTAAGCAGTATGATGAAAGGGATGGACCTGAACAGATTGGTTATCTTGTCAAGAAACTGAAAAAGCGGTCTGTTCTCAAGTATACCTCCGGGCTTTGTGACTGTAAGGATGATCCCGAAGGTGAGTCCGAATACAAAGCCTATTCCACCGGCCCAGATGACCATGATGAAGGTATCATGAATGGACCCGATAAAATCCGGCCATTTGCTGATAAGATTTGGAAATATATCAGTAAGGATTTCTTGCATCTTTGATCACCTCCACTCCGACATTTTTGCCTCTCAGATATTTAACAGCTTCATCTATACGGTCTGAGTCTCCATGAAGAATTACTACTGTTCCGCCAATTGGAGCTCCTCCGACTATCTCTACATCTGCAAGGATGATATTGATATCCAGATCGAACTCCTTTACAGTTGTTGATATCAGAGGTTCTGATACATCCTTCTGACGGTAAGAAAGCTTTGCAAGAACTTCACCCTTTTCGGGTGTCACTCCGGGGACTCCGTCAGCCACCATCTGATCAATCTTTGAAAGATTTGATGTGGTTCTGATGAAATTCTTTGTAAGAGAATGCTTTGGATTTGCAAAGACTTCAAATACATCTCCGAGCTCAACAACAGCGCCATCCTCCATGACTGCAACTCTGCTGCATATCTCTTTTATGACTTCCATCTCGTGGGTGATAACAACTATGGTGATTCCCAGCTCTCTGTTCAGTTTTTTCAAAAGCTGAAGTATGGCTCCCGTAGTCTGGGGATCCAGAGCTGAGGTTGCTTCATCGGAAAGCAGGATCTTCGGGTCATTTGCCAGGGCTCTTGCGATGGCAACTCTCTGCTTCTGACCTCCCGAAAGCTCCGAGGGATAGGCATTCTCCTTATCCGAAAGATCTACAAGAGAAAGCAGCTTTCTGACCTTTTGCTTTATCTCCTCCTTTGAAAGGCCGCTTCCCTTAAGCGGGAATGCAACATTTCCGAAAACTGTTCTGGATGGCATGAGATTGAAATGCTGGAAGATCATTCCGATTTTCTTTCGTTCTTCCCGGAGTTCCTTTGGAGAAAGTCCGATAAGGTCAACTCCGTCGATTTTCACACTTCCCGATGTCGGGCGTCCAAGTAAGTTTATACATCGAACCAGTGTGGATTTTCCGGCGCCGGAGAAACCTATGATTCCGAAAATCTCTCCGTCATTGATGGAAAGAGATACATCTCTCAGTGCATCCACCTGTTTGGAACCGGCCTGAAAGGTTTTTACTATATTTGTTAATTCAATCACTTCATGCTCCTGTTTCTTTAAAGCTTTTAGCTGTTTCAAGCTTGAAACGATATTAGCACCGTGAAATATTATAGTCTAATCGGGGTTTCTTATGTTCTGCTATAACTATTACCTATATATCTTGCTCATTTGGACAAGCAAATACGCATTTGTTCCCTTGAAGGTTTTATCGCTTCATTTCACAGCAGAGCTGTTCCCTTGATGTCTTATCACGAAAAAAAGTGCCGCATCAGGGTTAGCTGATGCGACACTATGTGCAGGATTATTCAATTGATATATTCATAACATCAGAGTTTATAGTAGGTGAAGGTTCCTTCTGCAAAGGTCTCTCCGTTGTCATCCTTTACAGATACTCTGAGTACTACGATTTTGCCGCCGTTTCGTATGAGCTCGGCGGAACCATAGAGATATCTTGTAGTCTTGCTGGTGAGATAATGAAAATCACTGTCCAGTGTTGTCACGTGGTCCGAATATCGGCGTGCATTGGCGCCGCCTGTAGAATCCGCAATAGTGAAAAGCATACCGCCGTGTATGTGTCCGCTTCCGTTCATATGCATGGGCATAACTTCAACTTTTGACGTGATGGAACCGTCCCTGAGATTCTCACTGAACTGTATACCGCAAAGCTCAACAAAACGGCTGCGGTTATAGTAATCAATTATTTCTGTTCCTGTCATGACTGCTCCTTTAGTCTTTTTCGCATTACACTAACCGATAAACACTCAGAATGCAAATCCGAAGTCGAACTTATCTCCCACATTAAGAACACTTTCCCCGGATTTTGTCACTTCAAAGCTTGCGCCTTCCCATCCGTTTAAATGGATAATGCCTTCGACATTGCCATCATTGGATTTAAATTGAAGTTCTCCATTGCCTGTATCGGAAAAAGTGCCATCGAGTCCACATAATCTGTAGATTGAAATGACAGCCTCATCTTCATTCTCCCAGCCCTTCCTTGTTATCAGGGAACTGTAAACATCGGCTGTCCCCTGATTATCTACATAGGTTCCGTAAATGCCTCTCTCCGGCATATTGAATGCCTCTCCATTAAGTTTGGCGAGCTCTGACGCAAGTATGTAGGATCTGTTCTTTGTGATCTCTTCAAGGAAGGAATACTCAAGGAGGGGATACATGCTTCCTCCATCCTCGCGGCTTCCGAGATTTTCTAATGTTACCTCTTCCTTCATGGCAATCCAGTTCCGCTGATCTTTAAGAACCCTTTCTTTTGTGGCTGCATCAGCTGAATCACTGAATCTTTTCCAGAGACTGTTAAGCTCGGCATCCCATATATCATAGGTCCATGCAGCGGCCTCGTTTAACTCAAGCTGGGCCTCTGCAGCCTTAAAGAGGTCGTCATATCTTTCCGTGATTTTGATTACAGAAGAAAGTTCATCCTGAAGATTCGATGAAGATTTGGAAGCTTCTGCAACATCATTTTTTATTTCCTCTGTGAAGTCATGGGCGAATATCACACCGGGGTCCTTCGAATTCCAGACGTCAGACAGCTTTAAACCTCCGGATTGCTCCGAGACCTCTGAAACCTCCTTTAAGGCAGCGGCTGAGACATTTGCTTCCGGCAGAGTGACTTTGTTTTCTTCCTGAACAGAGGCAGCTTTATCTGTGCCAATGTTTCCGTCTTCGGTACTGCTGTTTATGCTTTCGGATTCGGCTCCGGAAACAGTGATGTTCACGGTTTTTTCATCTGCTGCTTCATTTGTTGAAGCGTCCGGTACATCTGTAATTCCTGATCCGCATCCTGAAAGCGCCACAGTACCTGCCAAAAGGCTTCCGATAATGATATTTCTTAACTTCATAATTTCCCTCCTCTTGTTGCGATAGGTTAATATCGCAATTTCTGATATATAAACTCTTCACAGGCTATTGTTAAAAAACAGGATGCCACACACTTAAAGTAAGTATGGCATCCTGTTTTGGTTTAGTCTATTTATTTAAGTGGAATTAAGAATTAGTTCACAAACCTTTAGTTAATCGGTCAGTGCAGTAGCGGAAGAACACCATTCCGGGCTCCTGCTGCATCAACGAAAAATCCATCCGGAGTCAATTCAATATGATACAGCCGTCACCGGTTCGCTGAATCCTTTTCATTTTTTTGAAAGCTTTATATTGACATTTGCATCAAGAGATGTTAGAGTATGGTCGTTCAATTCAGTATGTAACTGTTCGCAGGCATTCACTGTACATAAAACTATTTCGGTTTATGTGGTGAAGTGTCTGTTTTTTTATTTCCCTGCGTAATCCGCGGGGTTTTTTAGTTTTCGCGATAAGGCTGTCAAGCGACCGCCATGCTTGCATGGACGGGCATTTGACAGCCAACGCGGAATCGAGTAGCCGCTTTCCGCTACTCGATTTCTAAACTGACAAAAAACCAATCCCCCTGAAATAGATTTATGTACGGAGAGATACCCGGACAAGTAATTAATCAGGAGGATGTATGAAAGACAAAATTTTCTCAGTTTTACAGCGTGTAGGACGAAGCTTTATGCTTCCTATCGCTATACTTCCGGTTGCAGGTCTTTTACTCGGACTTGGAAGCAGCTTCACAAACCCCACCACTATTGCAACATATCACATGGAGGCAATTTTCGGTAACGGTACACCGATGAATTCACTTCTTAACATCATGAATTCCGTTGGAAGTGCCATCTTCAGTAACCTTCCTCTTATCTTTGCAGTTGGTGTTGCCATCGGTATGGCAAAGAAGGAAAAGGAAGTTGCAGCTCTTGCAGCTATGATCGCTTTCTTCGTAATGAACATTACTATTGAAGCTATGCTCAACATCACAGGAATGGTTGTTGACGGTGCAGTTGCAGAGGGTGTTCTTGAAGGAACAGTAACAAGCATCGTTGGTATCAATACACTTCAGATGGGTGTATTCGGCGGTATCATCGTAGGTCTTGGTGTTGCAGCTCTTCACAACAAGTTCTACAAGATACAGCTTCCTGCAGCCATCTCATTCTTCGGCGGCTCACGTTTTGTTCCTATCATTTCAACATTTGCATATATCGGTGTGGGAATCCTCAGCTTCTATCTCTGGCCATTCGTTCAGAAGGGAATCTTCGCTCTCGGTGGTCTCGTAACAGGAAGCGGATATATCGGTACACTTATTTTCGGACTTATCAAGCGTGCGCTTATCCCATTCGGACTTCATCACGTATTTTATATGCCTTTCTGGCAGACAGCCGTTGGCGGACAGATGGAAGTTGCAGGAAAGCTTATCCAGGGCGGACAGAACATTTTCTTTGCCCAGCTTGCTGATTCTCAGAATGTTGCACACTTCAGTGCAGATGCTACAAGATACTTCTCCGGAGAGTTCATTTTCATGATCTTCGGTCTTCCTGGTGCCGCCCTTGCCATGGTACGTACAGCAAAGCCTGAGAAGCGCGGACAGGCCGCAGGTCTTCTTCTTTCAGCTGCTCTTGCATCAATGTTTACAGGTATCACAGAGCCTATCGAGTTCTCATTCCTTTTCGTAGCACCAATGCTTTTCGTAGTACAGGTTGTTCTCGCAGGTTCAGCATATATGATCGCACATATGCTCAACATCGCAGTTGGTCTTACCTTCTCAGGCGGACTTCTGGATCTCTTCTTCTTCGGTATCCTTCAGGGTAACGAAAAGACAAGCTGGATGCTCATCATCCCTGTAGGTATCGTTTACTTCCTGCTTTACTACTTTATTTTTACTTTCCTTATCAAGAAATTCGATCTTAAGACTCCGGGTCGTGAGGATGATGATCAGGAGACCCGCCTTTACAGAAAGTCAGATTATCTTGCAAAGAAAAACGGTGAAGGTTCAGATGCTCAAGCCATAACAGATGAAAAGAGTGACCTTATCATGAAGGGTCTCGGCGGAAAGGCAAACATTTCAGACGTTGACTGCTGTGCTACCCGTCTTCGTGTAACTGTTAAGAAATCTGAACTTGTAAATGATGGACTTCTCAAGGCATCCGGTGCATCAGGTGTTGTGCATAAGGGTAACGGCGTACAGGTTATTTACGGTCCTTCAGTTACTGTCGTTAAGTCAAATCTTGAGGATTACCTTGAGACTCAGCCTGATACAGAGTATCATGCGGAGGAGGATGCATCTCAGGACACCTCATCACAGGAAGCTGCTGAAGCTGCTCAAAAGACAGTAAAGAAGACCATCATCATCGGAAGCCCTCTTAACGGTGAGGCTAAGGCCATTTCAGAGACACCGGACGAGGCATTTGCCGGAGCCATGATGGGTGACGGTGCCTGCATGATCCCAGCAGATTCTACTCTTTACGCACCATGTGACGGCGAAGTCACCTTCGTTTTTGATACAAAGCACGCTATCGGTTTTGAGACTGAATCAGGAATAAGCATGCTCTTCCACATGGGTATCGACACAGTAAAGCTTGACGGTCAGGGCTTCACAGTGCTTGTTGAAAACGGACAGAAGGTAAAGAAGGGGGATCCGCTTCTTAAGATGGATCTTGATTTCATCAGTAAGAATGCTCCTTCCATCGCCTCTCCCATCCTCTGCACCGATCTTGATGACAATATGCACATCAGACTTCTCAAGACCGGAAACGTTTCTGCCGGCGAAGATCTGATTGCTGTCGACATAACAGAATAAGTTGCTTATAATTGACATAAAGTTACTGCCCCTTCCGGTGAACGGGAGGGGTATTTTTAACAGCAGACCTTCATGGGGAGGCTTTATTTACGTCAGTAAACCCTTATTCCGGCCATGAGTGATTTGAAGGTTGATGCAAAAATCGGGCGTAGTGAGATTTACCAGCCCGATTGACTACAGGAGTTATGGAAAATGTATCGAGTACGAAAAGTATTGAATCATAATGCCATTCTTGCTTTGGACAATGATGAACTGAAAACCTATCTGGTGCTTCACAAGGGTATCGGCTTTGGTGCAAAGATATCCGAATGGATAGAGGTTCCGGAGGATGCCTCGGTGTATTCATTGGAAAAATCCACAGATCGTGGCACTGCCATGAATATAATTAATGAAGTAGATCCTGTATGCCTTGAGATCTCCGATGCGGTTCTTGATGAGGCCGAGAAGGTTTTCGGGAAAGTTGACCGGAATATCGTCTTCCCAATGGCGGATCATCTGGCCTTTGCCATACGGCGTATCAGGAAGAACGACACCATCAGAAATCCTCTGAAGGATGACATCAGACTCCTCTTCCACATGGAGTATCAGGTGGCTGAGACTGTAATTCCCATACTTCAGCAAAAAACAGGTCTTTCCATAAATGAGGACGAGGTCGGTTTCATTGCCCTGCACGTGCACTCTGCCATAGTTAACGAAAACGTGGCTCAGTCACTGCATACCGCCCAGATAGTCAGAAACTGTATTTCCTATATAGAGGAAAAGACAGGTCAGAAGCTGGAGGTAACCTCTCTCGGCTATAACCGTATGATGAATCACATCCGCTATATGGTCACCCGTATAGAAACCGGTGAACCCCTTAAGATGAATCTCAATGACTACATGGAAACGAAGTATCCGGATATATTTAAGCTGTCCGCGGAAATCTGCAACCAGATGAGCCGTATCCTGAAAAAGGAGTATCAGGATGCCGAGATCGGCTACCTCGCCATGCATATCGCGAGAGTCATTGATGCAGAGTAAAAAAAGAAGCATGAGTAATGAGTATAAGGCTCGTTATTCATGCTTTTTTCTGACTTATGTTGCTGACCACTCATATCTTTCGCCCATTTCTGTTCAGCTTTTATCTCTATATGGAATCACTTTAATGGGGTTATGGTGATTTTTTATACCGGCTATTATTGTAACCATTATACAATATAAAATTTTCACGCTCAAACGTTCGACGCCTTGCACAGGAATTAAAATAAATTACAGTCTCGTCGTTCTTTCCAAGTCATTTTTGAAACGCAAGATTAGATTCCGCTTGCAGGAATCTATTTTTTGTATATCTTATTCTACGTGCTTCTATAGCCTTTCTCAGATATAAATCCCGGTATTTTTCGTATTGAAATGAGGCGGATTCATGATACTTGCGAAAAGAATCTTCCGAAAGATTTCCTCTGGCATCATAAAGAAGCGATATAAACCATTCGGGATCAACATCCAATTTTTTTAAAATCATATCATGAGCTTTGTCTTGAATCTGATGGCTCTCGTATCTTGTTATAGTCTTTCCTCCCCATCCTAATAAAAGACAAAGATCACTCTGACTTATGCTGTACTTAGCTCTTATCGCAACAATTTGAGAAGATGTCAGAAGACCTTGCTTCTTCCTATAGGCATCTTTCATTTGGATGTCATTATACTGAATTTGTTCCTCGGTCATATATAATTCTTCAGCCAAATCACAATACATATATTCTGCGTCATAGCGTAATTTTTCGCCTTTAAACACTGTGTGTTCAGATACAATAACGGTTTTAACTTCATGTTCTTCCATACAGCAGGTACACAGTTGCTTTTTAGTTTTTATTATATTCATGAAACACCTCATTTCTTATAAGGAAAAATATTTGATGTAAATGGTCTTTCTGCAAAATGAAATGACATTACAAATGTTGTTGCCTGTCCGGTTTGCCCCAATAGCTCTACACGTATTTTTATATAAACTTCATCAGTGTTATTAAATACTTTGCCAAATTCCCTCATCTCACTTCTTTTAGGAAATTTAAAATCTTTTACTGTTTGTATATAATTAGCGACTTGCAATTCTAACAGCTCTTTTTTCAAGGCATCAAGCGGGTCTTCATCCGGAAACAATGTATTTATGGTATACATATTTGTATATCTAAGATTTCGTTTTTCATCTACTACCCGTCTCTGTTGAAATTCTATTTTTGCCCCGTTTTTCAGTGCATATTTCAGATTCTGAAGATAAGCCTTTACTTCTATTTCGCTTTCTACACGCGAATTAATTTCATTTATCAAATTACGCCTCCTGCAGAGGTATCATTTGATACCTCAAATGTATATTCTTTTTGTATCACTGTCAATGGGTATATAAATGGAAACATATAGAATAGATTTTGAAAATCTAAATAGGATGATATCAAAAAGACGTATGTTTTCATATGGTCTAAAATACGACTAGAATTGTAGTATGATATTACTCTTGAAAAGAATATACTGTTTTTGAATAGAAAAAAATGTGCTGCTGTCCGCATTTACGGACATGCAGCACATTTAAGCTTATTTCTGTGTGAGTAACTCAGATGTTAGTCTGACTGTTTCTTTTATTTTCCTTCAGCTGCAAGCTGGCCTGCCAGTCTTCCGAAGGTTGCTATACGTCCTGCCTGAGTACCGGCGAGAAGGTTTGGATAGCTTCCGTTGTAGTATCCGCCGGCATCATTACCAACAACGAAAAGTCCCTCTATAGGCTTTGACTCTGTATCAAGAGCGTGCATCTCTTCATCCACCAGAATTCCGTCCATGGAGCAGATGAGATATCCGCCGGCCTGGCGTACACCGTAGAACGGAGCCTCTGTAATGGAAGAAAGTCTGAAACCTTCCTTTCCGAAGTCCTCATCCTCTCCGTTCTTGTAAAGCTCATTGTAACGGTCTACAGTTGCCTTGAACTTATCAGCCGGAAGTCCAAGCTTTTCTGCAAGCTCTTCTATGGTATCAGCCTTTACGATATAGCCGTCATTAATAAGACCTTCATTCATACCCTGAACCATTTCCATTGTGAAAACAGGAGCTGTTCCGTTTGCATGAGGGTAAAGTCTGCTGCAGCCGTGAGTCTCGAATCTCTTACAGTCATCAGGATACTTGCTGTCCCAGATTTCACAGTAAGTATGGAAGGGTTCCTTTGAAGCCTGATGAAGGATATAGTCATAGGGCTGAGACTCGTTCATGAAACGTTCTCCATTGAGATTTACTTTAAGGAATGGCTGTGAGCCCATCCAGAAAAGAGTACCCCGGGTAGGTTCTCCGACTTTTCCTACTTCATCGGGCTTTATGGCACCACGCTCAAAGATCATGGAAGTATGGGTTGTATCCATGATGGCTCCTGCCCAGAGACATGCTCTTATTCCGCTGCCCTTTGCCCCTGCCTTTGAGTAGTTTACTGAGGTCTGCTCAAGAGTCCAGGGCTGAAGCTGTCTCAGCATATCTTCGTCGGCACTGTATCCGCCGGTAGCGATGATGACACCCTTTTTGGCATTGTAACGAACATAATTACCGTCTTTATCCGTAGCGATAAGACCTGTTACTCTTCCGGCGTCGTTCTTCTCAAGCTTTATCATGGTGACCTCATAACGGGTCTCAAGTCCCTTTGCCTCAGCATATTCAAGTACCTTGTCCATGGTCTGCTGCTCATAATAGGTATCGTCATACTGAACACTGTGACCAACCTCAAGGCCCTGATAGTTCTGCTTCAGTGTATCATCATCATACTCATGACGGAATTCCATGCCGCCCTGCTTGAGAACATCCTTGAACCAGTCCATGGTCTCACCTGAGCGGTCAGCCCATACCTTGACAAGGCTTCTTTTTGCATAGCCCTGGCTCCAGTCACAGATGTATTTGATAGCTTCGTTCTTGTCAACATTATGACCATCCTCTTTCTGCTCTGTTGAATCGCAGGCAGCAAGGGTGTCACGTATGCCGGAAGCCTTGTCATGTTCGAATTTCTCTATGAGGATGGTCTTTACACCCTTTTCAGCCGCTGCGGCAGCCGCAAAAAGACCTGATGAGCCGGCACCGACTACCAGAACCTCACAGTCAACAGTCTCCTTTATATCGCTCTCTGAAACCTCAGGAGCCTCTCCCAGCCAGTCAGAAGCTGTTTCTGCCGCAACCTCTTCAAGAGTGATCTCCTGTCCCGAAGCCTGTGACATACAGTCAAGAACCGCTTTCTTAATAGCATCGCTTGTAACTGTTGCTCCTGAAACCGCATCAATCTCAGCCCCCTGGGCATCCAGAACTTTCTTGGACATCTCATCGCCGATGGCGGCACCGATATTCTGTGTCTCACCTGAAACGTCGATTTTGATATCTGTTATGCTCTTTTCATCAAAAGTCATTGTGACCTTAACATCACTTGCCATACCCCGTGCGGATGCGTTGTAGGTTCCCGGTGTGTATGTCAATGTCTTTGTGGCAGCATTGAGAGCTTCCTTCGCAAGCTCTGTTTCTGCTGCTAATGTTTCAGCCGCAGTTGTCGCCGCTGCCAGTGTTTCAGCGGCCTTTGTTCCGGCACCTGTTGTTGCCTCCGGCACCTCGGTACTGCGTCCGCAGCCATATATGCCTGCAAATGTAAGTGCCGCAAGTCCGGCACCTATTCCCTTCACAAAGCTTCGTCTTGAAACTGTTTTGTTATCCATGATACCCTCCTGAAATGTTCACCGGGATTATCTTTTCATTTGATAATGTTTCTTCCACGGTGAATTCCTTACGCTGTTACTGCCTTGAGAATCCGCGTAATATATTGATTATTCAGGATGAACATAACACCTTTACAGTTGGTGAAAAAGCAATTATCCTTAGAGTACAAACGCAAGCTGAACTTGCATTTGAAATGAACGATTAAAACATTGGTCAAATGCTGTTTTCCATTTTATTATTACAATTTTTGAATGGTCTTAACCAAGTGTAATGACATAGGTAAATCAATAAAGAGTATATTGAAAATCAGAAAGAACATATTTTATGACGATACAACAGCTTCATATCTTCCGGATTCTTGCATCCGAAATGAATTATTCAAAGGCATCCGAAAAACTGTTTATGACGAGACAGGCTGTAAAGCAGAATATCACTTCCATGGAGTCAGAGCTTGGTGGAGCCTTATTCGATAATTTTAAAAACCATATAAGCCTCACACCGAAGGGACAGCTGCTTCTACGGGAATCTGCTCCTGTGATAGAAAGCTATGACAACATGATGAAGAGCATGTACTCGGATCTCAGCCTTGAAGTCCCGGTGTCTGTAGGAATAAGTGTTTCTCTGATTCCCGGATTTCTTCCTGCCCTTCATGAAAAGCTTTTGAATTTTAATCAGGCTTTTCCTAATGTAAGCATTAGCTTGCTGGATATGGAAAATGATGAAGTGGTAAGAAAGGTTCAGAGTGGTGAGCTCTCTATAGGCATCATCATGGACCTTGGAAACACCATAGAGGGTTTTAACCGTTACGAGATCATTGCCTGCAAGCTTGCTGCCATGGTGGAGTCCCATCATCGTTTCTGGGATGCAGAGGAACTGACTTTAGGGGAGCTTTCCGGTGAGACTATACAGATTCCCGGAATGAGCGATGCGTTTCTGCCACTGTTTGAGACTATAAAAAAAGAACAGCTCGATATAAAGATTGAGGTGTCCCATCATTATTATCAGGTCTATTACAAGGTCCGGGACAACGGAATCATCGGTCTGAACCGTTACTTTCCGCCGGAAAACGATACTCCCGACAGCACCCGTGACATCCTCCTGAAGGACGCTCCCCCACTCTGCGCTTCGGTCATCACGAAAAAAGAATCCGGTATACCTGGGCTTACAGCCTACGTTAATCCGCTGGTGAATGCTCTCAGAACCGGATATATGAATGAACCCTTTGTAAGAGATAAGACGGGGCCGGAGGATAAGAGGTAGTTATAAATGCAGAGAAACATCCGCAATTATATGATATTTGCGGATGTTTAGGTAAAATGCAGCGCAGCATACTCCGTCATCATCTTTTAGCCAAAAGCCATGCCATGATATGCACCGCCTGCTGGAACTTGCCGGCAGAGATAAGCGCTTCTATTTCTTCCGGACTGTACCTCTGTACATTCAGAAATTCCGTTTCATCAAGTGACTGCCCTGCAACTCTTCTGCAGTTTTTTGCTTTGTAGATATAGGCATAGTTATCTGCGATTGTGGCATTGGACGGAACCGTGATCAAATGACTCCAGTCATCAGACTCGTAGCCTGTTTCCTCAAGAAGCTCCCGCTTTGCGGCCTGAAGTGCATCTTCTGATGATGAATCTTTCGCATCTCCATATTCCTTATTGTCTTTTCGCTCGATTCCTCCAGCCGGGAACTCGGTGGTCACTTCCATTATTCCCTGCCTGAACTGATTCACGCATAGAAGCTTTCCTTCTGTGTCGTAAGCTACGATGACCACATAGTTCCTGCGGCTGTAGCTGTAGTAGGGTTCAAATACTCTTCCATCCGGGAATCTGAAGGAGGATTTTTTAAAATCGATCCACTCATCCTTCACTATATGTTCGCAGCTCACCTCTTCCCATGCAAGTGAGTCCTTCACATTGTTATCCAAAGAGAAATCCTTATCTTCATTCATCTGTATACCTCGGTTTTTCCATAATCTCATTCTTAATCATTACCTATGGTACATCAAAAAGCCCGACTCCGCAAAGTCAGGCTTTAAGTGTATTTTAGGGGTATTTAGGAGTGCATTTTCAGAGTGCCGCTTCAATCTTTGCTGCTCTCTTCTTTCTTGCTTCTGCTATATATGGCCATGCTACGGAGAAGATGGCAAGCAGGAGGAAAATGAGTGATACAGGTCTTGTGAAGAACGGTGCATAGCTTCCGTGTGCAAAGCTTACGCCCTTTCTGAAATAGGATTCCAGATCATCGGAAAGTATGAAGGCAAGTACCAGAGGACTCAGGGAAATGCCTTCGATATTCAGGAATATGGCAAGTACCGCCCATGCCAGCATCACAAAGATATTGAATTCCGTGTTTGAAACACCGAATGAACCTATGAAGCAGATGGTCAGTATGACGCTGTAGAGGAAGTGATAAGGTACCCTGAGTATCATAGGAAGCCAGCGCTTGAAAACCGCTTCGATGATGAAAGTGACGATGGCGCTTATGAGCACACATGCGAATATCAGATAGCAGAGATCCGGCTGGTTTGTCATGAAAAGAGGTCCTGCCTGAAGTCCGTGTATGGTGAGTCCGGCAATAAGCATTGCGGTAATGCCGTCTCCCGGGATTCCCAGTGCCATCATGGGAATCATGGCACCGCCGAGGGAAGCATTGTTGGCAGTCTCAGAGGCCCAGACGCCTTCAGGTGTACCCTTTCCGAACTCCTCCGGGTGCTTGCTTGCCTGCTGAGCCTGACCATAGGCCACCATGTTCGATATTCCGGAGCCCATGCCGGGAAGGAATCCGATCCAGAGACCTATCAGGAATGAACGGATGATGGTAGGGAAATTCTTCACAAAATCCTTCACACCTATTCCGAATCCGTGAAGATCTGACTTCTGTACTTCCGGAAGCTTTCCCTGACCCTTTGCATAGTCCAGAATGATACGGCAAATGGCGAACATACCAAGCATCTGACATACTGTTGAAAGACCTGAATCGAGGTAATGGTTACCGAAGGTATATCTTGCAACACCGGTTATGGGATCAAGTCCCACACAGCCGAGGAAAAGTCCTATACCTGCAGCCATTATGCCCTTCCAGATATTTCCCTTGGAGAGTGCTGCGACCAGTGTGATGGCGCAGAAGCACAGGGAGAAATATTCCCATGGACCGAGAAGAAGGGCCAGATCTGCGATAACAGGTGCGACTACTGTGGCGATAAGAACAGAACCTACAGTGGCAAGGAAGGATGCGGTCATACCTACAGCGAGGGCTTTGGAGGCTTCTCCTTTGAGTGTCATGGGATAGCCGTCAAAGCAGGTTGCTATGGAGGAGCTTGAACCCGGGATACCGATGAGAACCGCAGAGATAAAGGTTCCCGATACGCCGCCTATCCACATCGCCAAAAGCACTATAAAAGAAGTCTGAGTAGACAGACCAAAGGTCACCGGAAGCAGCAATGAGATTCCGAGGGTCGCTGACAGCCCGGGGATGGCTCCGAAGATTATTCCCACCACGGAAACTCCGGCTATCAGGAGGAGATTCAGTGGCTGAAGACACAGCATGAGTCCGTTTAAATAGTATTCCATTTTATCAGTCCTCCTTATCTAAACAGTATTCCCGCAGGTAATTTGATCCTGAAACCAAGAACGAACATGGCATACAGACAAAGGGTTACCATGATGCTGATAAGCGCATTCTGCCACCACTTAACTTTCTCTGTACCCTTAAGGGTATTCACAAATGCAAACATGGCGAAGGGAGTAGTTGGTAAAAATCCAAATAAGGTAAGGAGGATTCCGTACAGGAGAACCTCGGAAAAGCCAATGATGACTTTTTTTATACCACCCTCCGGAAAATAGGGCTTCTCCTCGTCCCTGTTTTTAAGTCCCCGTATCAAAAGCATTACGGAACTTATAAGTATCAGGAATAGTCCCACATAGGGCATCATTCTCGGTCCCGGTTCTATAAGATTCGGGCGCTGTGTCATATTTTGTGTCTCAATGAAAAACAGTAATACTGCGATAATTCCGGCAATACCTGCCTTAGTGTCTCTTTTTAGATTCATAACATCCTCTGATTGAATTTACATATAGATTTGTTTCTGCCCGGCCAGAGATAAAAAATGCGTTTACATCTGATCGGACAGAATTGATCTGTATGTTCCGATATAAAACATTAAAAAGTAGTTTATACAGTAGAGGTTTTATATATCAGTCATTTACCTTCATGTTAAGGTACTCTGCTATTTCAACTACAGAATCATATTCAGCGTCACGAATCTTCACTGAATCTTCAACATTGTGCCACTCAGGAATATGACCTACTGATACAAGTCCATTATGACAATCGGTATCCTGCTGAAGTACTGACATAGCTGTATTTATCTCCTGTACCTTTGCGGCATCCATACTGGCCGGTCCGTAAACATAATGCTTAACATTCCAGTAAAGATCTGTGAAGCCCTGCTCCTGCATGGTCTTGTAGTTGTCACCGAGAGGTGTCTCTGATGGATAGTCTTCGATCTTAAGACCATCTCCGGCGATGGTAGCAAGTACCTTAAGCTTTCCTGCAGCCTCATACTCCTGCGCATTTCCGAGACCTACAAATCCGAGGTCAATGAATCCGCCCGCAAGATTTGTGAGACGGTCTGATTCTGATGAAGCCTCTACTGAGTTGAACTCTGCACCGGTAGACTTCTGGATCTTACCGAACTGGAATGTGTTGTTTCCTGAGGAAGGCATACCTGCATTGAGCTTTCCGGGATTTGCCTTTGCATA
>DFGZ01000033.1 GCA_002371295.1 Oribacterium sp. UBA3737 | reverse complement strand
TAGGGCGTCAGCTCCTGGTTGATTATTTCCAAAGGGTGCCGAGATGTATTTATTCTCTTCAAAATCCATGGCATAAACCTGATTGGATTTTGAGCTTACATCAATACCCACGAACAAAGTAGACATATAGTTGATCTTTAACATGATATCACCTTCCTTTCCGATCTGGATTTGTGGAGCCTAAAGCTAAAGGTTTATCCTGTGCTTCATATGGTGACCGAAGCCTCGCGTAATGAGCATGCACCCAGTCAGCTTTCTTTGCTGGAGCTACGGCTGGGGATGAAAATTCTGTGTAAGCGGAATGTGCCACATGAGCCAGGCTGAATGCTATCTGAGCAGTCTCGGACTGAGCCGGCTGAAAGGAGGAACAGCAGTGCCTTCGGACATCAGACTCTGCCTGATATCATAGCACGGGATTACCTATAAAAATATGTAACCATTGACATATAGAAGTGAAAAGGATGAGGGGAGTTCCTCTTAGATGTCCGTACTTCTATACATAAAAAGAGTAAGTTCATAAGCAATTTCTGTTGCTTATAAACTTACTATACGAGGAGGAATGAAATGAGATTTTTTATTGATACCGCAAATGTAGAGGAGATCCGTGAAGCTAATGACATGGGTATTATCTCAGGAGTAACAACCAATCCGTCACTTATTGCAAAAGAGGGACGTGATTACATGGCTACTTTAAAGGAAATCACTGAGATCGTTGACGGACCTATTTCTGGTGAGGTAAAGGCAAGCACCACAACTGCCGAGGGAATGATCGAAGAAGGAAGAGAAATTGCAAAGCTTCATAAGAACATGGTAGTAAAGATTCCTATGACAGCTGAAGGTCTTAAGGCAGTAAAGGTTCTTTCAAGTGAGGGAATCAAGACCAACGTAACTCTCATTTTTTCTGCAGGACAGGCACTTCTTGCTGCAAGAGCAGGAGCAACTTATGTTTCTCCTTTCCTTGGACGTCTTGATGACATTTCAACTGACGGTATTGCTCTTATCCAGGATATAGAGGACATATTCCAGATGTATCCGGATATCGAAACAGAGGTTATCTGCGCTTCTGTACGTCATCCGATGCATATTGTTGATTGCGCAAAGACAGGTGCTGATATTGCCACAGTTCCATACAAGGTACTTATGCAGATGGTTAAGCATCCTCTTACAGATATCGGAATCGATAAGTTTAGGAAGGATTATGAGTCTGTCTTCGGAAAATAATCCATGACAGTTTTCCTCGCCGGTGATTGATTAAGGGAACAGGAATAAAAGAGTAAATTAAAAAGCTCCGGAAACAGTATATTTACTGAATCCGGAGCTGTTTTTCGTGATTAAAGAACAATATATTTTGGTATGCCGTTCTCATATTTACAGCTCATCTCACCCTGTACAAGAGGGGTCAAATAGCTGATCATTTCTTCCCTGACGCCGTTTCCTTCCTCATTGATCCATTCAATGGGTACTTTCTTCTCACGGTCTGCGATCTTTGAAATATCCGCTGAACCATAACTTACCTTATAGCTGTCTCCCGGGATACGTGTGAGGGTTGACATAACACCGTTTTCTCCGTTTGCTGCAAGGCGTACTGCGTTTCTTCCGAGTTCAAGAGACTCCTTTATGTCTGTCTCCGAAAGAAGATGACCTGCGCAGCGCTGCAGGAGATTGAGTTCGATATAGCGGACCTTGCAGCCAATATTTGATCGGATGGCATTTTCCAGCACTCTGCCGGCTCCTGTAGCGATGGTATGACCGAAGGCATCCTTTGATTGGTCTCTGTCAGTGTAATCACATATCATCTTTCCGCTCTTGTCACGTATTCCTTCACTGATGGCTACAATCAGGTTGTTGCAGACGGAAAGCTCCCCGCGGACATCTGAGATGAACCGGTTGAGGTCGAAGGGGTGCTCTTCGAGATAAATGAGGTATGGAACATTGCTGTTGTTGCCTTCTGCAAGGGCTGCGGCTGCTGTGAGCCAGCCTGCATTACGCCCCATCATTTCAACTACTATGACATAAGGAGTATCGTATACTTCGAGCTCACGTTCAAGCTCTGAAATGGATGTGGCTATATATTTCGCTGCAGAGCCAAAGCCCGGGCAGTGATCTATGCCGTAAAGGTCGTTGTCAATGGTCTTCGGTGCGCCTATGACAACGATGTCCTCGATGTGATGTTCCTTTATGTACTCGGAAAGCTTCCATACAGTGTCCATGGAGTCGTTGCCTCCTATGTAGATGAAGTATCCGATCCCGTTCTTTCTGAAAATGTCAATGATGCTTTGAAACTCAGATGGGTCAACAGATGGATTCTGCAGCTTATACCGGCAAGAACCAAGGGCTGCGGCAGGAGTGACTGCGAGGGTTTCGAGCATAATATTTATATTTTTTATTCCACTGAGCTCAATGAAGTTTTCGCGCAAAACTCCTTGAATACCGTATTTTGCTCCAAAGACCTTGTCAACTGCAGAAGATTTCAGAGCTTCTTCGATGATGCCTGCAAGAGTTGCGTTTATGGCTGCTGTAGGTCCGCCAGACTGTGCGACAAGTAAATTCTTATTCATTGATGCTCCTTTGTGATGTTAGCTAAATTAAAAAAATACATTATCAATAGATTATTACAGTAAACAGGTATGTCTGTCCATATATAAAAAGCTGATAAAATGAGGCTGAAAATTCCAAAAAGAGTAAAAAACAATAAAAATCAGAAAAATAAAACACCGGATTCCAAAATGAATTTTTTGGGTCATAAGTAAAGATACGTGATCTAAGATGTGTATTTTTCAGCTTCCTTATCAGAAAGCTCTCTGACGAAAGAAGCCCGCTTCTTCATATTGACGTATGTTTCTTCTGAATTATCGCTCTTATCTAACTGAACAGATCCGGGACCGTAGTTCTTATATTCGAAGAACATGACTGTGGATTCGGCATCTGTTTTATTCCAGTTATGAAAGCCTTCAGGCTTTATCTGAGGCCCCAGAAAACAGTTCAGGACTGCCACATGGGCATAATTTCTCCATGGTCTTCCCAGATAGCAGCTTTCCTTCGGACAATCGGACAAAAACCGGCAGTTTCTGAATATGTAACCGTATTCCTGCCCCTCGGGGGTTGAGGCTGCGGTGGCATAGCTTCTATGCTCTCTGGCTTCATCTTCCGCTAGGATACTTTTTAGTACTTCGGGCCCGGAATTTCTGTACTTTCTTTCCAACAGCCCGGCTCTATCCTTCTGAAAAATCACGCAGTCATCGAAATAAGCTGTAGCTGAACCAAAGATAAAGTCGATATCACCCTCGATATAGCAGTTATTATAGTATTGGACACCATTTGTTCTTTTGGCAAACTGCTTTGGACCTATGAAACCGTTTTTCTCTATTTCTTTTGGCGGGAGAGGACCGGTAAAAAGTGTATCCTGCCATCCCAGCAGTCTCACATTCTCAAATTTCAGGTCATCGCCTTCTGCGTACAATGCTATGGCCTGACCGATTTCAGGACCTGCACCTGCGCTGTTCTCTACAGTGATATTCTTCAGGCTTACACCCGGTGCATCTATGAACATGGTATAGGTTCTGAAGGTGCCGAGTTTTCCGATATCTTCTGAGGGCATTTTGGCGTAAAGACCGAAACTTATGATGGTCTTATCTGACTCGAGATAGGTGTTTATGCAGGATTCATCATCCGGGTGAAGAGCTTTTGCAGGTCTAAAATCCGTGTTGCTGCCTAAGATGGTCAGGGAGGGAGTTGTGACTGTGACGCGCTCATGATATATACCTTCTTTAATATATATAGTATCTCCTTCCGTTGCATGGTCCACTGCTTCCTGGATAGTGTTGTAATCTCCGTCATTTGATTTGGAAACGATAATCATACTTAGCTCCTTTTTTGTTTGCAGTAACGACTCAATCAGGCACCAGGTTTTAGTTATAGGTTATGGTTTATACGACCGGCTGACCTCAAAAAGTCTTTCTGCATTTTGAATCACATGATGTGAGTGGCAAAAGTCGATAT
>DFGZ01000088.1 GCA_002371295.1 Oribacterium sp. UBA3737 | reverse complement strand
TGTGGCTCTGTCATCACACTTTATGATCTGCTTGTAATCATAGGTACTGAGGACCTCTTCTGCAAAATAGAAGGAGTTATGCTCTCCCTGATAAAAGCTCAGGCACGGATAATGCCTGAGATCCTCCATGGTGATGAGCTCCTTCTTCGCCATAGGATTGCTCTTACTCATAAATACATAAATATTACAGTCAAATAGCGGAACAAATTCAAGAGAATCCTCTCTCAGTATTTTTCCTATGACCTTACTGTTGAAGTCATTCATATATATGACTCCAACCTCTGAAGTCTGATTCTTCACATCATTGATGACTTCGATGGTCTTTGTTTCCTTGACGGCAAACTCATAGGTATCCATGCCGAATTCTCTGGCAAGGTGTATAAAAGCCTCTACAGCAAATGTGTAATGCTGCATGGATACCGCAAATTTCTTTTTACGGGATCCTACATTAACATATTTATCCTCCATGAGCTGGTACTGCTCGACAATCTGCCTTGCATATCCGAGGAATTCTTCTCCTTCCGCAGTGATAACTATACCGCGGTTGGATCTTAGGAATATCTCCAGCCCTATCTCCTTTTCCAGCTCCTTTATGGCAGCGGACAATGAAGGCTGTGTGATAAAAAGGTGTTTTGCAGCTTCGTTCATGGAGCCGCAGTCAGCTACAGCGATAACCTGCTTTAACTGCTGTAATGTCATAATTGCCTCCAGAGATCAAAAGGACAAGCCGCCTTGTCCTTTTGACCCGTAATACAAGAGCGAATAATACATTTCACTCTTATTATATTTTTCTGATGACGGGCGGCAGCCGCCTTAGATCATCATCTTTTTATTTCGGAATATGTGATAAATCCGGCCGGATCGATGTGGATATGTTCTGCCATCCATGTCTCATGTCCGGATCCAACAATAGCAGAAGGTTTCATGGTTCCGACTGTGCCATCATCGTTCAAAAACTCAATGGATGCATCTCTTCTGATGCAGCCGTCTCCTTCATAAACCTTCTTGCCTATGGAACCATCCTCTTTACGTTCATAAAGGCGCATGCTTGCATAGGTATACCAGGAAAAACCGTTCTCAGTTTCAGGCATGATCTGGTAATTTCCGGAGGATCTGGCGGAGAACTCCGCATAAAGATCCGGATCCTTTACCAGAAGTTCACGATAGATATAAGTCTTATCATTAAGCTGCTCTACGGGTTTTTTAGAAATCATGCGTGAACCGTTGTATGCAAGTCTGGTACCGTCCGGTGCCGTGGTATCGATAAGAGCCGCTCCGTCTTCTCCGACATAGAAATTACCGATCTGCTTTGAAGTTGAAAGCACACCTGTTTTCATGTCAAGATAATAGAACTTTCCGTCATCGATGATCCAGCCGGAAACCGCCTTTCCTTTTTCAAAATAGTACTTGTCTCCTGTACTGTCCGTGTACCAGCCTTCATAGAGCGCCGCTTCTCCTGTGGAAGGATCTGTCTTATACAGAAGGGAGGTACCGTCCTCCTGATTCATCCACATAACGGAAGTGTACTGAGCTACTGCACTTCCGTTTACCGAAGCTGCAGAATTAAGTGCTCCGGATGCAGCCTGAAGAGCATCGGAAGCTGCATTCAGGTAAGAGGAAACATCCACATTGCCATAGACCGACAGTCCGGAAAGAATATCCGCCGGTATAGGCTGCCCTACTGATCTGAAAAGCTCTGCAGTTGTCTGATAGTAAAGAGCAAGCTGCTTTGTCACCTCAGAATAATCTCCGGAAGCTATAGCTCCCTCTGAAAAGGATGGCACATAGGCCGAAATTGAATTTTCCTCAGCAATGGAGCATGGCGCCATAGCCAGGGAAATGGCTGCAGTGGCCGCCACAGCCACTGCACGCATTTTATTTAAACCATTCATAACCCACCTGTTACAGAAGAGTATGTCTCTGCTCTTCCTCTGATTTCGGATTAAGATACTTCGGAGCTACATCAAACACTGTGATGCATCCGGTCTCACCCTTATTTGCCATACGGTAAACTGCTCTTCCGTAAGCTGCAAGAACAGAACCTGTGAACTCAGGATTTGAATCCAGCTTAAGGCTGTACTCGATAAGCTCATGATGCTGTCCCTCGTCTCCTGTTACGCCGGATCTCATAACGAAGCCACCGTGTGGAAGCTCTGCATGATTCTTCTTCATCTCCTCTTCTGAAATGAAGTGGATGGTAACATCATAATCCGCATAGTAGTCCGGCATAGTCTTGATGGTATTCTCAACCTTTGAAGCATCAGCGCCTTCCTCAAGAACAACAAATACCTCTCTCTTATGCATCTCTCTGGCAGTGAACTCAGGCTGCTTTCCGCTTCTTACAGCATCCATAGCCTCCTCTACAGGAATTGTGTATGAACGTGCATCCTTAACACCCTCTACTCTTCTTGCAGCATCACTGTGTCCCTGAGAAACTCCCTTTCCCCAGAATGTGTAGTGCTTTCCTGCAGGAAGCACTGACTCTGCATAAATTCTTGCGATGGAGAACATACCCGGGTCCCAGCCGCATGAAATCATGGCAAGCTTGCCGCCCTCCTTTGCAGCCGTATCAACTGCCGCAAAGTGCTGAGGTACCTTCGCATGTGTGTCAAAACTGTCTATAACATTAAAATACTTTGCATACTCCGGTGTCTGCTTAGGAAGATCTGTAGCAGAACCGCCGCATATCATCAAAACATCGATCTGGTCCTTATACTCGAGAATATTGTCAACAGTGTCAACCTTAACACCCTCTGTGTTGATCTTAACTGTAGACGGATCACGACGTGTAAAAACCGCAACCAGCTTTTCGTCTTCATTACGCTTGATGGCACTTTCGATTCCACGGGAAAGGTTGCCATATCCAAGTAAACCAATTCTAATCATGTTTTTTCTCCTATTGAGTAAGTCTATAACACAGCGTTACAAAACACGCGAATATTATAACATACAGCAGGTAGCGCGCAATATAATTATTTTCATGACACCCTTACGCCTGATCAAAAATCTTCTCCATAGCCTTACGGATATCCTCTTCAGTGCTGACCGCACTGCCCTGGATCATCTCCTTCTGTCCGCCGCCCCGTCCGTTTACGAGAGCATTGAACTCCTTTGCATGGCTTCGGACATCCTCTGTTTCCGAACCGATGACATAATTCCAGCCTGCGGTGTCACCTGCCTGTCTGTCCACATCCTTAAGGCCGAAAACTCCGACCGCCTTCGCCTTTGTGTGCTTCATGAAGTAGTCGCAGCACTTTCTTAATTCCACATTGTTCATGCCCTCTTCCACATCCACGAGGACTCCCGTGAAATCCTTAAGAGTCTCTGCCTTCAGGGCATAATATCTCTGATTCAGCTCAGCGATACGCCTGTCCTTAGCGGCACTCTGCTCCATGTGCTGTCTTACGGCCTCCTTCACCTCCGAAGGAGCAAAGGACAGCATGTGGGAAAGCTCCAAAAGATCATTGTGTTTGTTCCTGTAATCCAAAAGAGCATCCTTTCCGCAGAAAAGCTCCACTCTTACTCCGCCCTTATGTCCGAGAACAGACAGAATCTTGATGGGACCGATTTCTCCCGTGGTCATCGCATGGGTACCGCAGCAGGCACAGAGGTCAGCACCTCCCAGGTCCACCAGTCTGACATCGCCCTTAAGGGCTTTCTTGGAACGGAACTCAGTCTCCTGAAGCTCGGTTTCCGAAGGCCAGATCTGACTCACGGCTCTGTTTGCAAGAACCACCTCGTTGGCCTCTTCTTCTATCTTCATGAGCTGTTCCCATGTGAGGACTCCGTCGAAGTCGATGGTCATGACATCACTCATGTGGAAGCCCACATTGTTATATCCATAATGCTTATGGACAAGCCCCGACACTATATGCTCACCGCTGTGGTTTCTGGAATTTCTCATCCTTCTTTCCCAGTCGATGCTGCAGTGATATGTTTTTCCGGTCTCAAGAGCCTTGTCCACGGTATGAAGTATGCGTACGAGAACATTGCCCCTTTCATCCGTGAGCTTCTCTCCTGTTTCAGAATCCTTCAGTGCCTTCTCCTGAACATCAGATACTGTAGCGTCACCGATCATTCCGTGATCAGCCGCCTGTCCGCCGCCCTCAGGATAGAATCCATGGGCATCAAGCTCCACCTGATAATGCCCGTCCCTCTCTTCACATGATGTGACTATGGCATCAAATTCCTTCACATAGGGAAACTGATAATAAAGCGCATTCTTTTCCAAATTGTTTCTCCTCCTGTATCATGAGGTGTTTTCCTATATCAGACTTCTCTTGTCGCTTCCTTAAGCCACTGAAGCTTCTCGCCCTCGAAATAAGGTGAAAGCTTTTCAAATACTTCCCTGTGGTAAGCATTGAGCAGCTCTATATCCCTCTTTTCCATAAGGCTGAGGTCTACGGCATCGAGATCATAGGGAGCCATGGTTATGAATTCGAAACAGAAGAAGGTGCCGAATTCATTGGTCTGCCACTTCTTTACCAGAGTCAGGTTCTCGGTACGGATACCATGACTTCCTTCTATATAAAGACCCGGCTCACAAGATGTGATGTTGCCTTCGCAGAGCGGAGCATCCTCCATGCGGCCCTGTAACTTACGGTAGCGGATGGCATTGGGTCTCTCATGGACATTAAGACAGAAGCCAACACCATGACCTGTACCGTGGTTGAAGTTCATGCCCTCGCGCCAGAACACCTCTCTTGCCGCAAGATCAACGGTTATTCCGGAAGACCCCTGAAGGAACTTCACGTCCCCCAGGCGGAGATGGGCCATAAGTACCATGGTATAATGCTTACGCTCTTCATCTGTGATGGGTCCCATAGCTATGGTTCTCGTTATGTCCGTGGTTCCCTCCGGATACTGTCCGCCTGAATCCACAAGGTAAAGCCCTTTGGGCTCGATCCTTGAAAAACTCCCGGCAGTAGGTGCATAGTGTGGAAGGGCTGCATTTTCACCGTACGCCGATATGGTAGTGAAGCTTGGCTCTATATAGCCCTCCTGCTCCTTTCTGAAATTCTCAAGAACTGCTGCAGTGTTCCACTCATTTATCTCCGATTCCCCAAGGAGCGCCTTGGTTTCCTCTGTAAGCTTTCCATCCTTGTCAAAGGCGTGCTTCATGAAATACAGATAGTTAGTGATGGCAACACCATCCTTTATGTGTGCCTTTTTCATATTTTCGATCTCAACATCGTTCTTTCTGGACTTCCAGAGTGAACTTGGGAGCATCTCATCAATCACGGTGTTGGATGAATCTATATCCGAAATTGTCTCAAAATTGGTCCTTGCCTTTTCGAGAAGCACTGTACTGTTTCTCAATGCTTTAACATCTGTGTAGAAGCTGTCATAGTCCTTAAGCTCCACCCTGAGCTCTGAAAGGTAAGCCAATGTCTCTTCATCAAAATCCTTCCTGTTGGCATAGAGCCTTGCCCCCTCCATATCCACCATAAGATAAGAAAGGAATACAGGATTACATGGAATATCATCGCCTCTTAAGTTAAGGATCCAGGCGATATCATCGAGACTGGTGACGATATGAAGGTCAGAATCCTGTTCCTTCATATAATCTCTTAAATCACTGAGCTTATCCGAAGCACTCTTTCCTGTGAACTGCTCGCCGAGTATCCATACCTTTGACTCGGACATCTCAGGTCTTCCTTCCCAGATAAGTCCTACAAGATCCGTTCCCGCATGGATAGAAGCCTTCTTTTTTGAAAGCTTATCCTGAAGCTTTTTGCCCTGCTGAAAATCAACGCATCTTCCGTCAAATCCAAGGACTCCCCCTTCCGGTGTCTTATCGTAAAGATACTCCTCAAGAGAAGGCACTCCCGGCTCACCCATCTTCATGAGCTCCACATCTTTTCCGGAAAGCTCCTTCTCTGCCTGAATGAAGTACCTTCCGTCAGTAAAGAGTGCCGCCGTATCTACTGTTACCACAAGATTTCCTTCTCCTGTGAAACCGGAAAGATAATGTATGGCCCTGAAGTAATCTCCCACGTATTCACTCTGGTGAAAATCATCCGTCGGTACCAGATATACATCTATACCTCTTTTATTCATTTCCACACGGAGCTTATCAAGCTGTAAATTCATTCTAAATCTCCTTCTGTAATTCAGTCACTTTCTCATTGAATCTTCGATTATTAAAGTCCGGTCCTCACGTCCTTTTTCAGATCAGTCCAAAATGCAAAAGGGCATTTCGGATTCCATCCTTATCTATATCATCTGTGATGTAATCTGCTGCCTCTTTTGCCTCGGGAACAGCATTGCCCATGGCTATGCCCACATGGACCTTCTCCAGCATCTCCACATCATTGGAGCTGTCGCCGAAGGCATAGGTTTCCGCAAGGCTTATACCGAAATGCTCGCAAAGATGCTTGATTCCTTCAGCCTTACTGTACTCCGCTTCCACCACATCGGCACCGTATTCCTTCGAGAACATCATAACATTCAGTTCAGGGAAGGCATACTGAAGATCCTTTCCTCCTGCTCTGTCGCCATAGTATGCAAGGGATCTGACCGGCAGCTTAAGAAGCTTTTTCGGATCATCAAAACGCCTTTCCATATCCATTTTGAAATAATTCTTATCAAAAAAGAGCACCTTTTCAGGGCATACAAAATAGTCAACATCATCTATATGGACGCCTATTGGTGTCTCGTGCTTTTCGCAGAACTCAAGCACTCTCCGAAGAAGCTCTTTATCCATACGGTGATCCAGAATTATATCATCTTCAGTCTCCACCATAGTCCCATTCATGTGGATCAGGGCATGGGGATTCACTTCCCTGAGATACTCTATGGAGGTTCTGTTCTTCATATCCCTTCCGGATGCTATAGCCACCAGGTATCCCTTCTCCTTCAGCTTTCCGATACTGTCCATGGCCGAAGGAGTGATTTTCCAGGTGTTATGGTCAAGCAAGGTATGATCAAGATCAAATGCCACAAGTCCCTTGTACTTTCTGTCTATATTTCCCATATTTCCTCTTTCCGAAATACTCTCTTTTCAAATCAATTTAGTTTAGTTTGAAAAAGCACTAAAGTCAAACCGACACACTAAAAAAAGCCGGAACACACAGGGCATCCCACATGTTCCGGTTTTATCAATATGTATCTATGCTTATGAGAATCAGTTAAGTTCTTCGCTTCTGACTATGGTATCACAGTAAACACAACGGTAAAGTGCCTTCGTACGATCCACGATCTTGAATACCTGCGGAAGCTCCTGCTCCACAGAGGTGATGCAGCGTGGATTCTTACACTTAAGAACATTGGTAAGAGTCTCAGGAAGGGAAAGAGTTTTCTTTTCCACCCTCTTTCCATCCTTTATGTAGTTTACGGTGATACCCGGATCTATGTAGCCGAGAACATCCAGGTCGATATCAAGATCCTCTGAGATCTTCACGATATCCTTCTTTCCCATGACATGAGAAGTACAGTTCTGAATAAGCGCCACCTGAGACCCAAGCTTGTCCAGGTGAAGATATTTATATACCAGCATAGCCTTTCCGGCTCTTATGTGATCAAGTACGATGCCGTTTTCAATTCCATCTACGTTCATTTGTATGCTCCTATTATTACTTCATAAAAACTTTTATGACAACTGTGCCAATGTCTTTTTATCACAGGTAATTCCATACCTTAGGAAGCTTTACCGGATCATTTGTCAAGTCCAAGCAAATACAGAATAAGCGCCATTCTCATCTGCTTTCCGCAGAGAGTCTGGTAGAAATACTTAGCCCTCGGATCCTTGTCAACAGCAACTGAGATTTCATTTACTCTCGGAAGCGGATGAAGTATGGCCATATCGCTCTTTGCATTCTTAAGCTTCTCCGGAGTGAGGATATAGGTATCCTTCAGTCGGAGGTAATCCTCTTCATTGAAGAAGCGCTCCTTCTGCACTCTGGTCATGTAAAGGATATCAAGCTTAGGTATGGCATCCTCAAGGGACTTTGTCTCCTCGAATTCCACTCCTGCCGCCTTCAGCTTATCGAGCTCATATTCAGGTATGCGGAGCTCCTTTGGAGAGATAAGTATGTACTTGTTGTCAGGATAACGGAGAATGGCATCGATAAGTGAATGAACTGTTCTTCCGAACTTAAGGTCTCCGCAGAGGCCCAGTGTGATGCCGCTTAAGGAGCCTCTCGTTCTTCTTATGGTCAGAAGATCTGCAAGAGTCTGAGTCGGATGGAAATGTCCCCCGTCACCGGCATTGATAAAAGGAACCGTCGTATGCATTGACGCAACCACAGGTGCGCCCTCCTTAGGATGACGCATGACAATGATATCTACATAGTTAGACATTACCGAAATCGTATCGGCTACTGACTCGCCCTTTGAAGCACTGGAGCTTGCGGCACCGGCAAAACCCAGAACCTGACCGCCGAGGCCAAGCATCGCAGATTCAAAGCTGAGTCTGGTTCTGGTACTGGGCTCATAAAAGAGTGTAGCAAGCTGCTTATGTGCGCAGCGATCCTGATACTTTTCCGGGTTCTTCTCGATGTCATCGGCGAGATCCATAAGATGCTCAAGCTCATCAACAGAAAGATCCAGTATATTGATAATGCTTCTCCGGTTTGTCTCCATAATTACTATTCTCCTTCTATATTGTATGCCGTTCTCAGTTTCTCCATGACTCGTCAGCCGGGTTATCACGGAACTTGAGAAGCTTTGCCTCATCCTCCGGCTTGATGTAATTCTCCTGAACCGCAACCTTTACAAGTGTGTCGAGGTCACAGAGAGAAGTATTTTCAATGTTTGCCTCCTTCAGTCTGTCGATACCCTTCTGCATACCGTAGGTGAAGATGGAAATGATACCGAGAACCTCAGCACCTGCCTCACGGAGAGGATTTACACAATCAAGAACCGAACCTCCTGTTGAGATGAGATCCTCGATAACAACTACCTTCTCTCCCTTCTCAAGGCGACCCTCGATCTGATTCTTACGGCCGTGATCCTTGGCTGAACCTCTTACATATCCCATTGGAAGTCCCAGCTTGTCCGCAGCGATGGCAGCATGAGCGATTCCCGCTGTGCTGGTACCCTCAAGGGCCTCTGCCTCAGGATAAAGCTCCTTAACCTTCTCAGCGATGGCGTCCTCAATAAGAGTGCGGACCTCAGGGTAACTGAGAACCAGACGGTTGTCACAGTAGATAGGTGATTTGATGCCCGATGCCCAGGTGAATGGATCGTCCGGCTTTAAAAATACTGCCTTGATTGATAAAAGTCCCTTTGCGATTTCTTCTTTAGTTGCCATAATATCTCTCCTTTTTATTCCTGATTAACGAATTCTCTCATTGCTCTCTCGTAAGCTTCAACAGGGTCCTCCGCTGCTGTAATGGAACGGCCTACAACTATGTAATCGGAGCCTATCTCCTTTGCCTTTTCAGGTGTTGTGATTCTTGACTGGTCTCCCTTTGCATCTCCCGCAAATCTGATTCCCGGTGTCACTGTCATGAAATCCGCACCAATCTCATCATGGATACGTCCTGCCTCAAGTGGTGAACATACTACTCCATCAAGCCCTGCGGCTTTGGCATTGGCAGCATACTTAACTACCACATCCTCAATAGGCTGATCTATAAGAAGCTCCTCTGTCATGGTCTCCTGAGATGTGGATGTGAGCTGTGTCACAGCGATAAGAATAGGTCTTGTGCCATCCTCTCTGGTGAGTCCCTCTACCGCAGCCTTCATCATTTTGATTCCGCCTGAGGCATGAACGTTGGTCATATCTACCGAAAGATCACGGAGTGACTGCATTCCGCCCTTAACGGTGTTGGGAATGTCGTGAAGCTTGAGATCAAGGAATACCTTGTGGCCTCTGTTTTTTATTTCCTTAACGATGCTTGGACCCTCCGCATAGAAAAGCTCCATACCTATCTTTACGAAAGGCTTTCTTCCTGTGAACTTATCGAGGAACCTGTAGGTTTCCTTTGCCCCCGGAAAATCCAGTGCTATGATGACATCTTTTCCCATATTTATCTCCATTCCGCCGTATCCCCGGCTCTTTTATTCCACACATCCGATGATGTCTGTTATCTTTTCTATCTTTAATTCCTGAAGAAGCTCAGGCAGGTCTTCAATGATTTTCTTACATGCAAATGGATCCACGAGATTTGCGGCACCCACTTCAACTGCACTTGCACCGGCCATCATCATCTCCACAACGTCCTTTGCGCTTGATACACCGCCCATTCCGATAAGAGGTATCTTCACAGCCTTGCCTACCTGATATACCATTCTTACAGCCACAGGGAAAATGGCAGGGCCCGAGAAGCCACCCATCTTATTCGCTATAACAGGCTGGCGGCGTCTAATGTCTATCCTCATGCCAAGAAGTGTGTTGATGAGCGCAAGACCGTCAGCCCCCGCATCCTCCGCAGCCTTTGCGATGGAAACTATATCGGTAACATTGGGACTTAGTTTTATGTAAACCGGCTTCTTCGCAACCTTCTTCACCTCTCTTGTGACCTCAGCCACATTTAGAGCGCTGGTGCCGAAGGCCATTCCTCCGCCGTGAACGTTCGGGCAGGAGACATTGACCTCAAGTATGCCTACCTCTTTGACCTCGCTCATGGCTTCCGCAAGCTTCACATATTCAGGAATACTGAAGCCTGAGATATTCGCGATGAGAGGCTTGTGATAAACCTTGGCAAGTTCAGGTATTTCCTTGCTTATAACAGCATCCATACCCAGATTCTGAAGTCCCACTGAATTTATCATGCCCTGATAACACTCTGCGATTCTGGGAAGCTCGTTTCCGTAACGCTCCTCCACTGTGGTTCCCTTGAAGGAAATGGAACCTAAGATATTAAGATCGTAAAGATCCCTGTATTCCTTTCCGAATCCGAAGGTACCGGAAGCCGGAATCACAGGATTACTGAGCTTTATTCCGGAAAGTTCCGTTGTGATGTCTACCATGCTATCTCCTCCATCATAAATATAGGTCCGTCCTTGCATACTCTCTTAAAGCCAGTCTTTGTCTTCTTGCTGCAGCCCATGCAGGCACCGAAGCCGCAGCCCATTCTTGCTTCAAAGCTGAACTGTCCGTCCTTTACCACATCGTAAACTGCCTTGAGCATAGGCTCAGGACCGCAGCAAAGAGCATAGTCATGATCCCCGATAATGTCTGTGACGAAGCCCTTTGCGCCGTAGCTTCCGTCTACTGTCGCAACATTTACAGGAACACCCAGAGTCTTGAACTCTGCCTCGTAGAAAACATCATCCTTTGTATTGAAGCCAAGAGCCACATAAGGTGTGATTCCCGTCTTTTTAAGCTCCTTTGCAAGAGCATACATGGGAGGAACTCCCACTCCGCCGCCGGCAATGACAGGATTCTTCGGAATCTTCTTAAGATCATAGCCATTTCCAAGACCCGTGAGAGCGCTAATGTAATCTCCCGGTTCCATGTAGCTTAAATCCTCAGTTCCTTCACCCACCACCTTGTAAATAAGTGTAAGCCTGTTGTCTGACCAGTCACATACAGATATGGGGCGTCTCAGATATCTTCCCGGAATGGCTATCTCCACAAACTGCCCCGGTCTCCTGATATCGCTTGTGTCACCGTCCAATGTCATCCTGAAGATGTCCCCTGTAAGGGGTTCATTGGTCAGTATCTTGAACTCAACATCTTTCATTTAAATCTCCGTTCCGCCGCCTCCTTGGGACAGCACAAATAGTTATGAAAAGTGATATTTCACACTAATCTCCTGACTTTTTCTTTTTTGGGCATAAAAAAACCAGCCTCAGACAAATGTAAAAAACACATTTGTTAAGTCTGGAATATTAAACAAACCGTTCATGTCATAAACGGCAGCCTTACTATTTGCAATTATGATATTTCTGAACCATAAAAACGGAATATAAAATGCGGAAATGAAAATACCTCGACCCTTTACGCCGCTGCCTTTCATATCAAGTGCATTTTCAATAAGAGTGAACATATATCCTCCTACATGTACCGTCTCCAAGTTCCGAGATAATATAGCACATGGTGTTGAATCATGCAAGTGTGAATGAACAGTTTCCCTTATGGGACGAATAAAAGAGTTTGCGTACGCAAACTCTTTTATTCGTCCCATCCCTCTCGTGGCATAATGATCATCATCTCTACGAAACGTTCATCCTTTTCGAGAACTATATCGTCCTTATGTGTGACTGCAGGCAGATCGTTTGTATCACTAAGCTCAAGCTGTATCCAGTCGATAGCATTGGCTCTGGCATCAGCGAGAGCCTCCTCCTCTGTCGGGCCTTCGCCGTAGCACTGGTCAAGATCAAAATAATCCACTCTGTAGTTTCCGTCTGGTTTTTTCTTTATTTTTGCAGGGTAATAAAATGTCATACCTTAAATCAATCCTCCTTGCCGAACTGTTTACGGAACTTATGGGGTGTCTCACCTGTTACGGATCGGAAAATCTTAATGAAGTTTCCTATGTTGTGGAAACCACACTCTTCAGCAATTTCATATACATGAGTATCAGTATCTCTGAGAAGTCTGGAAGCCTGCTCAACCCTGTACCTGTTGATGTAATCCAGAGGTGAAACGCCTGTGACACTTCCGAAAAATCTTATAAAATACTGCTCATTAAGTCCTGTCAGCTCTGACAGATTTCGAATATACAGCTTTTCCTTATAATGCTCACGTATGTAATTTATGGAATCCTTAATAGCCCTCACCTGCTTCTCTGCATCAACATCTTCCTTGTCCTGAACCATGCCAAAGGAATCAATGAGAGCAATGATGTGGAGAAGGTCAGCCTTCACCATGAGCTGGTCGGAAACCGACTCAAGTACAAACTTGCGCACGCTTACCGTATCCGTGGTGCCTTTTGTTCCGAATTCACGATATCTCCGCACCATGTCGTTGAAGGATCTAAGTATCTGAAGGAATCCAAAATCCGATACGGTGATGAATTCGGAGAATTTTATAGTACCGTTCTTTAAAGGATATAGCAAGGCTTCGTTTACGGGATCTGTTTCTTTTTGGAAACACAGTTCATTTAGATCCAGTTTAATGGAATACTCAACACCCTTTTCATCCAGAGATTCCAGCTTACGGATAACACCCGCATTCACAATGCAAAAGCACTCGTCTGTGATGTCATATTCTTTTAGATTCAGCATCAGTTTATAATGCCCGTTTTTAAAATAAATGATCTCCGGCTCATCATGCCAGTCCAGACCTACGTCCAGCTTCTCTTCCTGGCTGTTGAGCGACTCATAGAGTATTGCCGCCATCACTTCTCCAATTCAAAACCAACTGCCGCATGACATCGTAATATGTCATGATTTCTTCCTCCCGCTTTCATAAAAAGACAATTCGAGCAGGGAATTATACTTAATGTCATGATAACATAATTTTTATTCATCTTCAAACCTTATTACGTGGCTTAAATCTTAAAAAAATCATTTTTTCATAAATTTGTATATTCTTTTGCATTGTAACCTGTGTTGCGTTATATTCTTATTATGTTTTTAATGCTTTTGGGGGAACTCTATGATTTTAGCTGTAGATTGCGGTAACACTCACACAAAAATCGGATGTATAGACAACGGAAAGGTCATCGATCCTGTAATCCGGCTTGAGACTAACCGGAAAAAGACCATGCATGAATACGCATCAGACATTGATCGGATCCTCAGTCTCACCCATCTTAAGGATGCCCCCGTGGATGGTGTCATCATTTCCTGCGTTGTCCCTCCCCTTTCTGATGTTCTCACAGGCGCATTGAAGCTTGTCACCGGAAAGAATGCAATTCTGGTGGGGGCAGGTGTAAAATCAGGTATACGGATACAGATTGATGATCCGGGGACCATTGCTTCCAACCTGGTTTGCGCTGCCGTAGGTGCAAAGCATCTTTATGATCTTCCCGCCATAATCATTAACATGGGAACCGCCACCACCGTTACTGTGGTAAATAAAGAGGGGACCTACATAGGCGGAGTCATCATGCCGGGAGTTAATCTTTCAATGGATGCCCTGACTTCAGGTACATCCCTTCTCCCTTCCATAGATGTGGCTGCCCCGAAGAAAATAATCTGTACTCAGACCATTGACGCCATGAAGGCAGGCATCATATACGGCTCTGCCGGTGCCCTTGACGGCGTTCTGGACAGGTTCGCAAAGGAACTGAATAACACATCTCCTACCATCATAGCCACAGGCGGCATAGCTCATGTCATTACCAGGTACACAAAACATAAGATCATTTTAGACGAAGATCTCCTCCTGAAAGGGCTGTGGTATATCTGGTGTCAGAATCAGGATAAAAGAAAGAAATGATACGCCTCAGGCATTTTCATGAAGCTTAGGATCTAAAAAACCGGATGCTATATAAGGACAGTCCCTATATAGTATCCGGTTTTTATACTGTTTATACCAGCCGGGAGGATTACATTTTAAACACACGCTCCATTCCGACATCCATTAAAGCTTCATGTATCTTAGCTTTTATTCTTCCACTCTTAATAGGTACCGAGATCGGAAAGGGCCTTTGTCTTCCACTCATCCCAGCTTCCGCCCCTGATAGCTCCCCGGATCTCCTCGGTAAGGTGATTATAGAAATACAGATTATGAAGTACGCACATTCTCATTCCGAGTATTTCCTTTGCCTTCAGAAGATGACGGATATATGCTCTGCTGTATCCTCCGGTATATGTACCGTCGGCTCTCTTCTGTCCTGCACAGACAGGGCACATACAGCCCTCCTCTATAGGTCTTTCATCAAGCTCATATTTCTGATTGAAAAGATTCATCTTTCCCTTATGGGTATAGACATGTCCATGTCTTCCGTTTCTTGAAGGGTAAACACAGTCAAAGAAATCTATGCCCCTGTCTACAGCCTCTATAATGTTGGCAGGAGTTCCTACACCCATAAGATATGTCGGCTTGTTCTTGGGAAGGTGAGGCACCACTTCATCAAGTACATGATACATCTGCTCATGAGTCTCACCTACAGCAAGTCCTCCTACAGCATATCCGTCCAGATCCATACTGCTGATAGTCTCGGCATGGCTGATACGAATATCATCAAATATTCCGCCCTGATTGATACCGAAAAGAAGCTGCTCTTTATTCACTGTATCCGGAAGGCTGTTAAGTCTTGCCATTTCCTTCTTACATCTTTCAAGCCATCTGGTAGTTCTCTCTACTGAAGGAATGATATATTCTCTGTCAGCGAGAGCCGGAGGACACTCATCAAATGCCATCGCTATGGTGGATCCTAGATTTGACTGTATCTGCATAGACTCCTCAGGCCCCATAAAGATCTTTCTTCCATCAATATGGCTCTGGAAGTAAACACCTTCTTCCTTTATCTTACGACCCGTCCCTGCCAGAGAGAAAACCTGAAATCCTCCTGAATCTGTAAGAATCGGTCTATCCCAGTTCATGAACTTATGAAGTCCTCCGAATTTCCTGATAAGTGGATCTCCTGTTCTTACATGAAGGTGATAAGTATTGGACAGCTCCACCTGAGTACCAATGTTTCTGAGATCGTCTGTTGACACGCCGCCCTTTATGGCAGCAACCGTACCTACGTTCATAAATACGGGTGTTTCAATAGTACCATGTACAGTCTCCATATGCGCCGACTTGGCACGACCGCTGGTTTTTACAATTTCATATTTCATTTTCTGAACCTCTATTTCTTGATTCAACAATAAAGCTTCCCGGGAAAGCAGCCCGGAGCCTCAGATAAAATAAATATAAGTCCTACGCATTGCTTCGCATACGCTTTCGCAATGCTACAGAAATCTCGAATTCGCGCTTTTGCGCTACTTCTCGATTTCTGTTGTCGTGCCAAATGGCGATGAATCCTTACAAGCAAGCTTGACGAATTCATCACCGCTTGGCGCAGGACTTATGCACTAAAAAGACCGGCTCCTAAGAGTCGGTCTCTAATTTATAAGAATATTCCAATTCCGTCAAGTCCAAAGACTTGTACGGTACTGTCCTCCGTCGTTGCCTGAGGCAGTCCCGCTTCCTCTCGCGGTTCAGTGTAACCTTAGTTCACCGAATTTAGTTTACGGCAGCCTTCTTTGCAGCCTTAGCCTCAGCCTTTTCAGCCTTTTCTTTTGCAAGCTTATCTGCTCTTCTCTTCTTCGCCCAGTTTGAAAGGTCGAACCAGAGCGGACCGGCAATAGTGATTGATGACCATGCACCGGCTGCGATACCTACCATAAGAGGCAGTGTGAAATCACGAATTGAAGAAACACCAAGGATGTAAAGCACGATGACCATGATGAAGGTTGTAAGTGATGTGTTGATGGAACGTGTAAGTGTCTGTGATATAGCAGTATTTACACATGCGCCCACATCCTTCTTCATCTCAGGATCAGCAAGATTTTCTCTTATACGGTCAAATACAACGATAGTAGCATTGATGGAGTAACCTACGATGGTAAGGATACAAGCGATGAAGGTTGAACCTACAGCCCACTTAAGTCCTGCATAGAAAGCTACAGTAATAAGTACATCGTGTGTAAGAGCCAGAACTGATGCTGAAGCGAACTTGACATCCTTGAAACGGATCCAGATGTAGATCAGCATACAGATTATAGCGATAACAAATGCCCAAACTGCATCGATCTTCATTTCTCTTGAAACCGCACCGGAAATGTTCTCTGTTGTGATCTTGTTCTCGTCAACCGAGAATGTATCTACGAGATCCTTGTAAAGCTTTGTACGCTCTTCCGTTGTAAGAGTTCTTGTCTTGATGATGACCTCATTGGTTCCTGAAACCTTTGATGCCATTACAGAAGCATCTCCACCGGTTACCTCCTTGAATATCGGAGAAACCTTTGCGTCGATCTCCTCAAGAGAAAGATCCTCGTTAAAAGTAACATTTGTTGATGAACCGCCCTGGAAATCGAGATCATAGTTGAAAAGATTTCCGATTGAAGCCTTGTTCATGCCAAGGAACACAAAGCCTGCAAGAATAACTATAGCGGATGCTGTGTATGCGATCTTTCTGAACTTGATAAAGTCAATTATCTTTATTTCCTTACGAACTCCATAGAGCTTAGGATTTGTTGCTCCGAACTGAACGAAGCACCAAAGAAGTCCACGGGTTACGAAAAGTGCTGTGATAAGGGATATAACGATACCGATTGCAAGAGTTGTTGCAAAGCCCTTAACAGTACCTGAACCTCTGAGATAGAGCACAGCCGCTGCAATAAGTGTTGTGATATTACCATCAAGGATAGCGGAAAGAGCCTTGCTGTAGCCGGCCTTGATTGAGCCCTCTACACTGTTTCCGAGACCAAGCTCTTCCTTGATACGAGTGAAGATGATGACATTGGCATCAACCGCCATACCGATTGAAAGGATGATACCTGCAATACCCGGAAGTGTAAGTGTAACTTCAAATGCCTGTAAGATAACCAACTCAAGACCTGTGTACATAACAAGTGCAAGTGAAGCTGTAAATCCCGGGAGGAGATATACAAGTATCATGAAGAGCATTACAAGTCCTAATCCGATAGCGCCGGCCTTAAGAGATGTGGAAATCGCCTCCTGACCAAGTGTTGCACCGATAACATTGGATCTTAATTCTGTAAGCTGAACAGGAAGGGCACCGATACGGATTGTTGATGCGATTCTTGTAGCTTCCTCATAATCTGTAAGTCCTGTGATGGATGCCTGTCCGCCTGAGATAGCCTCCTGAACTGTAGGAGCTGAGATAACATTATCGTTATAAATAATGAAAATAGGCTTTCCTACATTGGCTGCTGTTGCATCTGCGAACTTCTGGGCACCTGAATCATTGAATGTAAGCTGAATGATATACTCATTCTTACCCTTATCGTTTGTCATGCCGGCTGTAGCATTCTTTACGTCATCACCTGTAAGAAGCACTGCACCTGTGCTGTCTGCAAACTGCAATGTACCCGGCTCACCGAGCTCAGCAAGAATTTCATTGGCATCTGTTGCACCGGGGATATCAATGTTTATACGATTGTTACCCTCCTGGTAAACCTGTGCTTCTGTTGAATAGCCCTGTGCCTTCAGCTGAAGCTTGTAAATAGTATCGGACATCTGCTCCGATGTTGGGTCAGGATCAACTGTCTGATATGTGATAGAAACACCACCATTCAGATCGAGACCCAGTTTAATGTCTCCTGCGCCGTTTACTCCCAAGAAACAGAAACCGGCTGTGATAGCCAGAATCAGGAGTAGTGTGAGCGCTCCCTTAAGCTTGTTGTTCATTGGAATATCTTCCTTTTTTTGTAAATATTTACTGTTGCTCCTATAGAAAATAAGCAATTTTTCTACGTCAACAGCAAACGATATTATAACAAAACTGCTTGTTTCTGACAAGAAATTAATAGGAACGGTGAATTCCTCCCATGTTTCCGGCCAAAGAAAAATCATTCCCTTTCCTTCTAAACAAAAATGTGACCCTTTCGGATCACATTTTTTGCTTTTATGTATTAAAGTGCACTCTTCTAAGATGAATATGTAAACTGAAGCATCAGTTTACTGCAGTACCTGCTCAGTCGTCCTTTCCAAAAAGGGCTGCCAGCGCATAGATAATTCCACCTATATATATGGCGATATCCCCAATATTCACTATAAGGGTCTTGAGCCCGGTGACCTGAATGTTCAGATAATCTGTGACTTCGCCATTTACGACCCGGTCCAGAACATTGGACAATGCACCACCTATAACTATGGCGATTCCAAGCTTCCTAAGCTTATATTTTTTTGGATAAAAGCTTGTAAGATACTGAAGTCCTCCTGTAAGAAAGCCTACAGCTGCAACAGAGCTTAGCTTTACGAACTCAGGATACTTGCCCAGATGCCCTCTTGAAAAACCGGGATTGTGAGCTCTCATAATCTTTACATAGCCCTTTGTATGAGGCATCTCCCTTGGGAAATTGGATTCCGGTTCCGTATCAATGGCACTCTTCAGCATCTGGTCCACCGCACATATGATGCCTGCAAAGCCTAGAAGATGAATAAATTCACTGCTCAAATCCCAAAAGAAATGAGTTGTTCTAAGATTTTTTAAAACCCCCATAATCCCCTCCTCTATTTCAAATACTTCCTTTTTCTATAGAAACGTCAGCTCCTTTTTGTATCCATTGGATTTCTGATTCTTTATGGTTTATCAGTAAGAGTATATCACTTATTTCGTTTCCTGACGACGTCTCCTGCGAACTCTGTTTACATGTCGTTCAAAATCACCGCTGTTTAGAAACTCTGCAAGAACGTATTGGTCGAACATAGGAACTGTGCAGGAGTAGAAATCTATTTTCTGCTTAAGGCTGTTCGAAAGAGCCTTTGGAAGAAGCATATACCCTACCCTGATAGCGGGAGAAAGTGTCTTCGTGAAAGTATTCAGGTATATGACCGAATGATCCGGTTCCAACGAAAACAGGGTATCTTCCGATTTTGTTGACGGAGAAAACTCTGATGCATAATCATCCTCAATGATCATTGCATCATGATTCTGAGCCCATGCAATATATTCTCGCCTTTTTCCTGCCGTCGCTGTTACACCGCTGGGATAGCTGTCAAAAGGAGTCACATGAAGCACCTGCGCTTGTGAGCTTCTCAGCTCGCTTGAGTGTATGCCTGTTGAACCCAGCTTCAAAAGCTCACAACTTGCTCCGTTAGCCTCATATACATTACGGATTTTTTCATATGAAGGATCTTCCAATGCATACAGCTTGTCTCTTCCAAGCATTTGAACTATAAGGCTGTAGAGATATTCAGATCCGGCTCCGACCAGGATCTGAGAGCTCTCAACACTTATATCCCTGCTTCTTTTAAGATATCTTACAATGCTTTCCCTCAGAAAAAGAGAACCTTCATTTGGAGACTTTTCCAGCAGCTTCTCACCATATTCTGACAGAACTCTTCTTATGGTCCTTGCAAAACTCGGAAACGGAAATGTATACTTGTTTTCTTCATATTTATCCGGAGATACCTTATCCTTGCTCTCCTCTTCAGTAAACAATTTTTCATATATGACTCCATGAGCCATATGTAAATTCTGTTTTCCTGATTCCTCAAATGCTATTTCATTATAATCCGGAAGAGCACTTCCCTGTTTCTGCTTTTCTTCGTCACACTCTTTTTTTGTGGGAGAAATAGGCATATCCGAGAAATCCGGCATGACATAATCTGAAATCGGAAACAGATCTTCATCCGAATAGCAGACAAAATATCCGCTTCTTTCTCTTGCTTCTATGTAGCCTTCATCCTGAAGAAGCCCATAAGCATGTTCTATGGTAATGACACTGGTGCCTGTTTCATCCGCCATCATTCTCTTGGAAGGCAGTCTGTCACCGTTTTTATAACTGCCGTTAACTATTTGTTCTCTGAGTTTTGTATATATCCTGAGATAAGCTGCAGATTTATTTTCCATCACCTATCGAAGTCCTTATGGTTTTTCATGGTTTATTATGGTTTTTTATATTTTTCTCTATAGTCTGTCGGGGTAATACCCTTCGATTCCCTAAAGGTCTTTGCAAAATAACTCATATCCTGGAAACCACAGTCAATTGCTATATCTACTATTTTTTCGTCGGAAATCTGCAGCATCTCAGCCGCCTTTCTTATCCGATAATTTTTAACATATTGAATAGGTGTGGTACCAAGCATATTGTGGAAACACCTCATGGCTTCCGATTCGCTGATCTCTGCACTGTCTGACAGGACGGAAACATTGAGATCATCCCTGTAGTGTTCATCAATATAATTAAGCATGATACGGATACGTTCCGCATCTCTCGTTTCCTTTGAAGAAGTGACTCTTGGTTCCTCTGCACTGTGGGAAGATAAAAGAAATACCATCTGTGACATGGTTGCTATGGCAGCCTTTTCATCAGATTCATCCTCTTCAAGGGAGGACTTCCACAAATTGCTGAATAGTCTGAGAATTTCTTTATGCCATGCCACATCAAGCGACAATGCCGTTCCCTTAAAAGCTTCAATACTGAATAAGGGAGCGATATAGCTGTTAAAAAATAAGCTTTCAGTCGCATCCGAATCGGTCCTCGGATCGAAAACAATGGATCTTACTATACATTCTCCTGATGATTCCGGTAACTGCCGGCATGCATTCAATGCACCCGAATTCACGAAGAAGCCCTCTCCTTCGTTCATCAGATAACGTTCGGCTTCAACGCAAACTTCCACCTGACCCTTTTTTACAATGCAGACTTCAAGTCCGTCCTGCCAATGCCAAGGCAGCTCCATACGCTCAAGATTCTTTTCAAAAAAACTGACAGGAATCTCATAATTTTCCTGCTTGAGCAGAATTTTGCCCTTTTCAACTATATTGGTATTATCCGATATTGCCATGTATCTCTCCAAATCAACAAGCAAAGCAAGGTTCATAAAATGTAATAATTAATGGCAATATTATCATATCAGTTTTTAAAGACTTTTACAAATATTATAGCGCTGGGCGACTGTCCGGCACATCACGGACAGATCATTAATCAGAATATATTCGTAATAAAAATTTCCAGTCCAATTCCTATGAGGATAAGCCCTCCCAATATATCTGCTTTGTTGCTGAGTCTGGTACCTGCGACACGTCCTATTTTCAATCCGGCAATACAGATAATAAAGGTTGTGACAGCTATCAGCACGGAGCACAACATCGCTTCAGCAAAATGATAATTGGCAATGGTAAACCCAACGGAAAGCGCATCTATGGAAGTGGCTATACCCTGCATTATGAGTGTACCGCTTGCCAGTCTGGTAATTGCTTCGTTTGAATCGTTATCTTCCGCACCGGATGAATCATCGTCTTCTTTCTTTCTAATTCCCTCCAGTATCATGTTTCCACCGATATAGGAGAGAAGAATCAGGGCAATCCATGGAATAAACTTCTGAAATGACTGAAAGTAAAGCACTATGCTATGAATACATATCCAGCCTGTTAAAGGCATGAACCACTGAAAAAAGGCAAAGCATCCTGCTATCCGTACCATCTCCGATATTCTCATTTTAGTATTGTTCAGCCCATTGGCAAGTGATACGGAAAATGCGTCCATAGCAAGTCCGACTCCCAGAATAATGCTGTTTATGATAAATGAATATGTTAAACTCATAAAGTAGACTCCTTGAAATAAACAAGCGAGTATTATCTATCATTGCTGTATGGTTAGTCAATTATAACCGCTATTTAGCGAATACAAAAAAAGCAGGACATATAGTCCTGCAAAAATAAAAATGGGGCCTATAGGGCTCGAACCTATGACC
>DFGZ01000292.1 GCA_002371295.1 Oribacterium sp. UBA3737 | reverse complement strand
AGCTCTGCAACCTCTTTTTCTAATTCCTTTATTCTTTCAAGGGCTTCATCAAGAGTTGTAATCTTCATCTTGTGCCACCTCGCTTTCTGACACCATTGTAATTCTGCGCTGTGTCACTGTCAACTTGCTTTTTGGCACATGCTATTTTCTGATTTCATCCCTGAGTCTTGATTGTGTCTTAACTTCCAGTAATTTTACCACTCAACATAATTGTAGCCGAGATTGAAACAGCAATCTCGGCTACAAACTATTTTATGTTATCCCAGAAACACTCCAACAGTATTGGTAGGTTCGCTTTAAGCATCTTGACATGGTTTGAATAACTGTAGATTACTCCAGGCTGATCCAATCCTTCTGGTAAAAGACATAATGATCAGGAGTAAATATCTCTCGTGATAACAATCTCATCAGCCATATCTATCGACTGACTCTTTACCGCGTCATTTGTGCCGACAGCATGATATATAAAGTATCCTCTTTCGTCCAGCTCATTGTCCTTTACAAGCTGCTCTATGAAATCTACATTTCTTTCAATCTGAAAATCTCCATAGCCGCCGTAATACCAACTGGACCCGCTCATAGGAATGAAGTATTTTATATAATCATAGTCATAACAGAACTCAAGCCATGTAGTAACCGAGCCCAGTGAAAAGCCTCCAAATATCCGATGATCCCGTGAAGCTTTGCTCTTCACCGCAGGCTGATAAAAATACTGTAGCCAGCAACATTCCTGCCACATATTTAATATTATTCTTAAGCATGTGTTAGTCCTCCGTTGCAATCAGCCAAGGCTTTCAAGCCATGCTTTTACCTGAGCTTTAGGTCTTGACTCTGCTGTGCTCATCTCCACAGGAAGACCCTTTAACACTGTTGCTCCGGGCTCAAGTTTCTTTATCGTTTCATAGGTTCCACCATCTGATGAGCCCATGTGTGTATTAAAAGGAACAATTGTCTTTCCTGTAAAATCATATTTATCAAAAAGTGTATAGATTATCATAGGGAATGTGTACCACCACATGGGATAGCCGATGTAGATACGGTTATATCCGCTGATGTCTATATCATTCTTTATCTCCGGACGCATATCCTCGTCATGCTCCTTCTTTGCATATTTTGCCAGATCATTATAGTGATCACGGTTACTGTCATATGGTATGGCAGGCTGTATCTCCACAAGATCTGCGCCCCTCTGCTGCGCTATCTCTTCTGCTACATTTTTGGCTGTCCCATATACAGAAAAATAAAGTACAAGTTCCTTGCTCATCTCTTCTCCTTTCTCTCATACCTGATCGTTAAAATCTATGTTTCCTCTGGTAAATGCTATCTGTTTTACAAACATTGGCATTTTAAAATATCTTTTATCCCGGTTAATATCAGCAATCCTTAGCATATCCTCATCTGAAAGTTCAAAGTCAAAAACCTCTATATTTTCTCCAAGGTGCACCATATCTCTTGTTCCTGGAATAGGTATTATCCCAGACTGGATATGCCACCTGAGTATCACCTGGGCGTTTGTTTTGTTGTATTTTGCTCCGATTTCTTCAAATGCCGCATTCATGATAAGTGAAAGATCGCCATGTCCAAGTGGATACCAGGACATAAGCCTTATATCATTCTTTGCCAGGTACTCTCTGAAATCATTTTCTTGGAGATATGGGTGACATTCATTCTGAACGACAGAAGGCTTAACCTTAGCGTATGACAAGAGCTTTTCCATGCTTTCTCTGCTGAAGTTAGACACTCCGATAGCTCTTACCTTTCCACTTTGCAGAGCTTCTTCACAGGCCCTCCATGCGCCCTCCACGTCCCCGACTTCCTGATGCAAAAGGAGCAGATCTATGTAATCTGTAGCAAGTCGCTTAAGGGTTTCATCAATTTCTCTGCCCGCTTTTTCATATGGAAAACTCGTGGGCCAAAGCTTTGTAGTTATAAAGATCTCCTCTCTATTTACCTTGGATTTTCGAATTGCCCTTCCAACAGCTTTTTCATTCTTGTACATATTCGCTGTGTCTATCAGCCTATAGCCATCATGTAAAGCTTTTGCAACAAGCTCTTCGCAATCCGCAGGTTCCAAAGTAAAGGTCCCGTATCCAATAACCGGCATTTCTATTCCATTGTTCAATGTGAATGTATTCATATCATCTTACGTTTCTTAAATGTCTTCTTTTAGCTCCATCTTTGCATACTGTGCAATGAGCTCAGGTGTTGATGTATAGTAGCGGGTATTTTTGTTTACAGACTCAATCTTCTTCATATCTTCGTCTGTAAGCTTAAAATCAAAGATGTCAAAGTTGTCCCTGATGTGATCAGGATTCTTTGATCCGGGAATTACTACATTTCCCGACTGAACATGCCATCTTAAAATAATCTGGGCATTTGACTTGCCATACTTGCCGGCAAGCTCGGTAAATACTTCTTCATTTACCAGATTCTTATCTCCATGACCAAGTGGATACCATGCCATAAGTCCCATATCATATTTTGACAGAGTCTTCTTAAGCTCTGTCTGCGGGAAATAAGGATGTGCCTCAACCTGAACAACCTGAGGTTTGATTTCCATTGTATCTATTGCTTCCTGAAGAAGATCATCGGGGAAATTTGAAAGTCCTATAGCTTTTACCTTGCCCTCTTTATAAGCTTTCTCAATATTCTTATACCCCTCTCTCCAGTTATCTGTAGGCTGATGAAGGAAAAGAAGATCAATGTAGTCTGTGTCAAGTCTCTTCAATGTCTCTTCTATTGCTGTTTCTTTTTCGTAAACTGTTGGCCAGAGCTTTGTTACAAGGAAAATATCATCTCTACTAACACCACTCTTTTTGATTCCTCTCCCTGTTGCGCTCTCATTCATATATCCGTTTGCTGTATCAACCAGACGTACACCACTCTTAAGGGCACTCTCAACTGCTGCTTCTGCCTGATCCGGTGTGAGCATAAAAACTCCGATTCCTGCCATAGGCATTTTGATTCCATTATTTAAAGTGCGATACTCCATTACTATTACCTCCGTTTATGTATTGTTTTCCGTTCTTGATGCTATCTTATCAGCGCACATCTTATATGTACAATGCCAAAAACGCAATCCGGTATACGTCGCCTGCATACTGGATTGCGTTTATATCGCACTTATCTAATTTCCGAGATAAAATTCAACAGCGTTATATTTACCACTTATAATCAGGTGCTCCGTCCTGATCTGCTTTATGTGCGGTGATTTTAAGGATAGGCAGTCGGAGCAATTCCTGCTGTAAGTCTGATGTTTTTTCTAAACAATTGATGTTCTCCTTTTTTTCTTAGTTTAATCCATGTTCACCAAGCCAATTCTCGATATGAGCAGCTATGACATCATTGTTCATTTCCTGGAACATGAAATGGCTGTTTCCTGTGATGCCCTCATCAGGCAGATTTACCACTGTGCAATCTCCGCCGGCTGCATTGTAAGCTTCTGCAAATGCTACTGCTCTGTCTCTCACTCCTGCCCAGAAGCCTGTAGACATAATGTCTTCAGGACCGTTGTCAATATAATCGCCGAAATATATTATGATGGGAATTTTGTTTTCAAGAAGCGTATTAAACTCTTCGCTTCCCTCTTCCGGTGTTCCGCCCGGTTCAATTGCAACAATGGCCGCCACGTTTGTCATATCAGTGATCCAGCCTACACGTCCTCCTTGTGAATGGGTGATATATATTGATTTCTTTCCGGTCATTTCAGCAACATCATTCATAACTTCTGTCATGCCTGCTGCCTCGATTTCTTCATCATAGCTGCCGGTATTTGGTGTCATCTGTCTGAAGAACTGGTTCTGTGCCTCATCACCTTCAGGAAACTGGGAGCCCTCATATCTCTCCGGAGCTACCAGTCCGATTCTGAAATGAGTGTACCATGCCTGATCTCCTGCTCTATAATCCTTCGAGTCCTCTGCCCATGCATCAAGTACTCCATCCATAGTCATGGATGAAGTCTGTCCGGCCTCTCCCCTCCTTGGCTGATCAACCAGAAAGGCTGCGTGTCCGTTTTTTAGGAATATATCCGACCATCCGTCTCTCCCATCAGGAGTTGTCATCCATCCCATCCTTGACTGACCATATCCGTGAAGATAAACGATAGGGTTCCCGCTATCATTTACAGGAATCTGATAAAAGACATTAGCATGATCTACATGCGCTGTATTACCTGCTCTTGTGTCATCCATCCAGCTTTTAGTGGGATCATACTCCCCTGCAACCGGATCTGTAACAGTTCCACCTGATGAAAACATTCCCTGATCTGCAATCATGAGCACATCTCTATCCATGGAGGTTTCTTCGCTTTCAGTTGCCTCCTTACTTGGAGAAATCTCCTCTGCAGAAGTTTCCACTGAATCAGAAGTATTTACAGATGACACCGCATTTTCCGAATTCAAAGTTTGCGCTCCGCATCCTGCAAGAATTGATGCTGTTAGAATAACTGATAAAATAGATTTTTTCATTTTGCCTCTCTTTCTCTGTTAGATATTTTTTACACTCATAATCAGGTGCAAGTAAACTTATATGCACGGCTTACGCCATGTGCCACCATGATATAGATTCCACGCATAGTTCCAAGCTTTGCACTGATGCCATGCTGCGTGTAAACACGCATCCGTCTTCTATACTTTGAAGCTGGACTTATAAAGTAAATTAATAAGTTCTTCGAGTTAATGTTAACAAAAAAGAAAAAAACAGTACAATGCCGATTATGCATCGTGCTATACTTAGAACGTATAGTGATTATAACGATTGTCTTATATTATGATGTGAGTGTCAAAAGTATTTGCCACTCACTTATGATGCGCAGCACGCACACATTCGTGTGCAATGTGCTGCATCATATTATCTGTAAGGAGTACATGCTCATGATAGAAATATATTTGCTTGAACAGTTAGATGCTTTTAAAAGATGCGGTACGCTTTCAAAGGCTTCAGAAGAACTGCATCTGACTCAGCCATCACTGACAAGATCGATGCAGAAACTGGAGGAACTGCTCGGAGTTCCGATATTTGAGCGCACCAAAAACAAGTTATCATTAAACGAGAATGGATTACTGGCTGCAGATTACGCGAGACGCATACTAAATGAAGAGCAGTACATGATAGATCACCTTCGTGCCCTTGAGAGGAGTAAAAGAACTATTGCAGTCGGTTCTGTGGGTCCGGGACCTCTTATGGAGTTTATCCCTTCTCTTTCAGCACTGTTCCCTGACATGTCAATAATCTCAGAAAACAAGTCAGAAGATGAACTGATATCCGGCCTAAGGAACAACCAATATCAATTCATTATTCTTTCCCGTCCATTAGAGGATGATGAATTCATTTGCGAAAAATATGACTCTGAACAGCTTTACGTTTCACTGCCAAAGAGCCATCGGCTTGCAAAAAAGAAAAAGCTTTCTTTCCGTGAACTAAACGGCGAAAGCTTTTTAATGTTGTCTGAAGTAGGAATATGGGATAAGCTTGTACGAGAAGAAATGCCCGATTCTAAGTTCATTATCCAAAACGACTATGACGCTCTTGGACAACTTATAGAATCGTCAAGTCTACCTAATTTTGCCACCGACATAACAATTCGCACTTATGAAAGCATGAATCTCCCTGGCAGATCCATTCCAGACAGAGTGCTCATTCCCATTATCGATGACAGTGCTACTGTTACTTTTTATTTGATTTCAGATAAAAATATCGCTTCAAAATACAAAGTTAAATTATAATCTATAAGATAAAATAGGTATTTTTGATTTTCCAACGCAAAAGAGACTCCCGCCAAGAGTCTCTTTTATTTTTTCTATATCATCTGAAAATACTTAAAAGCATCTTCGATAGCCTTAACCTTTTCATCAGGGCATCCAGACTATATCCATCAACCTGCATAGCAGTGGAAACTCTGGTATAGATATAACATTTTGTTTTCTTACTATTTGCCATACATGCATCCTTTCGAAATCATAAATTGCTCTTGACAATCCCCAGTTATCCCATTAACATATGTATCAAGAAATGGGTTTTTTACTGAGTAAGGTCTTCGGACTGGAAAAGGTCACTCGTTTCTTTTTTTATGTTCATAATGTCGTATAAGTATTTCTTACCATCCTTATCATGTCTTAAAATCATTGCCACATGAAAAACATTGTATCTTTCAACTTCCCCATCACCTGCAAATACCGGTAATGCAAATCGCGATTCATATTTATACCAGCCGTACTTTGCATCCTTTTTATGCTTTGCCTTTGAATTATCTGTATGTTCCATGTTAGTAGCAGTGATTATAAGCTCAGGTAAACCTTGAGCTGCATTGGCTTTTGCTTCAGCGCTGGTTTCATCCAGTTCGTCCAAGTCTACCTTTACTCTAATCCTGTCATCAGGATTTTGTTGGGACAAAAGAACAACCGTCTCCACGTCATCCGTCATATAATTTTTTTGTCAAAAGCTTTAAGACATACTATATCTTTGCTGTATTGCCCGGACTTTGTAAAATGCAGCCTGTATCCCTTACCAAGAAGTTCCAGAAGTCCTGCCACACATCTTTGGTCCAATGTCTCTCCCGGCACAAGAAGCGGCACTCCCGGGGGATAGCAGTAAACGTACTCAGCTGAAATCCTGCCGGCAGCTTCCGATATATCCACAGACTCACTTTCCGCCTCAACAGCATGCTGAATCGTGACAGCCTGACAAAGTTCTATAGACATAAGACTCATATAATCCGTTCCGGAACCGGGAACTTCCCTTGTGTTTTCTTTTATTTCCGGGTCCACATCCTTTTGTTTTGTACCGACCTTATCAAAACAGCTACAGCTATTCTCACGGGAATCCTGTCCTTCCACACACTCATTCTCCGATTCACTCTCTCGCAATTCCAGCTTACGAAGTGCACCTTCGGAACAATCAGAAAAATCAAAAGACAACTGATGACTGAGAGCATGTGATTTACTATGTGCACCTTCCGAACAATCCCAGTCATCATCGCCTCTTTTTTCCTCTTCCCTGTCAAGGGTAAGAAGAGCCTCTGCAAATCTAAGTATCTGCTGTCTGTCATCTCCCGGTCCTGTCATGGCGAGAGCATTTTGAGAAAGCTGCATCTCCAGTTCAAATCCGAACCTGTCCCTCATGATTCTCATGAAACTTTCGCCATCAAGATGTGTGTTCCGGCAGTTCACCAGAAGCTTACTTTTATCAAAATCAAAAAAGCTGTGATCCTCAGGAGTATCGCCGCCATGGCAGAGAACCCTGAAATGCCGGAGGGATGCGATCTTTTCGTCAAACAGCCTGAGGGTCTCTGCCCAGCTACCGAAGACCTCTTCTCCTTCACCGAGCACCATCCCGGTACAGGCATCGAGAGATATCATCATAGGGTAGGACGGCGAGGAAGTCTCATATATATCTATGAATCTCTCTATCTTTCCCACATCCACAAGACTGCTTTTCATATGTAAAAAAGCGGTCTGAGTAAGACCGATAAGAGTCTTATGGGCAGACTGTACCGAAAGATCCGCGCCACACTTTACTGCGCTTTCCGGAAATCCCGAAGACTCAACCAGTCCGAAATGAGCCCCGTGGGCCTCATCAACAAAAAGGACCGCGCCGTGCCTGTGGCATACCTCTGCTATAGCCTGAATATCCGAAACAACCCCTTCATAAGTGGGACTGGTTATGACAACTCCCGATGAGCCGGGATACTTCCGGAACAGCTCCTCCACAGCTTCGGGAGTAACCCCTCCGAAGATCCCGAAGTCCCTGTCAAAATCTGGATACACAAAATGGGGGGTGATATTTCTAAGCTCTAATGCATGAAAAACTGATCTATGGCAATTTCTCGCCACGATCAGTTCTCCATTAAGCGGACATATAGCACTTACACCTATGAGATTTCCGGAGGTACTGCCGTTTACAAGATAATAGCTTTTATCAGCTCCGAAAACCCTTGCCGTACGCTCCATGGAGTCCTTCAAGATGCCTTCTGCATGATGAAGATCATCGGTGCCCTCCACCTCTGTGAAATCATAGGCAATCAAATTCCCCGGAAAAACCGAAGAACCTGTGTCTGTTCTCAGTGATTCCGGTAAATGACCATACTGCTGAGCAGTACCACCGGGGACATCCTGAGCGAATGCGTCCTGGGCACCGGCTTCCCTAAAAAACAAAGGATCAGGCATCCGCCTCTTGTGACCCGGCATGTGCAAAGGATATATGCCCTTTTCATTATATGATTTTAAATATTCAAACAAGCTTTGTTTACGCTTCATTTTCCTGTTCCTGTGCCATCTCGGCCTCAGCGACCTTCATCATAAGAGCACATTCCATACGCTTGCGGAAAAGCTTGCAGCCGTACTCATAAACGCCCTTGATGTCACCTGTAGCGTGAAGAGCATTGGCAGAACATCCTCCTGCGCAGTACATCCTTGCCCAGCATTCCTTACACTCAGGACGTGAGTAGACATTGCACTCCTTGAAGGTATCTACAAGATCATGACGATCTACGCCGTCGAAAACATTGCCAAGCTTATACTCAGGATCGTTTACGAACTGGTGACATGGATAGAGATCACCCCATGCCGTTACAGCCATGTACTCTGTTCCGGAACCACAGCCTGACACACGCTTGTATACACATGGACCATGCTCGAGGTCAATCATGTAGTGGTAGAATGTTATCGGCTTGCCATCCTTCTCTCTTCTCAGCATGTCCTTCGCAAGGATCTCATACTGCTCATAAAGAACAGGAAGATCTTCCTCTGTAAGAGCGCTTGGATTTTCCGGCTCAGTAACTACAGGCTCCATGGAAAGCTCAGTAAAGCCAAGGTCATCAGCCATATGGAAGATGTCCTTTGTAAAATCAGTATTGAAGTGAGAGAATGTTCCTCTCATGTAGTAATTCTTATCTCCGCGGGCCTCAACAAACTTCTGGAAGTTCGGAACGATGCGGTCATAAGAACCCTGACCTGCACGGTTCACACGGAATCTGTCGTTCACTTCCTTACGTCCGTCAAGTGAAAGAACCACATTGTAGCACTCCTTGTTAGCCCACTCGATGACCTCGTCGGTAACATTGACACCGTTTGTTGTAAGTGTGAAACGGAAATTCTTGTTGTGCTCCTTCTCGATGGATCTCGCATACTCTACAGTCTTTTTACATACGTCGAAGTTAACGAGAGGCTCGCCGCCGAAGAAGTCAACCTCAAGGTTGCGGCGGTTTCCTGAATTCTCAACGAGGAAATCAATGGCTCTCTTGGCTGTCTCAAAGGTCATGAGGCCTTCGTCGCCCTTGAACTTTCCCTGTGAAGCGAAGCAATAGCTGCAGTTAAGATTACATGTGTGAGCAACAAGAAGGCAAAGTGCCTTTACCACTGTTGTCTGCTTTTTCAAATAGCCGGCAGCCTTTTCATAAATGTCCTTAGTGAAAAGCTTTCCGCTATCTGTCAGCTCCCGGATATCTGAAAAAGTATCATCAAGATCTTCTTCGCTTGCTTCCTGATGCATGGAGGCAAGTTCCTTTCTTGCTTCCTCAAATGACTTTCCCTCATCAATGAGCTTTATGGCATCATAAGCAAGGTCGTCTGTAACGTGTACACTGGCGCTGTATACGTCAAGTACTATGTTGTAACCATTTAATTTATACTGATGAATCATTAAATCTCCCTAAATTACATAAATCATAAGTCCTGCGCACCCATAAAGCCTGCTTTTCGGATACGCAGCCGCAATGCTACATAAATCTCGAATCCGCACTATCGTGCTGCTTCTCGATTTATGTTGTCGTGTCATATGGCTGTACATCCTGGAAAGCAAGCTTTCCGGATGTACAGCCGCATGACACTGGACTTATACACTAAAAATGCCGGAGCATCATGCCCCGGCCTCGCGAACCTGAATTATCAAGCGTTCTTGTTCTCGCACTGCTGGTTTGCAATACCGCAGCTTGTCTTGCAAGCTGACTGGCAAGATGTCTGGCACTCACCGCATCCGCCCTTCTCTTCTGATCTCTTCATGTCTCTGGTATTTAATGTAATGATATGCTTCATTCCAACACCTCTTTCTGAAAATAGTACTTAGTTATAGTAAGTATAAGAATTTTACTAGTGTATGTATATATTTGTCAAGACTACCTTGACATACATTGTTCAAATAAATGCCTGTTTCGGGAATCTTTTTCCATCAGGCAGTGTAGATAGGCTCTACTCCCTCGATTGCCTTCTCTGCGGCAGGTGCCTGAGCTGAAAGAAGAGCGATGCTTCTGCCATGTGAATGGTTCTTGCAGATGTCCATGATCTTAGGGAATGACTCCTCCATGGTACCTGTATGTTCGATTATCACTACATAAGACAGACGACCGTTTTTGACCATATCCCTGAGGTAACCCTTTGTGATCTTAGGATCGTTTCTCATAGCAAACGCAATGGAAGTCTTAAGCTCCTCAGAAACCTCATCATCACGAACATCCTGGAAAACAACACCTGCACTTTTGCCTGACTTCTCCCCATTAGGTTCAAGTGCTATGCCCTTCATTCTTGCACGAAGAGCGGAGATTCCTGCACGTGCAATGATGAAATTGTCAGTTCCCGGATTTACTACCAGACCAAAGATACGTTCGTCGCCAAATGCAATATCACAGACCATTTCGAACTTATGTACAACTGTTTTAACTCGTCTTCCCTCTCTGTTCCAGCTCTTAAGCTTATCCTTGCTGGTGAAAAGCATATAGAACGGACGGCCGTCCTTCATAGCCGTAACTCCGTAAAGAAGCTTTCTTTCGCTTGCAGACTCTTCGTTCTCGATCATTACAGGCATGATGAATTCTGCATTGTTCATGAGCTCGGTTTCAAGCATCATGTTAGCTTCCCTGTCAGCTCCATCCGACTCCTTTATTTTAGCGATAGCCTCCATAAGTTTTGCATTGGCTCTCTCGGTATAATCTGCCATATATAACCTCCTGGGTTCCTAATCGGATTTCACATCGGATCATGCTAATGCTTACAAAATCCACGATCCGGAATCCGTTTAAAAACGTTTTTTCTCAAATTCGCATACCGCCATAGTTTATCACAGTTTGACCACTCTGTCGATAGCCTTGCAACTTATGAGATATACACCGGATACAGCTCCTGACTGTTGCCTTTGCTAAGTCCGGTGCATCTTGCAGCTTATGAGATACACGCCGGATACAGCATTGCGGCTTAGGGGCGCCTGGGAGAATACATAGCCTCTGTACAGACCGCGGCGCTCAAAACCTGCTGTCACGCCTTATGCACAGCCTCCGCCATGGCCTTCACGAACTCCCCGACCTTAGCCGGTGCATTCTTTCCTTCCTTTGCGATGATCTTTACGATGGCGGAGCCTACGATGGCACCGTCACTTAAACCTGCCATGGCTGCTGCCTGCCCGGGATTCGAAATTCCGAAGCCTACAGCGCAGGGAACCGATGTATTCTCCTTTACGAGCTTCACCATGGAACCGATGTCTGTTGAAATACTTGAACGCTCACCGGTAACCCCCAGTGAAGAAACAACATAGATATAGCCCTTCGCTTCCTTTGCGATCATCTGTATCCTGTCCTCTGAGGTAGGTGCAATCATGGAAATAAGCTCTATTCCATACTTGTCGCAGATTTCCGAAAAATCCTTCTTCTCTTCGTATGGCACATCCGGAAGGATCAGTCCGCTCACACCTGCGAGGGAAGCCTCCTTCATAAATTTTTCGATGCCGTAGGAGAAGACAACATTGGCATAGGTCATATAGAGGAAAGGCACTGACACCTCCTGCCTTAATTTCTTTGTGAATTCAAATATCTGATCCGTAGTCACCCCGCCTGACAGTGCTCTGTTGTCGGCCTCCATGATGACAGGTCCCTCTGCGGTAGGGTCTGAGAATGGAATTCCCAGCTCGATGATGTCCGCACCGTTCTTCACCATCTCCAAAACGCACTTTCCGGTGGTCTCAAGATCCGGATCTCCGCAAGTTATGAACGGAATAAATGCCTTATGATCCTTAAATGCTTCTGTAATCCTGCTCATTCTGAAATATCCTCCCCTCTGTAACGCGCGATGGCCGCACAGTCCTTGTCTCCTCTTCCCGAAACCGTAACAACGATGATCTTGTCCCTGTCCATGGTTGGTGCCAGCTTCTTCGCATAGGCAAGTGCATGGGATGACTCAATGGCAGGAATGATTCCCTCTACCTTTGAGAGGTATTCAAATGCATCCACCGCCTCGTCATCGGTGATGGCAACATACTCCGCACGCCCTATGTCGTGAAGATATGCATGCTCGGGTCCGATTCCCGGATAGTCAAGGCCGGCTGAAATGGAGTAAACCGGAGCGATCTGTCCGTACTCATTCTGGCAGAAATATGACTTCATGCCGTGGAAGATTCCGAGCCTTCCCGTATTTATGGTGGCAGCTGTCTCGAAGGTGTCGATTCCTCTGCCTGCTGCCTCACAGCCTATGAGGCGCACGTCCTTATCTTCGATAAAATGATAGAAGGATCCGATGGCATTGGAACCACCGCCCACACAGGCAATGACCGCATCCGGAAGACGTCCTTCCTTACTAAGCATCTGCTCCTTTATCTCTCTGGAGATGACTGCCTGGAAGTCTCTTACAATTGTAGGGAAGGGATGGGGGCCCATAACGGAGCCGAGACAGTAATGAGTGTCGGCTATTCTTGATGTCCACTCTCTCATGGCCTGAGATACCGCATCCTTGAGGGTGCCGGTTCCTGTTGTCACCGGCACCACCTCTGAACCGAGGAGACGCATCTTGTAGACATTGAGAGCCTGTCTCTCCATATCCTCCTTGCCCATGAACACAACGCACTCCATATCGAGAAGGGCCGCAACTGTGGCTGTGGCAACACCGTGCTGACCTGCTCCGGTCTCTGCTATAAGGCGTGTCTTACCCATCTTCTTTGCCAGGAGCGCCTGTCCGAGACAGTTGTTTATCTTGTGGGCACCGGTGTGATTAAGGTCTTCTCTCTTGAGATAGATCTTTGCTCCTCCCAGAGCCTCGGTAAGTCTCTTTGCATAGTAGAGTCTCGAAGGACGGTTGGCATATTCGTTGTAAAGCTCGATGAGCTCTCTGTTGAACTCAGGATCATCCTTGTATTTGTTGTAGGCCTCTTCAAGTTCGATAACAGCATTCATAAGTGTCTCAGGTATGTACTGTCCGCCATGAACACCAAATCTTCCTTTTGTATCAGACATAGTTTTTTCTCCTTACCGCATCAATAAATGATTTAATTTTATCCGGATCCTTGTATCCGTCAGTTTCTACTCCCGAGCTGATATCCACAGCATAGGGGGAAAGCCGCTGTATGGCGCATGTGACATTGGCATCCGTAAGCCCGCCCGCCAGAAAATAGGGTTTCCGGAAGTCCTTTAATATCTCCCAGTTGAAGGTCTCACCGGAGCCGAGGCCGTTGTCAAAAAGGATATAGTCCGCTTTGGTCTCCCGTGCCGCCTGAAGGTCCTTTTCAGACCTGATAAGAAAGGCTTTCATCACTTTAAATTCCTTTTCATGTTCAAAGTCCTTTCTATGTTCAAAGTCCCTTTCATGTTCAGCCTCAGCTTCTCTTACCTTTATATCGTCTTCCGGCATTGATGAAATTTTTGCTTCTCTTTCCCGAGAACCATCATCCGATTCCACGCGGTACTTCTCCATTTCCTTTTTCAGCTTTTCTATATATTCCTCTGTTTCGTGGCCGTGGAGCTGGGCGACAGATATTATCCCCTTTTTTACGAGCCTCAGGATCAGCTCCGGCTCCGCATCCACGAAGACACCGACGGATATGATGTCAGGGTCCAATGCTTTTCTCAGGGCCATCGCCTCTTCCTCTGTCACATTCCGCCTGCTCTTCTCATAAAAGACGAAGCCTATGTACTCAGGTTTCAGCCGGTTCACGGCTTCTATATCTTCCCGTCGCCTTAGGCCGCAGATCTTAACTTTCGTCATATATCCTCCAGGACATTTCCATGTTTCCGTAACACTTAACCACTCATCCTTAAGAATCCGGTGCTTTATCCTCTGCTATAATTCTGATTTCTTTCAGATATCAGATTCTGTTTATTCACCGGTACAGCGTTAATTATATTTCTGGCACATAAAAACTATTGAAGACGCTTTGATACTTCATTCGAGCAGTTTGCTATGTACCGGTCACTTATTATTCGATGTACTAGTTACTGCATTTTATGTATTCATCAAGCTTCCTGAGAGCTGAACCGTTATCAATGAGCTCTTCCGCCAGCTTTACGCCGGAGGCAATGGAATCTGCCTTGCCGCCGATATAGATGGCTGCACCGGCGTTAAGGAGAACTGCATTTCTCTTTGCCCCCTTGATCTCACCGCTCAGGATGCCTCTTGTGATCTTCGCATTCTCTTCTGCTGTTCCGCCTACGAGGTCTTCCTTACTGCATCTCTCAAAACCGAAATCCTCAGGCTTTATAACTGTGGTTCTGTAAAAACCGTCCCTGAGCTCACAGATAGTTGTGGGAGCTGATGCGGAAATCTCATCCATCTTGTCCTGTCCGTATACTACGAAAGCTCTCCTGACTCCCAGCTTACTAAGAACCTTGGTAACCGGCTCCACCAGATATTCATCGTAGACTCCGAGAAGGAACATGTCAGGGTTTGCAGGATTTGTAAGAGGTCCGAGGATGTTGAAAACTGTTCTGAAGCCAAGCTCCTTACGGATAGGTCCTACATACTTCATGGCTGCGTGATACTTCTGAGCGAAGAGGAAGCAAATGCCTACATCCTTGAGAAGCTGCTGCGCCTTTTCAACATCCTGCTGGATATTTACACCAAGCGCTTCCTGGCAGTCAGCTGTTCCGGAAAGAGATGATGCAGCGCGATTTCCATGCTTTGCGACTTTGATGCCTGCTGCGGCTATAACCATGGCTGCCGTGGTAGAGATATTGAAACTATGTGCACCGTCTCCGCCTGTACCTACGATCTCCAGAACTTCCATACCAGGATGAGGAACCTGTGTGGCCTGATTTCTCATCGCAGCTGCGCAGCCCGAGATCTCGTCTATAGTCTCAGCCTTCGTAGACTTGGTGGAAAGGGCCGCAAGGAAAGCCGCATTCTGTGTAGGTGTTGTCTGTCCTGTCATGATCTCAGTCATGACCTGATAAGCCTCATCGTAAGTTAAATCTCCTTTAAGTGTTGCAATCTTTTCAATAGCATTCTTGATCATTTGATCTCCTTCCGGGTCATCCCCTTTTTGAAACTACAGATCTCACTTTGCGTAAAAAATACGGCGGCATCCTCATTTCTTCGAAACGAAGATATATGAGGAAAATAAAAAAAGCCCTGACAAAGTCATATAATCTGACTTTGTCAGGGACGAATAATCGCGGTGCCACCCTGTTTCACGATAAAATAATCGTGCGCTTTGCGAGATACCAACATATCTCCGACAACTAACGTATGTCTCACGTCACAGGATACTAAGCCTGGCAGTTACATATAAACCTCTGTAAGCTTGTCACTTGTTCTTAAGCGAAACCTGCTTTCAGCTATTCATCACCTTTACATACATAAAAGCTTTATAACCATCAATGCTTTTCATTGTGCCCTTAGCGGTCCATTTGCCATGCTGTGTTCTGCCGGATTCTCACCATCGCCGACTCTCTGTGGGAGCATACATAGTTTAATCTCCGCTTCAACGGTTTAAACTATTAACTTTTTAATTACGATAAATCTTTCTGCCTTAAATGTCAACGAATTATATAAATCTTTTAATTCTGTAATTTCATAGCAGTGATAACCGGAAAGATAATCGGAAAGAAAAACCGTACCCCATTGCAAAGGTAGCTCTATATAAAGACTATGGTGGATATTGCTAACTTTTTATAAATTCCATCTGCAAATTCTTGAAAAGCCCCAATCGTTGTGATAGCTTAAATTCGAAGGAGTATGTCAATTTTCTTGATAGGAGGTGAGAA
>DFGZ01000079.1 GCA_002371295.1 Oribacterium sp. UBA3737 | reverse complement strand
GACTGGAATGACTGTCTGAATCTCAACTGTTTTTCAGAGACACCGGGTGAAAGCTTCCAGACCACAGGACCTTCTGAGGGACCTGTTGCAGAAAGTGTGTTTATCGCCGGCCTTTTCGTAAAATACGGAAAGGAATATATCAGTATCCTGAGACACCTTAACCTAAATGAGGAGGCTGATAAGTGCCGGGAAGAAATTGAGATTATGACAAAGGCCATCGAGACCGCCGGCTGGGACGGAGAATGGTTCGTCCGTGCATACGATGCCTATTCAAATCCTGTAGGAAGCCATGTATGTGAAGAGGGTCAGATTTTCATTGAACCACAGGGCATGTGTATCATAGCAGGTGTCGGTGTGGAGAACGGAATGGCCGAGAAGGCACTGAAGAGCGTTGAAGAACGTCTCGATACAAAATACGGTATCATGCTGAACCAGCCGGCATACACAAGATATCATGTTGAGCTTGGAGAGATTTCTTCTTATCCGCCCGGATATAAGGAGAATGCAGGTATCTTCTGCCACAATAATCCATGGATCGCATGTGCTGAAACCATGGTAGGTCACGGAAGCAGGGCTTTTGAGGTCTATAAGAAGACAAATCCTGTTTTCCTTGAGGACATAGGTGAGATCCATCGTACAGAGCCTTATGCATATTGCCAGATGGTGGCAGGCAAGGATGCTCCAAGTCACGGGGAAGGAAAGAACAGCTGGCTTACAGGTACTGCAGCATGGACCTTTACCACCATCAGCCAGTTCATACTCGGTATAACACCGGACTTTGACGGTTTACGCATTGACCCGTGCATTCCTAAGGATGTTGAAGGCTATGATGTTGTCCGCAAGTTCCGTGGCAAGACATATAAGATTCACGTTGAAAATCCTGCCCATGTAGAAAAGGGTGTAAAGAAATTCTATGTGGACGGGGAGCTCCATTCAGGAAATCTCATAACACCTGATATGGGCGGTAAGGAAGTTGATATAAGAGTCATTTTAGGATAAAGATATACTCTCTACCCCCAAGAACATATCCTTAAATTACTTCTATATATAGAGAAAGTCCCTTAGGCGTTTTAAATGCCCAAGGGACTTTCTTTTAGTGTGGTTTCAAGTGTCCGGAATTTCTGTCCGAAATTTCTGTCCTGGATTTCTGTCCACGATCTCTTTTATATCAGCTTCATGCAGATATGTTTTTATCTTTTAATTCTTCAGCCTTTTCATCCCAGACCGGAACCTCTGTTCCTATCACCTCTGAAGTAAAAGGAGTTCCATCATTCTTTTCAAAGTGTTCTGTAGCCTTCTTAACATATCTGAAGCCGACATACAGTAGCGGGATGTTACAGTAAGCGATCAGGATATTGGCAAAATCAGAAAGATCCCAGAGTGCACCGAGATCAAGACCTACTATGGATGTAAGCATTCCGAAGCAGATAACAGCAATATCTATAAGTCTTATGGTGTTGATAAAAACCTTGCTGCGGCTGATTCTGTTTGCACATATCTCTGAGAAGGACATGAAGCCAAGAAGACATGTGAATGCGAAAAGTCCGAAACAAAGTGATACCAGCAGTGTAACAACACTGTTAAATCCGGTTCCCGGAGTAAGCTCTTCTACAGATGCAAGATACTTTGGAAGCTTTCCGAGGTCCATCCATGCAGCACCATTCTCTGTGAGCCATGCACGGCCCATGATTACTACGAATCCGGTAAGAGTACAGATAACTATGGTATCAAGAAAAACACCTATTGCCTGAACGCAGCCCTGATCGCATGGATGTGCGGCATCAGATGCTGCTGCCGGCATAGTGATGGTACCCTGACCGGCTTCATTGGACATAAGTCCTCTCTTTACGCCCTGCATAAGAGCTGTTCCGAAGGCACCGCCGAATACAGCTTCCGGCTTGAAAGCCTCAGTGAAGATGGCGTAGAAGAACCAAGGAATCCTTGTGAAATTAATGATAACGAGAAGAACTACAGTGATAACGTAAACTATGGCCATTACAGGAACAAGCACGTCTGTTACCTTTGCAATCTTCTTTGTACCGCCGAAGGAAACCGCACATGTGGCCAGAATAACTGCCAGAAAGCCAACCCAGTATACTGCATGAGTAGTCGGCAGGTCTTTTCCGCTGATGATGCTTGCGATCTGTCCCATGGCTGAAACCGTATTGAAGCCCTGAGCCGGGAAGCAGAGTATCGCATATATGATGTACATCATAGAAAGTACAACACCGACGACAGCTGAGTTCCTGAGAAGTCTCCTTCCGTAGAAGGACATACCGCCCAGATACTCATCATTCTTTTTCTCCTTGAAGATCTGGGATAATGTTGACTCAACAAATGCAGTAGCCATTCCGAAAAATGCCGAAATCCACATCCAGAGAAGTGCACCCGGACCTCCCACTGATACCGCACCTGTTACACCCAGGATATTTCCGGGACCAACACGCATCGCTGTTGAAAGGAAAAATGAAGCAAGAGGTGTGATACCTGTTTTAGCCTTGCTGTTTTTCAGTACCTGTAAACCGTACTTAAACTTTCGTAACTGAATAAATCTGAGATTAGCTGAAAAATAGATTCCCGAACCTATGAGCAGAATGATAGCCAGGGAAAAATTTCCCAAGACCGGAATTCCGGAATACCATTCAAAGTTTGTCGGGAAGTCCCAGAACAAATCGGATACCGTTTGGATCCTGCTGCAGACCGCAGTAATAAAAGCCAATAATCCTTCCATACATAATCCCCCATGTGAACGTATAGTATGATGTAAAAATCAAAAGTCCATATCGGACCACAACGCATTATGATTATGATCATAATCATTAAATTAAAGCAGTTTGACTATGCTTATAATTATAATCCTGTATTTATTTCAGAACAATCATTATAATTCCATAATCAAATGGGATTTATCTTCCATTATGTACTGTTTATACAAAAATATTTACATATCGCACCTGAAAAGATATTTCTTTTTTATTTTAACTATAGTTCTCGGTTATGTTTCCGTCGGAATCGAACAAAAGCGGCAGATTACCTGTATCTATGGCATTTTTCGAAGCTTTCACATGGGCTCCTTTTCCGATCAGTCCGTTTACCATATCCGCAGCTTCAATATAAAAGGTGTGTCCGTTATATACAAAGATAATGTCATAATCAGAAGCTGATGAATCATGGTAAAACTGAACTCCCAGTGTATCCTGCAGCTCCTTGAAGGTGATTGTATCCTGCCTCACATCAAAAAAGGTTTCCAGGGTCCCCATTACAGTATTGTCTTCGGAGACGAAGCAGCCGATTCCATCACTGCACCAAAGAAAGCTTTCATGGTATTCAAGATACTTATTACCGGTATCCTTATCTTTTTCCAAACCGACGCTCAGCCTTCTGGCGGAAGGCTCCCCGAAGCTTCCCTCTATCCCGGTAAAATCCTTTGAGAAAGCATCTTCTATATTGTTTTTGTAAATACCGTACAGCTTACCCTTAGGCTGTTCACTTAAGTAAATATCTATGGCATCAAAGAACCCTGGTGTGGCAGATACTTGTCCGCTAAAGTCTCTGTCAAGATGCTCTTCTGTTATGGTCCACATCAGAAGATTATCAAAATCCCCTCTGTCCTGATTTAAGTATTTCCAATAACCTTCAGGATCCTTTGTTTTATCGACACTGTCCATTATCTTATCCAGAACAAGAAAATCCGATCTCTCCAAGGAATCATCCTTTAACTGAAATACATAATGATGTACCGAATCTTTTCCTGTCCGTACAAGAAGCTTTCCCTTTTCATCCCCGTATCCGATATCAAAACCTGCTGCCTGTTCGGTATTAAGTACTGTATATTCTGCTTCTCCGTTATTTTTGTTTACGAAAACCACCATGGATAAGTACTTTCCGTCCGAAGATGGAGTCCTCGATGCCGCAGCCATTTCATAAACATTATCCCCATCCAGATCAACGATACAATAGTACCCGCCTTCCGGAAAATCTTTTTTCAATATTTCCCTGTATGCT
>DFGZ01000168.1 GCA_002371295.1 Oribacterium sp. UBA3737 | reverse complement strand
TCATATTGATGAACTTTGCATGGCAGCAATAAATATAAGGAAGGAGCGGGATGATGTCCTCAGGCTTGTTTGGCGTGTAGTTAGGGTCAACCCACTCGCCTTCCTTGAACTCTGTACGGAACACAGAGAAGTCAATGTTCAGACCGAAATTCTTTGTGCCTGTCTCCTTGATGAAATCAACAAAATCCGTAACAAGCTTACCCTTAAGATTTGATGGTGTATGGATTTCAGGGCACATCTTGATGCCAAGCTCCTCAGCAAGAGGAAGAGCGCCTTTAATGATTTCTCTCCAGTTAAGCACCGGCTCCAGAAGGTCATTGATAACCGGCATCTTTGTTCTCATAACCGTAAAACCAAGTCTGTGCGCAAGGCGGATATCTCTCTTAAGCATCTCTACTGATTCCTCGGTTGTGAGATCCCTGTCACCGAGAACATGTGAGTCGATCCAGTTTCCGTACTCCACTGGGACGATCTCATACTTATCGCAAAGTCTGTGCCATTTCTCTACCCATTCATCTGTAGGATAGGGATAGTTTTCGATATGGGTATTGGCAAGAATCTCTATACCATGTGCACCCATGTCACGTAACTCTTCAAAACAGTCTTCCAGTGTCTTTGTAAGCCCGAACTCTGCTGAGTAGCTGTATAAAGCCACTCCTCTCTTTGGACCTTTTCTATCATACTTATACATCGTTTTTCTCCTTGTCGTTCTTAAATTAAATTGCCTTAGCTGTCTCAATAAAACCTTCAGTTACCTCTTCTTCACAGCTGTTTCCGCTATGTCTTTCCGCAAGCTTTCTTCTGATCTCATCAGCCTGGGCATCTGTCATATCCCATAGCAGACAGGCTGCAGTTGAAACCACAAACAGAACTGCAGGAATAAGGTTTACTGTGATATTGATTCCCTTAAGGGCTTCCACAGTCTGCTCAGCATTTGCAACATAACCGAAGGCACTCATTATCATGATGCCGAAGGCTCCGCCGATAGCATTACCGATCTTTGTTGCAAGACCGTAAGTGGCATAAGCTGTTCCGTCTGTACGGACTCCGCTCTTAAGCTCCATATAGTCAACTGAGTCTGAAACCATTGAAAGACTCATAGGGAACCCTACATTGAAGAGACCGAATATAATGTCTCCTGCAAGCACCATCTTCATGTTGTCAAAAGGCGCAAGATACATGATGAAAAGTCCGACTGCCTGAATTGCCATTGCAGTCATAATGACATTTCTCTTTCCATATTTCCTTGCAAAGAAAGGAACAAAAAATGAACCGATGATTCCTCCGATGGAAGGGATAGTCATGATAAGACCGATCATTGTGAATGAACCCAGGCAGTAGATCACATAATAGGCTGTTACTGCGATACGTCCCATGAAGGCGGTCATCTGAAGCACCATGATGAGTGTGATGATCATGAGATACTTATTGTTTACAAGATTTGCGATTGTTTCCCTGAAGGAAAATCCTCTTACTTCTTCATTTACAGGCTGTACGACCTCCCTGCCTGTAAGCGCAACGATCAAAAACATCGGAACAGCTATGATTCCGTAAATAATGGCAACCATCATATATCCGTGTCCGTCCGCAACCTGTCCTCCTGCTGCCGAAAACTTAAGAGCAAGACCTGCCGAGAGACCGTTTACGATCACCATGCCGAGATTCATTCCGATATTTCTGAAAGTATTGATTACGTTTCTCTGATCTGCATCCTCGGTCATTACCCCTGCAAGTGCGCCGTAAGGAATATTTACAAGTGTATAAATCATACCTGCGATAATGTAGGTTGCCGCTGCCCAGATAACTCCTGCTGTACTCTTTCCTCCGAAAGGATTAACGAATGTGAGTACACTGAAAAGCGCAAGGAAAGGAGCGCCGAATGCGATATACGGTCTGAACCTTCCGAATTTTGAACGTGTTCTCTCTGCAATTGCTCCCATCATAGGATCATTAACTGCATCCCATATTCTTGCCAGCATCATGATCACTGTTACCGCCAGTGGTGCGAGACCAACTACATCTGTGTAGTAGATCGTCAGGTACGACCCCACATAGGTCCATACGAATTGTGATGCCAGGTCTCCGAGACCATAGCAAACCATGCCTAAGCGTGAAGCTTTCTTTTTTTCTCCATAGCTGATACCCCTATCAAATTTTTTACTCCCACCAAGAACTTTTTGACAAAAATGTTTCTTTAGATAAGTGTATTTTAGGAGAATTTGAACAACCATTCTTTTCATATATTTAAATTCTCCTGCTATGATTTGCACAAAAGTCACAAAGCCAAAAAAGGATGCAACAGATTTATATCATCTGTTGCATCCTTTTTATCATTCAAGTACTGCTGTGAGTGTCAAAAGTCGATATCGGAAGACTTACGGCACTTATACCAAGTCATTAAAAGGTATTCCACGGGCAATAGCACTTATGTCCTGAAAATATGAATAAGGCTTATCTCGTGTGGTTCCAGCTTCAATTCCAGCTCCATGGTGTCACCTTCCCCTGAAACAGAATAAACACTCTGGCTGAGATTTGGAAGGCAGACAGCCTCAAGATACTTGATATCCTGTCTGGTAAGTCTGGTGTTGAACTGAAACCTGCTCCACTCACCAAGTATACTTCCGTTACTGTCATTCATGGTCCTTCTTTTTACGCAGTACTCACCCGGAGTTCCAAAATTCTTAAGCCTGATAAGGAGATTAAGCTCCTTCTCATCTTCGAAGATCAGAGGGCGGTTCTCCATTATATCCACATCCTCATCCTGCATGAGATAGTTCTCCCTGAACCATGAGAAATTATGACACACTATGTATATATCTCCGTTTTCCTTCCTGCTGACTATAAACTTTTCCGTCCGGTCAATGACATATTCTCCAAGCTGGTTCATAAAGTCTATTGCATAATATGCAGGCTTACGTATGGTATCCTTTGTGAGGAGTCCGATGCCTCCATGGGCGATCCCCACGGTGTCCATATAGCTGCTTATCCAGTCAGAGGCACACATGACATTGATAGTATCAACCTTGTCGTAGATATTTATAAGCTTCCGCACCATATACGCTGCCCTGAAACAGCTGTCATTCAAAGCATTTCTGTTGGATATGGTATTATTCCATTCAGTGATATAGGTTTTTACATCTTCCATTCCCGCTGATTTCATGAGAGCACTGATTTTATCGATCTGTACCTCCTCGCAGTCACTGTCTTTTGAAATGACCAGTAACCTATGGTTTTCACTTTCTTCATTCACAATACTATCCGTGACGTGCATCCCGGAATCTGATCCCGGAAGACTATAAAGAGGCACCTCATAAGGAAATAAAATAAATGAAACAAAATCCGGCTTTACATCATTTTCATGGCATTTCGCAAAAAAATCTCTAAGATAGTCCTCATCATAGGAGATAACACTTCCTATACCTCCGACTTCAGCACCGGGAATCTTTGAACGTATGGTCTTGCAGAAAAACAAAAAGGCATCAAAGAAACTGTACTCTCCCTTATAAAGTCCCTGTTCAGGATGGCTCGACTCATGCCAGTTGTCCCGTGGAAGCTCGAAGATCCAGTTGGAAACCACCCCAAGTCCGTACCTCGAAACAATGTGCGAAATAAAATCCTCCAGAAGGCTTTCCCAGGCTTCCCTTGAAACAAAGTCAATGTATTCTTCATTGTAAAATATCGGTTTGTTTTCTGAACTAAGTGCCACCTCAGGTCTTCTTCCGAAATCAAGGAAGGGATGCAGATGATGTTGCACAAAGAAATCCAGCACCTGGTCAACAGTGTCATAATTGTATACGCCGATATTCCTGCCGTCGAAAAGCATCATCTTTCTGCTGAAAACGATCCACACGCGGAAATAGCTGAAATGCAGATGCTCATTTACAAAAAGCGTATGATACTGAATGTTCGCCTTGGTAAGATCGCTCATTGCACCCACATTCATTATCCTGTTCCAGGTTTTTTCGTACTTTACCCCGGGCTTCTTCTTAAGGTCTATCAGTGCAGTAAAGCTTTTCTCTCCTCTTACCTTTTTATAGCCCTTCTCCTTGAGCTCTTCACGGATATCTTCTTCCGTATTATCCTCGATAACCTCTTCGGGAATGCTTTCTCCCTGGAACTTCTTCCTGTAGTCCGTAGGTGCAACCCCCATAACCTTTCTGAAGGAACGGTTAAAGGAGGCGGAATTGGCAAATCCGCAGGTGAGGGCGATCTGGGTTATGGACTGCTTTGTGGATCTTAAGAGCTGCAGCGATGACTGAACCCGGAGCTGCATTACATAGTCGGCAAAGTAAACCCCCGTATGCTTTTTGAAAATTCGCGAAAGTGTAGATGCCGAAACAAACATGCTGTCCACAAGTTCATTAAGATTTATATCTCTGTCAAGATTCGAGAGAATATACTGCATCATCTCCCTCATGCGGGCGTCTGCCTCGGTTTCCTCATCCGCCAGATCATTGACCTCCAGCTGATAATTTTCCACAAGACAGTCAAGGAGCTTTAGCAGGAGGCTTGCATTATATGCGGAACTCTTATGGGAATCCTCGGTATATTCCGCTGTAAGCTCAAACAGAATATCCCTCAGATCCCTGTAAGAATGACCCATATCAACAACAGAGTTACAGTAAAACATCATCCTGCTGTTTTTCAGGATATCTGACATAAGCTGCATAGGGTAAATGGCAATCCCATACAGGGCATCGGTACACTCTGTGATTTCGTACTCGGTTCCGGGATTGATGAGTATGATATCCTCCTCTGTCATTCTGAAATCCTCATCCCGGTAACGAACGGTCATTTTACCTTCCAGCAGAAAGAGAATCGTCATTTCCACCTGTCGCGAGGTTTCATTTTTAAGGGCTCTTTTTACGATATAGCTTAGATTCCTGGTTTCCATATAAGATTAAAAACGTACTCCTTGAACAAAAATCACTTTAATGCTATTCCGATGATAGCATATTTTACAAAAAATAATTCTGTGATTTTTATAAAACCGTGCCGCGCACAGAAAAGACTCAAACCCTGAATCACGAAAAAAGCGGGAACGATCTCTCGTCCCCGCATCTATGATGATCACCCGGATTAAGCCTTATAATCATCAAAATCATATTTAATTGTGCCAAAAGGTGTTTCCTGCTCGCGGATAGCGATGGACTTTGACATTGCCCTGATCTCATCGGCAGTAACAGAACGGCCGAGTTCGTTGGAAAGAACAACACCTTCGGAAAGGAATGCAGTCTGCATTGCGATATAAGGTGAGTCGATTCTTGTCTCATCAGTAAGCTCTCCGCGAAGGTATGAATACCAGTGGAGCTGGTTGTCATTGAACTTCTCCATCTCAGGGTTGAGAGCAAGCTCCTGCATACCGGTTACATCACCGATAGCACACTCAAGCTTAGTATCGAAAAGACGACCCTTCTCATCAACACCGAAGTACTGGAGTCTGGGCTTCTGAAGCTCTCCGCCGCCAACGATGTTTCCTCCCTCTGGGACAGCCATAGGTCCGCCTGTCTGGTCAACATCTGTGAACTTAAGTCCGCCGAGAGAACCTGCGATAAAGCTTGAACCGATCTCATCCATGTGGATAGCCCAGTCCTCATAGATATCCATTGAAAGACCATTCTTGAAACGTGCGATGGCAACGGAAAGATCCTCAACAGGTGTATGGCAGTTTACAGCATCATCTATTCTCTTGTCTCTCCAGTAATCACAGGTTGTTGTTCCGTATACGCTCTCAAGCTCAGGCATGCCCATTACATAGAGCATCTGTGCGATATGATAGATTCCGAGGTCGAAAAGAGGTCCGTGTACGCCTACCTTCGGATCTACGAAGTCACGGCTGAAGAAAGGCATATCATAGCCGGGACGGCCCTGACGTCTGTGTCCGACACTTCTTGCATGATAGATCTTGCCAAGCTTTCCGTCAGCGATCATTTCCTTTGCGATTCTTGTCTGAGGGTTGTAAATGGAGCTGATCTGGATAGCCAGCTTCCTGCCGTACTTCTTCTGTGCGTCGTAAAGGATCTTTGCATCTGCATAGCTTGCTGACATCGGCTTCTCTGAGTAGCAGTCAAAGCCTGCTGCCATTACGGCTGTGGCTACAGATGTGTGAAGATTGTTGTGAACGCAAACCTCAACTTCATCAATATCGTCTCTCTTCAGCATCTCTCTGAAGTCCTGATAGAGATCCTTCTCGTCGATACCATACTGCTTTCCGAATGCTTCAAGCTTAGCCTTGTCAATTTCAGCAGCTGCCACAACCTTAAGGTTCTGTCCGCGCTTCTGCAGGTTCCTGATAACTGTCATGTGTCTGTGTGAAATCATTCCTGTTCCGATGATCGCTATTCTTATTTCTTTCATTTTATCTTCTCTCCTATAAAAAGTTTGGTTGTCGCCGTTCATCTCTGACATAAGGATGCAGATCTGATCGGCTCCTATATTCTATATATTTTCTTCCGTACACAGGGAATGCCTTGCCCAGGCATCCCCGCCGGAATACCTTAAAAGCCTTTAAAGCTTTACCAGCCTAAAATTCTCAGGTACTCACGGCTTCTTCTTGCACACTCAAGGGGCTCTGTTTCATAATGCTCATCCTGCTCAACTATCACCCACTGTGCATTTGATTCAACCGCTGCTTTAAGAACCGGCTCCCAGATCATCATTCCGAAACCTACCGGTCTGAAACCGAAATAACCTGTCTCGCCTTCCTCTTCCTCGCTGTCGATACCGATGAGCTTGTACATGTTCTTAACTTCGCCCTGCTTGATATAATCCTTGAGATGTACTACAGGGATCCTGTCCTTATACTTCTTCACGAAGCCCTCAGCGTCTGAAGTTGCTACCTGACACCAGCAGGTATCAAGCTCTGACATCAGATTGTCATGAGGGATGGACTCGAACATCTCATCATATCCCCATTTGCCGTCATCCATTTTCACAAACTCAAAATCATGATTGTGATAGAGGAAGGTCATGCCTGCGTCATGTATCTTCTGACCGATTTCATTTAAAAGCGGAAGAAATCTCTTGAAGCCTTCCGGATTTGCCGGACGGTATTCTTCCGACATATAAGGCATCACCAGGTATTTAACACCGATCTTCTTATAATCGGAAATAATGCCATCTATGTTCTCCATCATTTCAGCAAATGCAACATGTGCACTGATAGGAATAAGTCCTACTTCATCAAGTGTTTCCTTTATATATTCAGGTGTGTGTCCGTAAAGTCCGGCAAGCTCAACGCCGTCATATCCGAGCTCCTTAACCTTCTTCATCACATTTTTAAAATTCTCAGGTGTATTCTCCAAAAGATCTCTGAGACCGTAAACCTGTATACCGATAGGCAGTGTCTTTTTCATCATTTATCTCCTTGATCATCTATGATTTTTATTTCTCTGTTGATGAAACCATCATACTTAATCTCAGGCTGATAATATTTTCCGTTCTTTCGTAAACCTTCCCTGATATTGCATATTGTCCGCGGAAATAAAAAAGCCGTGCAACAAAAGATTCACTTCTGTTGCACGGTGTAGAAAACCATAAATCATCCATGATTCTATCCGACTGTCATGCACGATGCCGGGGGATCACGGAAAGCTCCTGTTCCCCCTCCCCCAATACGCAGTATCCGGGGACATGTTCCATGGGATATTTACAAAAAGCAGACCCCCTTTCGGAAATCTGCTCTTTCATAAAATGTGCCGTCTCCGGCTCACATATTCTGTATAAATACTTAGCTGCGTGAGTTTTTTCTCAGCTTACTTGCCTAATTTATTTTCCCTGTTCAGGAAGCTTAAATGAAGACTTAAGTCCCACTACTCTGTTGTAAACAGGGTGTCCCTCTGTTGAATCCTTGCTG
>DFGZ01000295.1 GCA_002371295.1 Oribacterium sp. UBA3737 | reverse complement strand
CAGTGGGAGAAGCATTTCCCAAAGGATGCGGAGGAGCTTTATGTTCCGGCATCCTACAACGATCAGCGGGAAGACCCGGTTTACAGAAACCACACAGGAGAAGCCTATTACGAAAAAAGTTGTGTGATTCCCGGCTTTTTTAAGGGACAGCGCCTGTTCTTAAGATTCGACGCCGTAGCCCACGACAGCACAGTCTGGCTTAACGGCGAAAAGCTCGTTACCCACAGAGGGGGCTTCCTTCCCTTTGAAGCTGAAATCACGGATCTTGTGACCCCGGGTGAGGAAATAAAGCTCACAGTTTCCTGCAACAACCGGGTGGATCACCACACCCTGCCTATGGGAAATGAAGAGGGTACCGCCTTCTTCGGTTCCGACAATGCCCAGGTCCCTGCGGTACAGAAAGCCAAGGAGCACCGCGGCACCGTGAACCTCCCTAATTTCGACTTCTTTAACTATGCGGGAATCAACCGTCATGTTTCCATCTACACAACACCTGAGAATTACATAAAGGATGTGACCATAGTACCTGATATCGAAGGAGCGGACGGAATCGTAAGCTACAGTATCGAAGTGTCAGGATCCGTTGCCGGTGAAGAGGATGTTACCGTTACGGTTCTGGACCGGGATGGCGAGGTCATTGCCGAAGCAGCAGGTGCATCCGGAAAAATCCGTATCCCCGATGCCCATCTCTGGAATCCATGGCCGGAGGATCCATATCTCTACAGCCTGAGGGTTCGCTTCGGAGAAGATGAATACACTGAGGAATTCGGCATCCGCACCGTAAAGGTAGTAGGAACAAAGTTCCTCATCAATGGAAAGCCCTTCTACTTCAAGGGCTTCGGCAAGCATGAGGACTTCTACGTTTCCGGAAGAGGAGTCAATGAAGGACTCAATGTAAAGGACGTGAGCCTTCTTCACTGGATAGGGGCCAACAGCTTCAGGACGAGCCATTATCCTTACGCGGAGGAGATGTACAGGCTCTGTGACAGAGAGGGTATCGTGATCATTGACGAAACACCGGCTGTTGGCATAGCAGGAGGCGGTGTTCTGGATCCCTATACCTTTCCCATAAAGGACTACCACAAGAGCATCCTCCGGGACCTTGTGGCGAGAGACAAGAACCATCCATCAGTTATTATGTGGTCACTCGGGAACGAGCCCGACACCGAGAATTTCCCGGAATCAGCTTACAATTACTGGCATGAGCTTTATGAGTATACCCACAGGCTTGATCCTCAGGACAGACCTGTAACTCTTGTCTGCTGCCAGAATGACTACACAAGGGACATCACCACCAGGACCATGGATGTGGTATGTATTAACCGCTATTACGGCTGGTACAACCTCTCAGGTGACATGGACAGTGCAATCTATGCATGGAATCTGGAGCTTGATTTCTGGGAGAAGCAGGGTAAGCCTGTGATGGTCACCGAGTACGGCTGCGACACTTTGCCGGGACTTCACGGAACCGTTGCGGAAATGTGGACCGAGGAATTTCAGGCGGAGTACTATCGCCGTATAGATGCAGAGTTCGATAAGCGGGACTTCTTTATGGGAGAACAATGCTGGGCCTTCGCAGATTTCGGCACCATTCAGGGAGTGTATCGGGCAGACGGAAACAGAAAGGGTGTCTTCACCAAGGAGCGCCGTCCGAAGATGGCTGCACATTTCCTTAAGAGCCGCTGGGAGAAGCTGCCGAATTTCGGATATAAAACTAGATAAACTCTGATTCTTTCAGGGAGACTATTAAGGAGAACAATTATGGAAGCATTTTCCGGAATTGAACCATCGGATTTTACTTATAAAAATAAAACTCAGGACATACTTCTTCGTATTCTGAAACCGCTGATTCCTTTCTATTCCGAATCAGGAGGGAGACTTCGCATAGGAGATACAAGGACACACTACGAGCTTTCTTCACAGGAGATGGAGGCATTTGCACGACCTCTCTGGGGACTGGTTCCGCTTTTGGCTGGCCTTTCAGAAGATGAGAAGCTTGCAGTTCTTCGCCTGGTCAAAGACAATTCCGGCAAAAAGCACTCCCATGACTCTCATGAGGTTCACGGCTCTGCTGAAACCTCGCAAAGTATTTCATCCCGGCTGTCTCTGATTTCCGAACTGGTAAGAATCTATACAAATGGAATAGAATCAGGAACCGATCCCGGGTCTCCGGACTATTGGGGGCTCTGTCATGACTTCGATCAGAAATTCTGTGAGATGCCTGCTATAGGCTTTGCCATGCTTTATGCTCCTGAGTTTTTCTATGATCCCCTTTCCGGTTCCGCAAAGAAAAACCTTGCCGACTGGCTTAATGAATGTAACCGCCACAACCTCTGCGCCTGCAACTGGCAGTTCTTCCAGATCATCACAAACCTGGCGCTTAAAGTCCGCGGGCTTCCATACAGTAAAGAGAATATGGAAAACGGCCTCAGAATGATCGATGACTACTATGCTGAGGGAGGCTGGTACAACGACGGAAACGGCGGAGACAAGGACTACTACAATCCTTTTGTCATGCTGAGCTTCGGACTTATCTACAGAGAGTTCATGAAGGAGGAAGATCCTGACCGTTCCGTGAGATTTTATGAAAGAGCCATGGAATTCGGCAGGGATTATGAGCTTTTCTTTGATGACAGCGGAAGCTGCTTCCCATACGGAAGATCCATGACCTATCGTTTTGCCCAGAGTGCTTTCTGGTCCACCTGCCTGATGACCGGAGTGTATCCTGTATCTGAATCAAGAATCCTTAAACTAATCAGCAGGAATCTCTCATGGTGGCTTAGCCGCCCGGTCTTCGACAATGCAGGAATCCTCACCATCGGCTACGGCTACGGAAACCTACAGATGTCTGAAAGCTACAATGCTCCCGGTTCCCCCTACTGGGGACTCCAGGGGTTTTTCTATCTGGCACTGCCGGATGAGGATAAGCTTTGGGCTAAAGCAGAGGATTTCCGAAATGAGCCAGATACCACCTGCTCAGGAACAGAAAAAATCAGTCCGGCTTCAGATTTAAAAGAGGATATGCTTACTAAAAATGAACCCTCCGACATATCCGAATGTATTTTCCTTCCCCATGTTCCCATGATCCTGCAGCGGGGATATAAGGAGGGCTGCTGCACTCATGTAGTGACTCTTGTACCGGGAAAAACCTCTCACGAAGGCCACAGCCACAATATAGAAAAATATTCAAAGTTCGCATACAGCAGTAAATTCGGCTTCAGTATCGCCCGTTCAAACGTGAGCCTTGAGGAGAATGCTCCCGATTCCACTCTTGCCTTTGTAATAGACGGTTTCGTCTATACAAAGAACAGGACAGAAGAGGGGTATATAATCGATGAAGACCATATCGAGATGCACTGGAGTCCCGTAAGAGGCATTGACGTGATCACCCTAATCCGGCCAACAGAAAAAGGGCATATCAGAGAGCATTTCGTCAATGTTTCCGAAAAGCTCTATAAAGATGTTGAGATAAAAGCCTATGACTGCGGATTCGCGATTCCCGAACAGCCTGCATTTGCAAAAGAAGACTTCGACTCTCATTCATCAGGTGAGAGTACTCCGGATTCATTATCTGACTTCACATGTGCCGTACATTCACTTGCCGGAGAGGGCCGCGACGAAATACTGATTCCTGAACCCAATACGAACCTTATTTATCCGAAAACAAGGATCCCAATGTCGGTTTACAGGATAAAAACGGGAAATAACATACTAAAAACAGAATTTTTGTATCTTTAAGAAACTTATAGAAAATCCATTAAACCGATTGACTCATGACCATCTTAAGCTCAAAATTGAGTTTAAGTATGGTCATGAGTTTTTTTGTAAAACAATGATTAAACAGGTTTTCCTGCCGATTCTTTATATATACAAAATCATGAGTATGGAAGGGTTTTATTATGAAAAATGTTTTCAAGAAACTGTTTTGTATCTTTTCACTGGCAATTCTTTTTCTGCCCTTATTTTCCTCTGAAAAAGCTCTGGCCGAAGTCAGTACTTCCGGATCAGATGCAGAAATTCACTGGCAGGACTATGAAGTAAAACGTCTCGGTGTCCTCACAGGAACTCTCATGGAGGATGCTGCTGCCAAATACTTTCCCGACAGCGAGTACCTTTATTACAACAGTTATCTGGACTGTAATTCTGCGCTCCTTGCCGGAAAGATCGATGCCTACTTAGGGGACGAGCCGAACCTTAAGACTATTCATGCAGAGAACCCGGACATCAACTACATTCACGATAGAATAACCAGTCAGAACTACAGCTTCGCTTTCCGGAAGAACGACGAGAAAAGTGCCGCACTGTGCCGGGAGCTGAACGAATTTCTGGAGAAGAGCCGGGCTGACGGTACCCTTAAGGAAATAGACGATATCTGGATGGGTGTTGACGAAGAGAAAAAGTTTGTCAACATGGATGACCTTACAGGTGAAAACGGAACCATACATGTCATAACCACCTCCACAGATATGCCATGGTCATATATAAAGAACGGCAAAAATGTCGGATATGACATAGATCTTGTGGTTCGTTTCTGCCGTGACCGGGGCTACGCACTGGATCTCGGAGACGTGGATTTTTCTGCAAGAATCCCCGCTGTAAAATCAGGAAAATACGATTTCACCACCGATATGAATGTCACTCCGGAGCGCTCCGAAGAGGTGCTGTTTTCAGATCCCACAAGCTCAGGTGGCATAGTACTTGCAGTTCTTTCAAAAAATCTTTCAGCTTTCACAGAAACCCGTGATTCCTCTAAAGAACCTGAATATAAGACCTTTGATGAATTGAACGGAAAGACCATTTCCATGCTGAACGGAGCTCCATTTGAATCTCTCATTGCCTCCAAAGTAAAAAGTGCCGGAGAGTACACCTACTACGCTTCCCTGGCTGACATGATACTGGCCTTAAAGACCCATAAGACCGATGCGGGCTTTATGAACAACGCCGTTGCAGAGCTGGCTGCCAACCGGGATCCGGACCTGGCCCTCTTTCCTCTTAATCTCGGTGAGACCACCTTTGGATTCGGTTTCGCAAAAGATGATAAGCGGATAGAAGAGTGGCAGGAAGCCTATGACCGTATCCCTCAGTCCACAAAGGACGCTCTCTGGAAAAAATGGACAGGCGCCGATGAATCTGTAAAAACTGTGCCGAAGCAGGACTGGCCCGGTAAAAACGGTTCTGTGACTGTTGCAACAGGCGATGCCTTACAGCCTATGAGCTATGTGGGCGCAGACGGCGAGATTCTAGGTCTTGACGTGGAAATGCTGCTCCTTATAGCCAGGGATCTGGACGTACATGTTGAATTCATACCTCTGGACCTCTCAGCCGTTCTTTCTTCCATAGGATCAGGAAAAGCCGATATCATCAGCGGTTCGCTTGTTGTCACGGATGAACGAAAAGAAGCCCTGAACTTTATAGAATATCTTCCGGCATACTATGTGCTTATCGTCAGGAGTGCAAAAGGCGCAGAAATAACAGAAGACCATTCCTTCCTTGGCAGTCTGAAGGGAAGCTTTGAAAAAACATTCATAAGGGAGGACCGCTACAAGCTGTTTATCTCCGGCATCCTCACCACTCTTATCATAACCGCACTTTCCATAATCTTCGGAACCGCTCTTGGTTTCCTCCTTTACATGTTATGCAGGAATGGGAACAGGGCTGCCAATGCCTTTGCCGGTTTCTTTGTGTGGCTGGTACAGGGTATGCCAGTGGTTGTGCTTCTCATGATCCTTTACTACATCATTTTTGCAAAATCCGAGCTGAACGGCACAGCTGTGGCCGTAATCGGATTTACTCTGGTATTCGGTTCCGGTGTATTCGGAATGCTTAAGTCAGGCGTTGGCGCCATCGACAGGGGACAGACAGAAGCGGCCTTTGCTCTCGGCTACGGGGATATATATGCATTCTTCCGCATCATACTCCCACAGGCGGTACCTCATTTTCTGCCGGCTTTCAAGAGCTCCATAGTTGCACTTGTGAAGTCCACGGCCATAGTAGGTTATATCGCAGTTCAGGATCTCACCAAGATGGGAGACATCGTACGAGGAAGGACCTATGAAGCATTTTTCCCTCTGATAGCTGTAGCAGTTATCTACTTTATCCTTGGGGGTCTCCTTACATCAATAGTAGGAAAAATAGAACTGAACATTGATCCGAAAAAGAGAAAGAGAGAAGACATACTGAAGGGAGTGAACACTCATGATTGAGATCAGAAACCTGACAAAAAAATATGCTGATGTCACACCTCTAAAGGAGGTTTCCTTCACCATCAATGACGGCGACGTGGTCGCTCTCATCGGTCCATCCGGAACAGGAAAATCAACCCTTATCCGCTGCATGAACCTTCTGGAAAAACCGACATCAGGTCAGATCATATTTAACGGCGAAGACATTACCAAAAAGGGCTATGACATCAGAAAAGCGAGACAGAAGATGGGAATGGTATTCCAGTCCTTCAA
>DFGZ01000327.1:906-3356 GCA_002371295.1 Oribacterium sp. UBA3737 | reverse complement strand
CAACGTTGTCGGAGCAGCTACAGCAACAGTACTTACAGCTGAAACCGAAGGACTTCTGGACCATGAGGTTTACAATGATATTAGCTAAATGCCCGGATATAAGATGCTACTCTTATATCCGGGACATTAATTTTACTGTCTTATTTCGATCTGTGAACCCTTTTCCTACTTGACCCTATGGCTTCTTCCGGACATACAAGAACACAGAGATGACATCCGACACATCTGCTTCCATCCAGAGAGATCTTTCTGTCATCACTGATCTTTATTGCCTGATGTCCGCCGTCAGAGCACGCAATTACACATCTTCCACAGCCTATACATCTGTCCTTATCAAATCTCGGGAATACTATAGTGTCACGTTCCAGAACATCTGTGGTTTCACTGACAGTATCCAGTGACAGTCCTATAAGATCACTTACATTGTTAAGAGCCTTTTCTGCAAGATAGTAGTTGAGGCCCGCTTTAAGGTCATCAATAATACGGTATCCATACTGCATTACTGCTGTTGTAACCTGTACACTTCCCGCACCTAAGAGAATAAACTCCAGGGCATCAGACCAATTTTCAATACCACCCATTCCACTTATATGCATACCTTTAAGCTTCGGATTTTTTCCAAGTTCCGCCATAAAGCGAAGTGCAATTGGTTTCACAGCATTTCCGCTATAGCCTCCTAAAGCAGATTTTCCATGAACAGAAGGACCGGCAACATAGGTATGTAGATTTACTCCGGTTATGCTCTTTATGGTATTTATCGCAGAAAGCCCATCCGCACCACCTCGAAGAGCTGCTTCAGCTGCCGGGCTCATGGTTGCGACATTCGGCGTAAGTTTTGCAAGAATAGGAATAGTGGCACCGCGCCTTGCAGCCTTAGTAAAACGCCCCACCAGTTCCGGGTCCTGTCCTATATCTGAACCAAGACCTTCTTCAGCCATATTAGGGCATGAGAAATTAAGTTCTATGGCATCGGCACCGTTTTCTTCACAGAGTCGGGAAAGTGTTTCCCATTCCTCATCATTTCTCCCCATGATAGAAGCAAGAATGAATTTTGTTGGGTGGGTTTTCTTCAGGTGCCTGAATATCTCCATATTTTCTTCCACACTATGGTCAGAAAGCTGCTCGATATTTTTAAAACCTATTATGTTGCCGTCAGACCCTTTTATGGCAGAAAACCTGGGTGATGCTTCATGAATATCGAAGTTACAGATGGTTTTAAAGGATGCTCCTGCCCATCCTGCTTCAAAGGCTCTTGAGCACATATCATAAGAGCTTGCAACAACAGATGAAGACAGAAGGAAAGGATTTTCAAGTGGTATGCCGCAGATTTCTGTTCTTAAGTGTATTTCATCCTTAGGAAGTGATACCTCAAGAGACGGTTTAACCTCATCGTATAACCGTGTGATTAAATCCTTTACAGGAACTTTTCCAGAACGTACACAGGCCTTTTCGCAAGTAGCGTCGCAGCTTATGCAGGGATTTTCTTTCGGAAGACTTGCCGCAGCAACCTTCTCGTTATCAAACCATATGCTTCTTAGGAGTTTATCAGGCTCAAGCTTAGGACATGCAGTGCTGCAGGGAGCATCGTAACACATTGCACATTTCAGCATGTCTTTTCGATACAATATTCTTTCAATCATAGTTATCCTCGTTACATTTCTGCTATTAATACATCTTTTGGAAAGTGCTGGTAGGACATATTCATCCATCCTTACTGCATGAAGTCGAAAGTATAAGAAGTGAAATACATAACGCGATAGATATCTTTTTCATGGTCATTGTCCTCTTTAAAAAACCGCTTATTAGTAGTAATCGACAAAATTTAGTCTTTATATAAAAGATGATAATGTAGATATTATATGGGTTTAAAAAGGTCAACCGGAAGTTGACCTTTTTTTAATTGCAAAAATGTATCATTAAGACAACAGATAAGAAATGCCTCGCTGCAGAGGGGCAGAAATCAATATACAGAGATATGCAGGAGGCAGCAGAATGAGTAAAGGTTATACAGAGATAGTTTATATTTTGGATAGAAGCGGATCTATGGGAGGTCTTGAGGCAGATACAATCGGCGGGTTTAATGCCATGATGGAAAAGCAGAAGAAGACCGGGGAGAAGGCATTGGTCTCCACAGTTCTCTTCGATGACCGGAGTGAAGTGATACATGACAGAGTTCCGATCGAAAAGATAGAGAAGATGACAGACAGGCAGTATTACGTCAGAGGATGCACAGCTCTTCTTGATGCAGTAGGCGGTGCGATCCACCATATCGGTAATGTTCACAAATATATAAGACCTGAAGACAGACCAGATAATACTATTGTTGTTATCACCACTGATGGAATGGAGAATGCAAGCTCCCGGTACTCAAGGGAGGAAGTCGAAAAAATGGTGAAACATCAGCAGGAGACGTACGGATGGGAATTCATTTTCATCGGTGCCAATATAGA
>DFGZ01000327.1:0-774 GCA_002371295.1 Oribacterium sp. UBA3737 | reverse complement strand
TGGTACTGCCAATGTCTTTTCCGGTATTTCCAAGGCTGTATGCTCAGTAATGATGGCTCCCGGTGCTGCAAAGGCAAGTGAATGTCTCGATGAAAGTGACTGGGATGAAGAAATTAATGTAGATTTCAGGAAACGTGGAAAGGTTCAGGGAAGGAGATAACCCTAAATTGCTTCATGACTTGCAAACAAAGACATCTCGATTCTCCCTTGATTTTGATTATAATATAAGTATAAGTATATCATATAAACGAATGAATTCAGTATCGAGGTAATCAATGACGGATACTACATTAAACTATTACAACAATAATGCAGAGGCCTTTATAAAAGGAACCGTATCTGTTGACTTCAGTAACACCCAATAATGTGAAACCGCATAGTGCGGAACTTATAGCTGATGAGACGCTTTCCATATGTACCGAAATCGAAAGATGGAAAGAAAAGAAGGCATGTGAAGAAGCTAACGCAAATTACAATAGGATGCTGTGGGATGGGTTGTTTGACGACGAATAGGAGGATTAAAGGAACTGAAAATCATATGAAAACAGTAAAAGTTGTAGCCGCAGTAATAAGAAATGACAATAAAATATTTGCCACCCAGCGAGGCTACGGGGAGTTCAAAGATGGTTGGGAGTTTCCCGGTGGAAAGATCGAAGCGGGAGAAACACCGGAGGAAGCATTAGCCCGGGAGATCAAGGAGGAGCTGGATACGGATATTTCTGTAGATGAGTATATAGATACTATAGAATATGACTATCCCACATTTCATCTGTC
>DFGZ01000143.1:16060-16845 GCA_002371295.1 Oribacterium sp. UBA3737 | reverse complement strand
GGAAAACAGATTTCCGGAGGTGATTTTACGGAAAAAAAGATTGCTGAATGTTATACCCTTTATGAAAAGAAGCTTCATCAGAATGATGCCCTTGATTTTGACGATCTGCTTTTAAAGACGGTTGAACTTCTTGATACTGAGCCGGAAGTACTTCAGTATTATCAGGAACGCTTCAGATACATACTTGTAGATGAGTATCAGGATACAAACGATATTCAGTTCAACCTTATATACAAGCTTGCAGGAAAGTACAGAAACATATGTGTCGTTGGTGATGATGATCAGAGTATATACAGATTCCGTGGAGCAAATCTCGAGAACATTCTTTCATTTGAGAAGAGCTTTCCGGGTGCGAAGGTAATCAAGCTTGAACAGAATTACCGTTCCACAGAAAAGATACTTGATTGTGCCAATGCTGTCATCGCGAACAACAAAGGCCGTAAGCAGAAGCGTCTGTGGACCGATAAAAAAGGCGGTCAGGATGTCACCTTCCAGGAGTTTGAGAGTGCGAACGACGAGGCCTATGCAGTTGTAAGAGAGGTAAAGAACACAGGAAGAGCCTACCACGATCAGGCCATTCTTTATCGTACCAATGCCCAGTCTCGTCTTATGGAAGAGCAGTGCATAAAGATGAACATACCTTACCAGATCATAGGAGGCGTTAACTTCTATCAGAGACGTGAGATCAAAGATGTCCTTGCCTATATGAAGGTGATTGCCAATGCAGCCGATAATGTGGCCTTTGAACGTATAATCAATGTTCCGAAGCGGGGAATCGGTGATGC
>DFGZ01000143.1:0-15943 GCA_002371295.1 Oribacterium sp. UBA3737 | reverse complement strand
GAGGCAGCCACAAAGGCAGAGCTCATAGGCATTTCCGGAAAAGCGGGCAAAAAGCTTCTTGAGTTCACTGATATGGTTGAGAAATGGAAGTACAGGCTTCGTATCGCAGGATACCTGGATCAGCCTGCAATGGATGAGGAAAGCTATTCAATACAGAAGCTTATTGAATCAATACGTGATGATACCGGATACGGAACTGAAATAAAGGCAGAAGGAACCATTGAAGCCGAGACCAGATTCCAGAATATCGAAGAAATCATAAACAAGGCGGCTGACTATCAGGCCCATGCCGAAGAACCAAAGCTCAGTGAGTTCCTTGAAGAGGTATCTCTGGTTGCGGATATCGACAGAAAGGATGACAACACTGACCTTCTTACACTTATGACACTTCATGGAGCTAAGGGACTTGAGTTTCCGAAGGTATACCTTGTGGGTATGAGTGATGGTCTTTTCCCGGGCTACAGATCCATGGATGACCATGAGGAGCTTGAAGAGGAAAGACGTCTCTGCTATGTGGGCATCACAAGAGCAGAAGAGGAGCTTGTGATGACAAGTGCACGGTCCCGTATGGTGAACGGAAACTTCGAAAGGATGAAGCCATCCATGTTCATCAATGAAATTCCTGATGAGATGTGCAAAAAGTCCTTCATCAACAGATATGGTGAGGATGAGATGCCTTTTGCAGATGCCTTCGGTTCAGGCTACGGCGGATCCTATGGCTCAGGAAGCTACTCGGATTACAGAAAGAACAGGCGTGAGAGTCAGAAATATAATGAGAGGGATGAATACAGCTTCGGTTCCGACAGCTTTGGAAGCACCATTGGCGGAAGAAGCAGCCGTTCATCGGGAAGCTTCGGTTCATCATCTTATGGTACAAACAGCTATGGCTTAAGCGGTATGGGCTCTACAGGATATACTAACAGAGGCACTTCCGGAAGCGCAAAGAAAAAAAGCGGTTCAGGCATTCCCAAGAATCTCGTTTCACAAGGTGTTCAGAAACTGAGCTCCCTTGACTATAAGGAAGGAGATACAGTCAGTCATATCAAATTCGGACGCGGAAAGGTTCTTTCCGTAACGGATGGTAAAAAAGATTATGAGGTTACTGTAGAATTTGAAAAGGCGGGTCAGAAGAAGATGCTGGCAAGCTTTGCAAAACTGAAAAAGGTAGAAGCGTGACGATATCGACTTTTGACACTAATATCATCTTATAACAAGAAAGAAGCCCGGATGTAAGCAGGTACTTATATCCGGGCTATATTTATATATGTATTGATTTATATATTTAATTATATATTTATTTATCAGAAACCTTCTCGAGAAGTGCTATACATTCGCAGTTGTTGGTTCTCGGGAACATATCTACAGGACAGAGTTTAAGAACCTTGTAGCCTGCTTCCTGAAGGGGAACCAGATCTCTTGCAAGACTCTTGGGTTTACATGCTACATAAATAAGTCTGTCAACACCGTAATCTATGATCTTTGTAAGAGCCTTTGGATGAATACCGTCTCTCGGCGGATCGAGAATGATGAAGTCTGGTCTCGGTGCATCTTCATAGCTTCCGTCTTCCTTTATGAGTCTTCCGCCTTCCTCTATAACCTTAAGAACGTCTCCGGCGATAAAATCACAGTTGGTGACACCGTTAAGTTCTGCATTTTCTCTGGCTGCCACAACAGCTTCTTCAACGATTTCAACGCCCACAGCCTTGCTTGCAACACTGCTCATAAGCTGGGTGATGGTACCTGTTCCGGAATAAAGATCGTAGATAACAGGTTTTCTCACCTGAGAGTCTTCCTGTTCCTTTTTGAGTTCCCGGAAGCCTGCGTATTCACGAACCTTTTCATAAAGCTTTTCTGCTCCCAGTGAATTTGTCTGGAAGAAGCTGAACGGTGTGATCCGGAAACGAAGTCCCAGTATCTCCTCATAGAAGAAACTCTGTCCGTAGAGAACAGTTGTGCCCATATCAGTCACAGCATCAGCGAGAGAATCATTGACAGTATGAAGAATACCGGCAAAGGTACCCTGAATCTTTCCATCCTCCTTGAGCTTTAGAAGTGTATCCTTCCAGCCGTTTAAAACATCCTCTTCCTTCATAGGAGGAGCAACTCTTATGTACCTGTCAGGTGTGGGCATCTTGTGCTTTTTCTGAGCCTTGGGACTGTATCTTCTGTTGAACCATTCCGAAAGCTCTTTAGCTCTTGCCTCATAAATTTCTTCCGGTGCTATTACACGCATGGCGCTGTCCCACTGAGAGGTGGTGACCAGATCCACAAGAATCTCACCGGTCTTTATGGCTCTTCTGAAAAGAAGATGTCTAAGATACCCTTCATGGGCCTTCTTATGCTCGTAAGTGATTTCAAGTGCTGCAAAATACTCTCTTGTGGCGCGGATGATTTCGTTGGCATCACTATGTGGAAGAGAGCAGACATCTGTATTGATAATGTTAAAGAAGCTGTGCTTCTGGTGGAGACCCAGAGTCAGAGGTCCGTCTTTTTCCGAATCACCGAAGGAGAATTCCATCTTATTACGGTATCCCTCACAAATGGGAGATGGTACTATCTCTTCAAATATATAATCATCGGTACGGATAACAGGCTCCAATAGTTCATGTAAGCCCTGATTCTTTATCTTAAGCTCTTCATCATAAGTTTTTCCCTGATAAAAGCATCCTCCGCATCTTTCTGCATTGGCACATAATTCCATAAATACTTCTCCTATAGAATCAAACAAAACATAGTTAATTGGCAATTCATTTTACTATATAGAAAAGACATAAACAACAAAACTGAGAAAAATACGAAAGAAAAAAACTCACAAAATAATAAGTGAAAACATAAGAAGTAATTACATTCTGACTTCTGCTTTTTGGGCATAAAAAAGGACATGGTATATGGACCATGCCCTAAATGTCAAAGCCTGATATCAGTCCTCGGCAACAACGTCATCATCATCGTCGTCTTCTTCGCAATCCTCATAATCATCATAATCCTCGAGATAATCAGGAGCAACAAAACGATAAACGGCGTATGCAATAGCTGCAACAGTGGCAACTATTCCGATAACAGCGAGAATAGCGATAAGAGTGTTCTTGATCTTATCATCCTCTTTTTTCTTATCGATATAGTCCTGTAACTTTAATTTCTGTAAAAGCAGTTCGGCGCGGTCTTTGGCGTCATCTCTATAAATCTTAATACTGTTTCTCAATTCTCTGGCATTGTCTCTCAGAGCATCAATATCAAATTTATCCATGAAAAACCTCCTATACTATAGATAAACAGATTATAACATTGAAAAAAGATTTTGACTATTTAACTTATTTGAATAATTGATTTTTATGATTTTGGGAAATGTAAATTGTAGGACAAAAGCATAGGGAACAAGCAGATGGATGAAATTGTGCATAGCGCACAGATGGATAGATATATACAAGCCATTTGGTGTGCGTTATTTAAAATAAAAATAAATATAAAAGAAATTTCTACAAATAATACAATTAAGAAAAATGATTGACCCTGCAATATTTAGATATTAAAATGATTTGTAGGGCAATTATTGCAAAATGCAAAAGATTTCGGGGGTAATTAAGATGAAAAAAATTTCACGTCGTGACTTTTTGAAGGGGAGTGCAGCTATCGCTGCAACAGGACTTTTGGGAGCCTGCGGTTCTCAGGATGTTCCTTCAGCGACTTCCGCAGCGGCCGAAGCAACGACAGCGGCAGCTACTGAAGCGGCAAAAGAAACAACAGCCGCAGCCACGGCAGCAGCTACCGAGGCTGCTACAGAAGCTGCGAAGGAGGCTGTCAAAGCCATTTACAAGGCAGGAACCTACAAGGCAACAGCTTACGGCAACATCAGTAATATCACAGTAGAATGTACATTCAGCGACACTGCACTTACAGCAGTCAAGATACTTGAACAGGGTGAAACACCTGTACTTTTCACACAGGTAGAGAACACGCTTATTCCTGCAATCATAGAGAATCAGGCAGGCGGCGTTGATGCTATTACAGGTGCTACAAATTCTTCCCGTGCCGTAAAGGAAGCAATTGCAGACTGTGTTGCTCAGGCAGGCGGAGACAAGGAAGCATGGCTCGGAAAGAAGATCGAGGTAAAGCCAAGTGAGGATGAGACCTATGACGTTGATCTTGCGGTTATCGGCTGCGGTGCTGCAGGATTTATGGCTTCTATAACAGCAGGTCAGGCAGGCCTCAAGGTTCTCACCGTAGAGAAGTCAGGTTCTGTGGCAGGTGTTAACGGAATCAAGGTTTCAGGACCTTTTGCAGTAGATACTTCGGTTCTTCATGCAAGAGAGGGTGGAACGACATTAACCGTAGACGAGGTGTTCCAGCATGTAATGGAATATTCCCACTGGACACCAAACCCTGCTCTTATGCACCGTTGTCTTACAGAGTCCAAGAATGCTGTTGAAAAGCTCGTAGGCATCGGATATCAGATGAAGGAAGCCAATTTCCGTTTTGAGACTCCTTTCAAGGAAGAGAAGGGCGGATTCCACCTCATCACAAATCCTCTTGAGGAGAGAGTAGAGATGTGGGAGAAGGCATTAAAGGATGCCGGCGTGGAAGTTCTCTTCAACACTCAGGCTACAGACCTCATCATGGAGGGAAGAGCTGCCAAAGGCCTTCATGCGGAAAAGGCTGACGGAACAAAAGTCACAGTCAATGCCAAGGCTGTTATCGTTGCGGCGGGAGGCTATCTCGGAAACCGTGATCTTCAGGAGAAGTTCCTAAAAACACGTAAGTTAAATGCAGCATCAGGAGGAAACAGCCTGTGCACAGGTGACGGTATCCTTATGACAGCTGATGCGGGTGCTGTTCTCAGCAAGACCTTCGGATATTGTCCATGTGAGTACGGCGGAACAAACAGTAAGGCTACAAGACCTGCAAAGCAGGATAAGTATGATCAGAACCTTTGGTTCAAGTTCGGTCTCTACGGAAATCTCCTTGTAGACGGTGAAGGAAAGAGATTTATAAACGAAGGACTTCTCTGCGATTATCCGATGAGCTATGGCTCAGAACAGATCATACTTAATGCTCCATGGTACGGTATCGTGGATCAGGCTTATGTTGATGCTATGGCAACAGAGGGTCTCTATGAGTACACTACAAAGAAGGGTGCAAATGAGAAGAACTGGTTCATAGGCAACTACTTCAAGGACAGAATTCTCGATAAACTTCCGGAGGATATCGAGGAAGGTCTGAAGGAAGGCTGGCTTGCCAAAGCAGATACCATCGAAGAACTGGGAGAAAAGTTCGGTCTTACAAATCTTAAGGAAACAGTCGAAGAGTACAACAAGTTCTGTGAGGATGGTGTTGATGCAAAGTTCGGAACATCTCCATGGTACCTTTCAAAGGTTTCACAGGGACCTTTCTACGCAGTACAGTGTGAGCCGTCAGCATGGTCAACCTTTGGAGGAATCCGGACAGACGATTGCCTCAGAGCTCTTGATATGGAGAATCAGCCTATGGAAGGTCTCTATGTAGTAGGTACAGATAACGGAAGTCTCTATTACAGCCCTTATTATGATGTACCTGGTTACTGCTATGGTTTATGTATAGATTCCGGATACATCGCTGCAAACGAAGCGGCAGAATATATCAAGTCATGACACAGATAGAAATCTCGTCAGGTTAAGTGTACGGATTTATATTTAGTTATTTAGAAAGAAAAAGAATAATTAAACACTTAAGAGAGAAGACCTGTTTATATGGTCTTCTCTTTTTTAAACAACCATAAATAGAAGAAATAAAACAGCATTGTGCTTTAGAGTGAAACCTCATCATGATATAATAAACGTAAAAATAAATGAGTGAGAACGTAACAATTAACCATAGTTTTAATTTGTTCAATATTTGCCGAAAATGAAATTACAAAACACAAAAAAACGTATTCTGGAAAAAACCCTGGATAATCTCTCATCTGAAAGAAAATCATCTGTATCCGGTCTTATTGTGCTGTCTATTATTTACCTCGGATCATATTTTGTTATGCCGTTTTTAGTCAATTCCACCTTTGCAATAGACTATAAGGGCACAGCCTTTGGACTGAATGCTTTTGCAGGTGTCCTATCTTCAATCTGCAATATTTTTGCAATTTTACTCACCCTTTATTATGGTGATGTAGGATTTACCATTTCTATTACGGTATTGCTCCTCAATATTCCCATGATCATTTCCAATGCCATGAGAAGCCAGAATATTTCCAATATTTCCGGTGTCTTTGTAACATTGGTAACCATACTGACACTTATAGTCATTTATTTCAAAAACAAAGGTATCGAAAGATATCAGGAAAAACTGAAAAAACAGGCTGTAACAGATATACTGACAGGACTTCCCAACAGATTTGCCTGTTCAGAGCTTGTGGATGATCTGGTGAAAAAGAATCAGCCATTTACAGTGGTTTCCATAAACCTTAACGGCTTCAATGATATCAATGATACAATGGGATTTGATATCGGAAATGAGGTCCTGGTAGAATTATCCACCAAATGGAAGCTTTTGGCTGATATGGGCGCTTCCGGAACTCTTGACTTTATAGCCCGTATCGGCGGTGATGAATTTGCGCTGATCATAAGAAAGTACAGAGCCGAAAAAGATCTCATGAATACCCTTTATATGTACAGGGATGTACTTGGCGACAAGCTTCTTATACATGATTATGAGATTCATGTTTCCGCGGCTTACGGTTATGCGGAGTATCCTTCCGATGCGGCAGATACAGATTCACTTTTTTCTTTTTCCAACAAGGCCATGCTTAAGGCAAAGGAGAGTAAAGAAGATAACAGGATTCTTCGCTTCACAAAGGATATGCTTATCGACAGGCATGTAACGGAAGTGGAAAATGAAATCAAAACAGCTATCATTAATAACAGCTTTTATTTCAATCTTCAGCCTCAGTTCGATATGAATCATAAACTGAGGGGCTTTGAAGCACTTGCCAGGATGAATGATAAAAACGGTAAGCAGATTAATCCGGGTGAATTTATTCCTATTGCAGAAAAGGCAGGTCTTATTGACAAGGTTGACAGTGCTGTTTTCAGAAAATCAGCAAAATTTATCGGAAACCTTATTCAGGAGACCGGTGCTGACATATTGCTCAGTATCAATATTTCCGTAAAGCATATTATGAAAAGACATTTTCTTGAAGAGCTTAAGGAAATTCTTGATTCCTGTAATCTGTCACCACGCAATCTCGAAATAGAGATTACCGAATCCATCCTGATAGAGTCTGTGGAAAAGGCATCCAAATGTATCCGTGAACTCAAATCAATGGGTATACATATAGCCATTGACGATTTCGGAACCGGATATTCCTCCCTCAGTTACCTGTTCAATATTCCTGCGACCCTTCTTAAGGTAGATAAATCATTCATCGACAATATGAATAATAATGATTCTTCAAGGAAGTATGTTGCTACGATCATTTCACTTGGTCATATCATGGATATCGATGTGCTGTCAGAGGGTGTTGAAACAGAAGAGCAGCTTGAAACACTGAAGGATATCGGATGCGATTATATCCAGGGATATATCTGGGGAAAGCCGTTAAACGAAGAAAAAGCCCGTGAGGTGGTTATGAATTCATTATCCTGATAAACCTGTTTTTATTTTGTACAGGAGAAAAAGCTATACTAAAAAAGAGTAATGGATGATATCATGTATTCAAATGCCTAGTAAGACCATAGGAATAAAAAGGAGCGCTTGAAGTGAAGTCTAATGATGAAAAAAGAATAGAACAGGTCGTAAACATGATTTTATCCGATTATGAGGCTGACAGAACCGTAAACCACATTGATATATGCAATCAGCCGGACAAAAAAGCAATAGTTGATGTTGTGGAAAAGCTTCTGAAAATACTCTATCCCGGTTATTACAGTGATAAGGTTTACAGAATATATACATTGAAAAATAACATGTCCGCAACTATAGAGGATGTTATTTTCCATCTGAACAAACAGATTTCCATCGTACTTAAGTATCAGGGAAAGGATGATTCCGATTCTGAAAATATCACCCTTGAATTCATGAGTCGTATCCCACGCATCAGAAAAACTCTTGAGACCGATGTGGAGGCAGGTTTTGAAGGTGATCCTGCAGCGGCGGGAATGGATGAGATCATTTTGTCATATCCCGGGCTTTTTGCCATTTCCATTTATCGCATGGCACATGAACTGTCGCTTCTCGGCGTCCCCATGATTCCGAGGATCATGACAGAATATGCACACGGTAAGACCGGTATAGATATTCATCCGGGAGCAACCATAGGTGATTATTTCTTCATTGACCACGGTACAGGAATTGTAATCGGTGAAACTACAGTAATCGGTGATCATGTGAAGATTTATCAGGGTGTTACTCTGGGAGGCCTTTCAACCCGCGGAGGACAGAGCCTAAAGGGCAAGAAGCGCCATCCAACCATCGGAAACAATGTCACTATTTATTCCAATGCTTCCATACTTGGAGGAGAGACAGTCATCGGTGATAATACTGTTATCGGGGGCAATGCATTTATAACAAAGTCTATAGATGCCAACACCAGAGTGAGCTCCAGAAACTAAAAATATTTTTCTTATATATGATTAAGTCATCGTAATCTGTTAATTTGGAGGAGAATACATGGCACAAAAGATCGGACTTATAGCATTGGAATCAGCAATCTCAACTGGACAGAAGGTTAACAGAATTCTTCAAAGCTGGAGAGGCGAGAGCTTTCTTATTTCTTGTGAATGTCCCAGATTCAACAGTGGAGAGGGCAAAGGAATACTCAGGGAATCTGTACGGGATAAGGATATCTATATTCTTGTTGACGTATGCAACAATACTCTTACCTACAAGATGGACGGAAGTCCTAACCGTATGTCTCCGGATGATCATTATCAGGATTTGAAACGTATCATAGCCGCCTGCAACGGAAAAGCCTCCAGGATAAATGTAATCATGCCGTTCCTTTATGAAAGCAGGCAGCATAGAAAGACCATGAGGGAATCTCTTGACTGCGCAATGATGCTCAGGGAACTGGAATCGATAGGGGTACATAATGTGATCACTTTCGATGCCCATGATCCCCGTATGGCCAATGTTGTTCCTCTGAATGGTATTGAGAATATCTCTCCGGCACTGCAGTTCACTCAGGGGCTGCTTACAGAGTACGAGGATATAATCATTGACAAAGAACATCTTATGTTCATAGCGCCTGATGAAGGTGCAACGGAAAGAGTTGTTTTTCTTGCTTCTCTTTTTGGTGTAAATATCGGTATGTTCTACAAGAGGAGAGACTATTCTACCATAGTAAACGGAACCAATCCCATCGTTGCACATGATTTCTGCGGCGGAGATATCGCCGGTATGGATGTTATCGTTGTAGATGACATGATAGACTCCGGAGGAAGTATGCTGGATGTTGTCCGTCAGCTAAAGGAACGGGGAGCAAGGAGAGTGTTTATATTTGCTACCTTCGGCATGTTCTCAAAGGGTTTTGAGAAATTTGATGATGCCTATAAAAAGGGATATTTCGATAGGATATTCACCACGAACCTCATCATCCAGAAAAAGGAATTACTTGAAAAGGAATACTATTTCAGTATAAATATGGAACGGTATATCGCGGCTATCATAGATACCATAAATAAAGGTGAGTCCCTTTCTAAACTCACTAAACCGGCGTCCAGAATTACCGAAACCATCAAGAAATATAAGGGCGAATTAAACTGAATACTAAATTCAAAAGACCATTCTGTATATATGGCAGAATGGTCTTTTGACACTCACATCATTTATATGATTAAAGCTGATTTTACAAATAAGCACAAAACAGGTGTAATATGTATCCTGAAAAATGATAATAATGTAAAAATTTGATAACTCTTTCTAAACTCTGTTGACGTTGTTATGTTAAAACCCTATACTGATTAACAAGTTTAAGGGAGTAGCTTCCACCATGGGTGTTGCATATTTCGTCAGTACGGGACTTGTTCCCCGGAATATGTTGTAAAAAGCGAGACTTTTACTGCTGAGGCAGTAGGGGTCTCGCTTTTTTTCGCGATAAAGCAGTAAGGTGTTCATTTTTACATCTTACTTGCATGAAGGGACAAATGAACATTTGACAAAAAAGCGAAATCCTACAGCTTTGCTGAGATGCCATGAACCCATTAGCTATCAATTTATGGAGGTATGAAATGATTTTACTGTACATCTTATTTCTTGCACTTGGAATGTTTGCACTTATCAAGGGAGCTGACATGTTCGTAAGCGGAAGCTCTTCAATCGCTGCTATTTTCCATGTTCCGAGCCTGATCATCGGACTCACCATCGTTGCTCTCGGTACCAGCGCTCCGGAACTGGCAGTAAGTACATCCGCTTCACTCCAGGGATCAAATGAAATCGCAATAAGCAATGTTGTAGGATCCAACCTCTTCAACCTCCTTGCAATACTCGGGATATGCGCTGTCATGAAGCCAATGGCGGTTGACAATGCTGTAATTAAGAGAGATATACCTTTCTCCATAATCATTACCATAATTGCTCTTATAGCAAGCTGCGGTCCTATCCTCATGAGCGGTGGCTTCTTAAATATTGATGTGGCACAGCATGCAGGTGTAGTCACAAGACCTCTTGGAATCCTTCTGGTGTTTCTCCTTATCGGATATATAGCAACACTTGTTATTGCTGCCAGAAAAAGTAAGGAAGAAGCCGAGGATGTTCCTCAGTACAGTGTTCTTAAGTCAGTGATAATGATCCTTACAGGACTCGGAATCATCATCGCCGGAGGACAGGTTGTGGTTTACTGCGCAAAGGAGATAGCAAGAGCTGCAGGAATGACAGAGACTCTCATCGGTCTTACTGTAGTTGCTTTCGGAACATCACTTCCTGAGCTTGTGACATCCATCGTAGCTATAAGAAAGCAGGAAGCTTCCATGGCTATAGGAAATACCATAGGTTCCAACATCTTCAATATCCTTTTTATTCTTGGACTTTCAGCTGCCATCCATCCTGTGGAGGTCAACATCGCATCCTGCATAGACATGATGATACTCGTAGTTGTGACTCTCATTGCTCTTGTATTCTCAATCAGTAACAGAAGGATCTCAAGAGTTGAAGGCGGCCTCATGCTTGCAATTTATCTTGCAGATATGGCATACGCCATCGTAAGATAAATTCTTTTCATCAATATGCTTTATATAGAGAAGTCAGGTAATCCGTATCGAATACGGGTGCCTGACTATTTTTATGTTAAAACCTCCATTGAGATTTATCAAAAATTTAACAAAAAGTGATTTCCAGAAACAAAATCTACTGTATACTTGTACATGGCTCATTGCTCACCGGCAAATATTCTTGAGCGCTGCAGCCGTATTTTTTATTCATATCATATGATGCGAGGTAATGGTTATTTGAATCAACAGATCAGGTTTAAGCAGCTTAAACAGGTGATGTAATATAGCTTCCGGCTACAGCACATCATCAGCGCCCATATGGCATGAACCATCGGAGGGATTTTTATGGCAATAACTTTTGAAGAATCAAAAAAGCTTTTCAGGCTGACAACAAAGAACACCGAATATCAGATGCAGGTGGATGAGATCGGTCTTCTCATACATAACTATTACGGAAGGAACACTTTTGGTGCAGATATGAGCTATCAGATTGTATCTGTAGACAGAGGATTCTCCGGAAACCTTTACGAGAACAGACTGGACAGAGGCCGCTCCATCGATGTACTTCCACAGGAGTTCTCAGGTTCCAATGTCGGCGACTACAGAATAAGCTCAGTAAATCTCATTTCCGAAAACGGAAGCAGAAGCTGTGATTTCAGATACAAGACACATGAAATACTGGATGCAAAACCTGAAATTCCGGGACTTCCTTCTGTAAGACAGTATGACAGCGAAGCAGAAACGCTTGTCATCACACTGGAGGACAGTGTCATAGGCTTACAGCTTAAGCTATACTATTCCGTCTTCCCTGAGAAGGATGTCATTACGAGACATTCCGCTTTTGTAAATGTTTCGGACGGAAGCATTGACCTGAGAAAAGCATCCTCTGCAATGCTTGACATATCTTACGGATGCTGGGATGAGATACACTTCGCAGGAAGGCACTGTATGGAGCGTTCCATGACCCGTAACAGGCTCACTCAGAACATAGCAGTAATCAGTTCAAAGCGCGGCATGAGCAGCCATCATGAAAATCCTTTTGTGATACTTTGCGACAGAGATACCAATGAGGACAGAGGCGAATGCTACGGCATGATGCTCATGTACTCAGGAAACCACAAGTTTGAGATAGAAGAGGATCAGGCGGGCGCTGTAAGGGTCGTTTCCGGAATTAATGATGAGAATTTCTCATGGAAGCTGCAATCCGGCGACAGCTTCCATACACCGGAAGTAATCATGTCCTTCACAGATCGAGGTCTCACTGAATTAAGCCACAATTACCACCACATAATCCGTGAGAATGTCTGCGACAGGAAGTACCTTAACATGAGACGTCCTGTTCTTATCAATAACTGGGAGGCAACCTATTTCGATTTCACCAGTGAAAAGATACTTGATATTGCAGGAAGCGCAAAAGAGCTTGGAATCGAAATGATGGTTCTGGATGACGGATGGTTCGGAAAGCGTGATGACGATAACTCCGGTCTCGGTGACTGGTTCGTCAATGAGAAGAAGCTTCAGGGCGGACTTAAGCGTATTTCCGACGAGCTTGATAAGATGGGCATGAAGTTCGGTCTCTGGTTCGAGCCGGAAATGATAAATGAGGACTCCGGGCTTTTCAGGAAGCATCCTGAATGGGTTTTGAGAGACCCGTTAAGACTTCCTGCCATGTCACGTAATCAGATGGTTCTCGATATGAGTAACAGTGCTGTTGTTGACTACCTTTTCGACTGTATCAGCAAGATTCTCTCCGGAGCACACATCTCGTATATCAAGTGGGACTTTAACAGAAGCATTAGCAATGTTTATTCAAACAACCTTCCTTCAGATCGTCAGGGTGAGGCTGCCCACAGATTTATACTCGGAACCTATTCTCTTTTAGACAGAATTCTGAAGGCTTATCCTGAGCTCATGATAGAGGGCTGTGCAGGAGGCGGCGGACGTTACGATGCCGGAATGATGTACTATTGCCCCCAGATCTGGTGCTCTGATGACACAGATGCAATCGAAAGACTGGAGATTCAGGAGGGCAGTTCCTTCGGTTACCCTGTAAGTACAGTAGGAAGCCATGTGTCTGCAGTGCCTAACCATCAGACAGGCAGAACGACACCTCTTCATACCCGCGGCATCGTTGCCATGTCAGGAACCTTCGGATATGAGCTTGATATAACGAAGACATCAGCTGAAGACCGTGAGACCATTAAAGAGCAGATTAAGACCTTTGACAGATACTACAGTCTCATCCAGAGAGGAGACTACTATAGACTCGGCCGCAGAGAGGATCATGAGATATACAAGGCATGGGAGTTTGTTTCGGCTGACAGATCCGAGGCACTTCTTAACATAGTTGTAAAGAAACCCGAGGCCAATGCTCACATCAAAAATGTAAAGCTGAAGGGACTTTTGGAAACAGCAGTCTATGAGCTTGAAGGCACAGAGCTCTCATTTACCGGAGCTGCCCTCATGTACGGAGGATATGCCATAAACCTTTCCCAGGGAGATTATCCTGCTGTGCAGCTTCATTTCGTGAAAAAGTAATCAGAAAAAGTCAAGCCACCTTACAAGAGGTGGCTTGTTTATGGTATGGGATAAAGTGTATCTATCACAGAAAACAGCGCCTTTTTCATCCTTGTTATTCTTTCGACTTTAACATCCTCAGGTATAGAAGAGGTAGCTGCAAGCCCCAGTATACTGTTCAGCATGCCATATCCCTTGAGAACTCTGTTCACTTCAGGTATTTTATCACTGTACTCATTTCCGAGATATGATTCTATGATTGTGTTCCATAGTGGGACGAGTACATCTTCACCAAGACCCATAGCCCGTTTAGTCCAGCCTGTTTTAGACGCCTCATTATGGACTTTATACATTCCTATAAGATCGAGCAAGGGATGACCGACTCCGGAATCATCCACATCGATCAATATAAGCTCATCGTCCATCAGCATGATATTTCCGGGATGGAGATCACGATGTATAAAGGTATTTCTTTCTGGGATGCTCATGATAAGACTATATAAATCTGATTCTTCATCGGTGGTAAAATATCCTTTTTCTAAGTATCTTTTCGTCTAAACAATATGCAGATATAACTTTCAAATTTGTATTTATTTCACAAATATAATGACAGATTTTTTTTATTTAGGCTATAATTAAAGCAATAGTTTTCATGGATTTTATAAGTATTGATTTAAATTAATAAAGCCCGAAAACCAAAAAATCTGAAAGGGGGATGTTTAAAATGTACAACATACGTGAAGTAGAGAAGGATATATGGTGGATCGGAGCTTCCGACCGGAGACTTGCGCTTTTTGAAAATGCTTATGCAACGCCTTCAGGCATGTCCTACAACAATTATCTGATACTCGATGACAAGACCTGCCTCATGGATGGAATCGATGACGCTGTTTCCAGACAGTTCTTTGATAATCTGACTAAAGCTCTTGATGGAAGAGAGCTTGATTACATGGTGGTTCAGCACATGGAGCCGGATCATTGCTCCTGTATACCGGAACTGCTTCTCAGATATCCAAAGCTCAAGATAGTAGGATCACAAAAGGCCATCCAGATGATTGATCAGTTCTACCATATAAAGGTGGATGCAATAGTGGTTAAGGAAAAGGATACTCTTCCTCTTGGCCATCATATCCTTAACTTCTTTACAGCTGCCATGGTGCACTGGCCGGAGGTCATAGTCAGCTTTGATACTTCAACCGGAGCTCTTTTCTCGGCAGATGCCTTCGGAGCTTTCGGAGCCATGAGCGGAAACATTTTCGCTGACGAAGTAGACTGGGAACATGACTGGAAGGATGAGGCGAGACGATACTACGCCAATATAGTCGGAAAGTACGGCGTACAGACAAACGCACTTCTCAAGAAGCTGGAGACTCTGGATGTGAAGATGCTTCTTCCTCTCCATGCACATCTCTGGAGAAAGGATCTTGATACCATTATAGACCTTTATAAAAGCTGGGCATCCTATACTCCTGAAAAGAAATCGGTTGCCATCTTTTACGGCTCTGTATACGGCCACACAGGAAATGCGGCAGACATACTTTCCATGAAGCTTGCGGAACTGGGAGTCAGGGATGTGAAGGTGTATGACGTTTCAAAGACAGAGGTCTCTTATCTTGTTTCGGCAGCCTTTGAGTATCCGGCTCTTGTATTTGCCAGTGCAACTTACAATGCAGAGATATTTGACAACATGCACACCTTCCTTACGGATCTTAAGAACCATAATCTGGCAGGAAGAACAGTGGGAATCATTGAGAACGGAAGCTGGGCACTTTCGGCAAAGAAAAAGATGACTGAGCTTCTCGGCACAATGAAGAATATTACCTTACTTGAGCCGATGATTTCCATAACTTCTTCGGTTGATGAAAACACAATGGCCGGTCTCGATGAGCTGGCAAAGGCATTGGCAGAAACAGTTAAATAAGTCTTCCGGAATAAATGATGACACTCACATCATTAATATAATTTTCAGAAGGAGAACAATTATGAACGCAAAAGTAGCAGATCTTTTAGCAGCTCAGGTAAACAAGGAATTCTATTCCGCTTATCTTTATCTCGGAATCTCAAAGTATTTCACTCAGAATGATCTCCCGGGATTTGCCGCATGGTACAGGGCTCAGGCAGCGGAGGAGCAGGAGCACGCATTAAAGATTTATGATTATCTTCTCGATAACGACCAGGATGTTCCTTTAAAGGCCATTGAGGAGGCAGCCCCCAAGTTCAAGACCATACTAGATGCTGTAAAGGAGGCTGACAAG
>DFGZ01000261.1:25175-28807 GCA_002371295.1 Oribacterium sp. UBA3737 | reverse complement strand
GCTTTTCGTATACGCTGGCGCAGACCACAAGCACCAGGCTCAGAAGCCTGTTGAGCTTACTATCTAAGGGAGGATATCAAGATGGCAACAAACAGAAATTACGGCACAGGTAGAAGAAAGTCTTCTGTTGCAAGAGTTTACATTATGCCTGGTACAGGTAAGATTACAATCAACAAGAGAAGCCTTGACGAGTACTTCGGTCTTGATACACTGAAGCTTATCGTTAATCAGCCACTCGTTCTTACTCAGAACGTAGGCAAGCTTGATATTCTTGTAAACGTACACGGTGGTGGTACAACAGGTCAGGCTGGTGCTATCCGTCACGGTATCTCAAGAGCACTTTGCGAGATGGATATCGAGTACAGACCAGTTCTCAAGAAGGCTGGATTCCTTACAAGAGATCCAAGAATGAAGGAGAGAAAGAAGTACGGTCTCAAGTCCGCACGTCGTGCTCCTCAGTTCTCAAAGAGATAATCATTTCTCACAAAAAAGAGAATACCAAAAAGCTCTCCGGTTTTCCGGAGAGCTTTTTTAAAATTAATTTTGGACTTAAATGAGGTCTCTTACCCATAGGCCCACCGGAGTGAGCTCGCCATCTGTGATGGTGCGGCTCGGATGGTAGGAAGGAGAGAAGATAGCCGAGGTTTCAGGCTTATTTGACAGATTCCATACTGTGAAGCTTATTCCGTTATGTTTCAGCAGATCGAACCAGCTTGCGGCGGAATCATAATCCGTATAGCCGTTGCCGCTGGCCTCGGAAAGACCGCATTCCGAAACGAAAACCGGAAGACCCAGGCGGTTAGCTTCCGTAAGTACATCCTGCAGCTCCTTTCGATGTGTGGAAACATAGAAATGAAGTGCATACATGATGTTTTCATAGGGAAGAGGCGCTGCAGCTGCGGATAAAAGATCCTGCGACCAGAAAGGAGTTCCTACGATAATAACTGAATCCGGGCTGTTCTTTCTTATGATAGGAATGATTCTTTCGGAATAAACATAAATATCATTCCAGTTCGTGGAACCGTTAGGCTCGTTGCATATCTCATAGATGATATTAGGGTAGTCAGGATACTTGGAACTCACAAAATCGAAAAAATTCGCTGCTTCATCACTGTGCATATTAGGATTGTAATCATTCAGAATATGCCAGTCCACGATCACATACATATCATTTTCAATGGCACAGTCGATACCCTTTAGAAGAAGATTCAGATTTTCTGAAGGGTTCCTTACATATTCTTCGGAATACATGGCGAGACGGATCAGATCGCAGTCCCAGTCTTCCGAAAGCTGTCTGAAAAAACTGTCATCGATAAAATCCGGAAACCAGGAAAGGCCGTGGGTGCTTAGCCCTTTCATCATCACAGGCTTTCCGTATTTATCAATAAGCTTTGTGCCGCTGACGGATAACTTTCCGTTTACAGAAGGTCTCGGGTGTGCAAATGTTTCTGACACAGAGGCCATCGAAATAATATTAGGGCCCATAGTTCCCGCTAAAAAGACAGCTGCCAATAGCATCGAAAAAAATCGAATTAATCTATTCATACCTTCGCCTCCAATATCCAGAGCGCCTTTATGACAACACGAGCGACTATCCATCTTTGATTATTGATCTTATTGATACTGCCTGAACATAGAACGGAAAATTTTTTATAGCATTCCCATTACTCAATGGCAGTTACGGAAGAGGTTCTTCTATTCAACATACATCGGAAAAAACTCCATGAATATAAGAAAAGATTAAAAACTATAGCCGGTTCGATTCCAGAAGAGTCTGCCCCGGAAGTATATCAGTAGGTATCACTATATGTTTGTTGAGAACAGGCTCACCCTTTATAAGATGAAGAAGCTGATCACAGGAAGACTGAGCCAGACGTTTTGTGTTCTGCTGGACACTGGTGATATTTACACTCTTGCAGGCAAGGGATACACCGTCAAATCCGATGATGCAAATATCCTCGGGAACCCGCTTGCCCATGCTGATTGCTCCGGTGTATGCCCCGAGAGCACGCCAGTCGCTTATGGCAAAAACACTGTCAAACTCAAAGCCCTTTACTATAAGGTAACGTACAGCTTCACGACTGTCGGAAAAACCGTCCTTGGAGGGCTCGACTTCAACGATATTCCGGGAGGTAAGCTCGATTCCGCCTCGTCTGAATTCATCGAAAAACCCCTTTTTGCGTTCTTCGCTTCTGATACTTCTCCTTGTACTCATGATCATAATCGGGCGTTTGCAGTTCTGGTTCAGCAGAGCCCTTGCTGCAAGGCAGCCTGAGATATACTGATCGCTCTGCACAGTGCATATATCGTCGGTCTCCGGCGGAGCGTCATTACAGTCTATCCATACATGAGGGATGGAAGGCATGAGCATGTCCTTGATGGAAACGTAATCGCCGCTGATAATGATTATTCCGGAAACATTGGAATCATAAAGAGTCAGCAGAGCATCCCTGAGATTAAAGCGTCCCTGTCCCATACTGCAGTTTATGACAGTATATTCAAAATCTGCAAGATAGTTGATTATCTCGGTTAAAAGGCTGGCAAAATAATCCTGGTTGCTGATGCTGGTAACGACGCCGATTTTCTTGCGCACCGGGGCAGCAGCTCTCTCCGGGAACTTGTAATTGTACTCCCGGCAGGCCTCCAGTACCTTTTCTCTGGTGCTTTCGGAGACCTTTGGATCGTTGTTCAGCACACGGGAAATGGTAGCTGTCGATACACCGCATTTTTCAGCTATGAACTTGACGGAAACATTCTTTCTTTTACTCATATTGATACTCTCATGATACCTTTTATCGAAGGTATGCTTCTCAGATTAAATGATTGATACTGAAAATATGATAACATACACCTATGTAACGTTACATAGGAATCTTGTATAAATTGTAAATGATTTATTGTAAATAATAACGAAATGATGTAAATAATCAAAATAATCGTTGAAAACATACAAAATTGAAATTAATATGTGAATGAAACGTGGCAAAATTAATGTAACGTTACATTAATTTTGCATTATATGCAAATTATACATGCATGTATGTATTCTGAATGAAGCGAATACATACAGCACGCTAAAAAACAATATCATGATTTTATTTATAGAAAGGAAACAGGATGACAGGTAAAGGATTCCCTGAGGGGTTTCTCTGGGGCGGTGCAACAGCCGCTAACCAGTGTGAAGGCGGCTACGATCAGGGAGGCAGAGGCCTCAGCAGTGTAGACGTGGTTCCTTTTGGACCGGACCGCATGAAGGTGGCCAGAGGAGAGCGTAAGATGCTTTCCTGCGAGGAGGGCTACAGCTATCCGGCTCATGAAGCCATAGATATGTATCATCATTATGAAGAAGATATCAGGCTATTTGCTGAAATGGGCTTTAAGTGTTACAGATTGTCCATAGCCTGGACAAGAATCCTTCCTAACGGCGACGATAACACTCCGAATGAGGAAGGACTCAGGTTCTACGAAGATATTTTCAGACTCTGCAAAAAGTACAGTATAGAACCATTGGTAACTATTGACCATTTTGACACACCTATCGCTCTTATCGAAAAATTCGGCGGCTGGCGTGACAGAAAGATGATAGATGCCTATGTAAAGTACTGCGGGGTAATCTTCAACAGATACAAGGA
>DFGZ01000261.1:0-25038 GCA_002371295.1 Oribacterium sp. UBA3737 | reverse complement strand
TTTAATGAGGGTGAAGACAGACAGAACGTTCTGTACAATGCGGCTCATCATGAGCTCCTTGCCAGCGCAAGGGCGGTAAAACTTGCTCATGAGATCATGCCGGACTGTATGATTGGCTGTATGCTGGCAGCAGGTCAGTTCTATCCCTACTCACCGGATCCAAAGGATATTTGGGACGGCTTCGAGAAGGACAGAGACAATTATTTCTTTATTGATGTACAAGCCAGAGGAAGCTATCCGGTATGGGCATGGAAGAGAATGGAGGCTGCAGGCGTAAAGCTGGATCTTCATGAAGGAGATATGGAGACATTGGCAGCAGGAACCGTTGATTACATTTCCTTCAGCTACTATGCATCCAGATGTACAACCGCAGATCCGGAGATATTTGCAAAGAATCAGAGGTCCGGAAATGCAGTGTTTAAGGCAGTTGTGAACCCTTATCTCAAGAATACGGAGTGGGGCTGGCAGATAGATCCTCTGGGATTGAGAATTACCATCAACACACTTTACGACCGGTATCAGAAGCCGCTTTTCATAGTGGAGAACGGTCTCGGGGCAACCGACAAGGTGGAAGAGGACGGAAGCGTACACGACCCTTACCGTATCGATTACATGCGTCAGCACATCGAGACCATGAGAGATGCTGTCAATGTTGACGGAATCCCTGTCCTTGGCTACACCTCATGGGGCTGTATCGACCTTGTATCCGCATCCACCGGTGAAATGAAGAAGCGATACGGAATGATCTATGTTGATAAGGATAATGAAGGAAACGGAAGTCTCAGGAGAATCCGGAAAGACAGTTTCTACTGGTATAAAAAGGTGATAGAAACAAACGGCGCGGATCTCGACTGGGAAAACTGATTACAAAATATAACTTCTGTCCTCTTAAAAATAAGAGGACAGAAGCAGTCCTTAAAAGAATCAGAAAAACGGGACAAAGATACGTTTACGGTAAATATCATTGAGGGAGACAATGATACTTATAAACACAAACCTGTCTGAGAAGGCAGATTTGAAAATATTAAAGGGGAGAAAATCATGAATCACAGAGATTTGGCTGCGGCGATCATCGAGAACGTCGGCGGCAAAGGCAATGTTAATCAGGTCGTACACTGTGCAACCAGACTTCGCTTCCGCTTAAAGGATGACAGTAAGGCAAAGACAGAAGTACTGAAGAAAACAAGCGGTGTCCTTTCGGTTATCAATGCAGGAGGACAGTATCAGATAGTAATCGGGCCGGATGTAGCCCAGGTTTATCAGGAAGTGGTTGACCTAGGCGGATTTGAGGCTCTGGCACAGGTTCCGGATGATGAGCCAAAGAAGAACCAGTCAAAGCTGAGTGCCGCACTTGAGTTCATCGCAAGTATATTCCAGCCCATCATTCCACCAATCACAGCAGGCGGTCTTATCAAGGCTGTAATGGCACTTCTTGTTACATTGAATTTACTCGATAAGACAACCCAGACCTATTCACTTCTTAATGCTTTTGCCGATGCACCATTCTACTTCCTTCCTATCTTACTGGCATCAAGTGCGGCGAAGAGATTTAAGTGCAATCAGTTCGTGGCCATGGCTCTCGGCGGCATCCTTATTTATCCGTCATTCATCACCATGGTATCTGAGGCCAAGGCAGCAGGAACAGGAATCGCCATGTTCGGTATACCTATCACACTTGCAAGCTACAGCTCATCGGTTATTCCTATCATCCTTGGTGTTTGGTTCATGTCTTATGTTGAGAAGTTCATGAACAAGGTGTCACCAAAGGCCATAAAGTTCTTCTCAGTACCTATGGTATCTCTGGTGGTTTCAGGAATCGTGACACTTTCAGTGCTCGGACCTATCGGTACATGGGTAGGTAACATTCTTGCAGCATTCTTCACATGGCTCAATACCACAGCCGGATGGGCAGTACCTACACTTGTGGGAACATTATCACCGCTTCTTGTTATGACAGGAACACATTACGGACTTATCCCTATCGGTGTAAACAACCTTGCAACTACAGGATTTGATACAGTTGTAGGTCCGGGAATGCTTTCATCAAATGTTGCTCAGGGTGCAGCAGGTTTTGCAGTAGCGGTTCGCTCAAAGAACAAGCAGACCAAGGAGCTTGCGGCATCAGCCGGTCTTACAGGTGTGCTTGGTATAACTGAGCCTGTACTTTACGGAATCAACCTTAAGTTCGTATATCCTCTGGTAGGTGCTATGATCGGTGGCTGCGTAGGCGGATTGTACATGGGTATCACAGGAACAGGCCGTTACGCCGCAGGATCACCGGGACTTCTGGTGCTTCCGGGATACATCGGTGGAGAAGGCATGGTGAACTTCACAAATGCCTGCATCGGAACAGCAATTGCAGCAGTAGTATCATTTATTGCGACCTTTATTCTTTTCGGAATATATGCACGTCAGGGCAAGCTGGATGCTGAAGAGACAGGAAGCGCAGCCACACAGAAGAATACAGTAACTATCGAAGCGCATGAAGACACTGACATCGTTTCAGTAGCAGACGGCAAGATCCTTGAGAAGGAAGAGATCGAGGATGATATGTTCAAGGAAGAAGCCATGGGACAGACTATAGGCGTAGATCCTTCAAACGGTATCATCGTAAGCCCGGCTAACGGAACACTTGAGATGGTATATGAAACCGGACATGCATTTGCGGTAAGAACAGCCAATGGAAGAGATCTTCTTGTTCATATCGGAATAAATACAGTTGAGCTCAAGGGAAAAGGCTTCACACCGCTTAGGAAGCAGGGAGAAACAGTTAAGGCCGGTGAACCAATTATAAAAGTCGATATAAAGGAAGTGAAGAAAGCAGGATATTCCATGCAGACCTTCACGGTGGTTACAGAAGCAGAAGATGGCGATGAAATTACATTCAAAGTATCAGGAAATGTTTCCAAGGGACAGACCGTCAATGTTTAAGCGGGAAATCCTCTGAAAACAAAGGGGTAAAATTGATTATTCGCTTAAATTGTGTGAATAATCAGAAGTATTTAATGCTGCAAAAAGCAGGAGATGAGACGGCTTTTTGAAAATGAAATAAATGAAAAGAAAAGTCTGAACAATGAGGACCGATCGGTGGGGAAAAAAACCGCACAGATCGGCCCTTTTTTTGTATAAGGGATGAAGAATGCCGGAATTTAAAATCATAAAGAGAGGTAAAAATTTTGCTAAAAGAGAAAATGCACAAATTATGGTATGAGTTTTGGGCGAAAAAACGAAGAGGTTTAAAAAAGATAAATTGATGAAAAATATACTCGAATTTAAGAAAATATGCTGGAGCATGAGTATATAGTGGAAAAAAGGAAAGCGTAAAATAGAGGGAATTGAGCGGTTTATAAAAAATAATGGGAAAATTAGCATGGAAGAGCAGAGAAAGGGAAAAGATCCGGAAGGACTATAAAAAAGCACAAATGTTTCTACAAATAATTATGAATTTATGCTGTAATAAAGGAAAGTGTAAAGACCCGCGAAATTTCGTGACCCGGACAGAATTTACAAAGCAGATATTTTGGAAAATGATGAAATAATGACCAAAACAGATAAATAGTATAGTAATGAAAAAAATGAAAGTATAAACTTTTGCTTCTCGTAGAAAAATTTCGGATTTGACAAAATTTAAGAGTGAAATAAAGGGGTAAAATTTTGAGGATGATTTGAAGGATAGGTGATGACCGCCAGCGTGAGACGAAAAACATGAGAATCATGACCCGGATTTTTGGGATATAAAAGGGTAAAATAGTCAAGAAACCTTAGAAACCGCATAAAATCGAGATTTTTTTAGTTAAGAGTGTAAACTGCCGAAAAACTGAAAAAGCTGAGAAGAAAAATGTGTCAAAGAAATCAGGAGATGTAAGGAATGACAGATTTAGCACTCTTAAAGCGTTTGGCAGATTTATATTGAAAAAAGATAATAAAAGAAGCAAAGAAAAAACGCAAGTAAAATGAATGTATGCTGCAGGTGAAGTCTTTGCTTTAATCACAACGGGAGAGCTTTTTGAGCAAAAAAACGATGCAAAAGAGTGCTTTATACTAATTAAGATGAAGAAGAGCAGAATAATGAGGCCGGAGACGGCACAGCAGAGTATATGACTCCCGGTGATGCTAAAGAATGGAAGGAAGACCGGTACAGAATTATATGATTCCCGGCCAGGGGTAAAATCTTAGGGTCTATGCATAAAAGTTCTGATTATGCATAATTCGAAATGAAAGAGATATGTGAAGGGCCGGTGCAGGTAAAACAGAATAGTGATTACGGTCAAAAATACACTTTTAAGCCCAAATCGAAAATAGTAGATTGAAAATTTTGGCCTAAATAATTAAAAATAAAAATATGTGATTAAAAATTAATAAAACGTAGAAAACATGACGATAGAAGAACAGAGAGAAAAACAGTAAATTATAGCGGAAATTTGTTCCGGATCATCAAAACCATTAAATATATAGCAGATTTTATATAATTTAACAGAATTTTGTCGTAGAAAGAAAATCCTGGAGAAACGGGGAACTGGGGACAATGACAGAAAATCCGGTTAAAAAGCTGCGTCGCAAGCGGATTAAAGGTGAGAAATTATGAGTATTATAAAATGTTGCTGTTATTTTCAGTAAAGCCGGTGATAAAACAGAGAGAAATATCATTCCTTAGAAACGGACTGTTTTAATGGAGAAGATAAGAGAAAAAATACGTGACTTATAAGATGCCGGAAATGGAAAAAACAGTTTATAAAAAGTTTAGAAAAATAAAGGCTTATCCCTTCTACAGAGATAAATAATTTGAAAAATCAGAAGAAAAAGTAAAGCTTAAAAGATATAAAAGATAAGCCGGAAATGGAAAAAATACTACCCCGAAGACTGCTCAAAAGGGATTGGCCAAAATATTATGAATTCAAAGCTATATGATAAAAATAAAATGCATAAAGGTAGAAAATAAGAGCTGAAACACTGTGTGAGATGATAAAATGAAGGTAAAGAAAAAAGCGTATGAAATGCCTCTTTTTAAAGTGGTATCCATAGAATAAGACATTACAACCGATTCTGATCGTTAAAGCTCCGGAGCTGCGAGCCGAAAAAATATTTCCGGTTTTGAGCTGATTTCAGGGTCAGAATGAAGATTTTATAATAACTGGTCTCGCAGGTAATGGGCGCTGAAAAGGTCAAAAGAGGCAAAATCATTAAATATTGCCTGCATCGGCACAAAATTAAGAAAATGCATTTGTTTAAGGCGTAATACTGTACAGCTTACGATTTTGTGCCATGGATGTTGAAAATTTTCTGGAATCAGTGTAATTAAGATGGCATTAACGGTGGATAAGGACCTGTTCCCGGAATATAGACTTTTAGAACTCTGTGAACGCTTCATTTCAGGTCTTGAAAAAATGCTATTAATTAAGAGTATTTATAAAGAGTTAAATAATTATTCTTTTTGAATCTCGGGAAGATAATCACCCGGAGCTAAATGTCAGAGAGATAATCCCTTGAAAATGCTTGAAAAAATGAAATTTAACGTGGGATAAAAATTCGAATAACAAAAAAACCGGATGTCTCGAAGAGGATAGAATAGAGCTTTTTTGGTAAACGTAAGATTATGCACTGAAAAAATGAAATGTTAACAGTTAAAATATTTGATTATCATTACTCTAAAACTTAGTGCGTGTCTTAGAAAGTAAAAAATCATGGATTATTTAAGGTGAGTTTCTCCGGTTTTCGGTGAAAGCAGCCTCATATAAATCCTGCCTTTTTAGGGTTTTTCAGTATAGGCTTAGGTGTAAAACCCGAAAATCGGCTGAATTTTCCGGAAATAAGCAAAAACAAATGTTTTTGATAAAAAAATATCTTTCAGTAGATTTCGTTGAAATAAGTCCAAAAACCGCAGGATTTCATCAAATTTTGCTTTTTCGTATCAAAACACACTATTTTAAAAGCGTAAAAATATTTAAGACGAAAAATACATCGGTTATTCTAAAACAGACAGCGGCAGAATTCCTTCAGAATATTTTTCTTTAAAACACAGGACCCGAAAAAAGGGAGCAATTATTTATCAAACCATACTGAAATGAATAGAAACGGAACATACAAACCGTATGGCTAAAAGGCATTGAAATATAAGGATTTCAGATGAAACGAGAGTATAGGATTTTAGCCGGCAGAACGGTAGGCTGCAGCATAAGAGGGAGATATTAATCGAAAAGCGGATTCGACTGATTATATACGGGTAAATTATCTGAAATGATTTCATAACATAAGCAGCAGACTTCTTATATAGAATATAAACATATTATCGGGTCAGTATTTATCCGAAAACACAGCTAAATACAATCCCCCTGAAAGAGTGTTTTAACGCTGGATTATGTGAAAATAGTGTGCTAATCTAAGCACACTGTATACAAAGAAATGGAGAAGGTAATGAATTACATTAAAACATTGATCTCGGCTGTGCTGGCCGGAATATGTATAGGAATAGGCGGCGTTGTATTTTTGTCTTTGGATGACAAGCTTGCAGGATCATTTTTCTTTACAACCGGACTTTTTGTTATCTGCAGCATGGGTTTTCATCTTTTTACCGGCAAGGTGTGTTATGTGCTGAAAAATGACATGGCCTACGCATTGGGGCTTCCGGTTATCTGGATCGGAAACCTGATTGGAACAACCCTTGTGGCGAAGCTGGTGTCATTTACCAGAATTTCCGGTATAGCCGTGAAAGCGGCAGCATTATGCGAAACAAAGCTTTCTGACAGCCTTATAAGCCTTTTTATACTGGGTATCTTCTGTAACATGCTTATTTATATAGCGGTTGAAGGATACGGCAATATACCCCATGAGACAGGCAAATATCTGGCGCTGTTCTTCGGCGTGATGGTATTTATTCTTTGCGGATATGAACACTGTGTGGCAGATATGTTTTATTTCTCCACAGCTGATATGTGGAGCTCCGGGGCATTGGTGAGACTTCTGGTCATTACACTTGGTAATGTGGTCGGAGGAGTGGTCTTTCCTATATGTAGGGCCTGTATGGCGAAAATAAAATAAAAGTAAGAGAAAAGAAATGAAAAAGTAAGAGGGTAAAAGCAGAAATAATCTGTTTTTTACCCTCTTTAATTTTGAACATTCTTTCGTTTTTATGCAAATATTATAACTGACAGAGGTACACAGGGGAATATAGGGGGGATTATAGATACGTAAAAATCCGACAAAATAGATAAAAAATAAGGATAATACGCTATTTGATTATACCGCATTATTGCTTGATATTACTTATAGTGCAAAACAACAGTCAAAGTTAACAGTATTATATTCAATCGTAATAAAATTATATGAAAATAGTACAAAAAGATGCTTTTTAAATATAGACGGCTTTCCGGATTGAGGTTATAATTCAAGAAAACAGCAAAATATTACCCCATAAAAGAGCTGTAGATTCAAGGGAGGATGAGGAGGCAGCTATGAAACTATACAAGAGACAGTATTATCTGAAAAAAATCCGTGAGTTTTATCAAGACAAAGAGCTCATAAAAGTCCTGACCGGAATAAGGGGCTGCGGTAAGACCTGCATGATGGAGATGATCATCAATGAGCTCCGCTGGAGGGGCAATGCTGCAGTGAATCTTATTCACATAGATCTTGATACGAAGGAGTTCAGAAACATTAAAAACATTGAGAAGCTTCGTATAGCCATCAAGGAAAAGATGGTCCCATCCAAGGAAGGAACGATCTATCTTTTCATAGATGAGATACAGCTGATAGATGATTTCGAAACTCTTATCGAGACTCTGTACAAGGAAGGAAGGTATTCCATTTTTCTTTCGGCCTCAAGCTCATACCTTTTGAGTGACAGCTTCAAGCAGAAATTCGAGAAGCATTACAAGGTATTCGAGATATTCCCGCTTTCCTATGCAGAGTATGAAGGCATGAAAGACTTCATGGGTATGAAGAAGGAAGAGAATCCTTTACTGGAGTTTGCCCGTTTCGTACATGACGGAGGTCTTCCGAAGGTACTTCAGTGTGACAATGCACAAGAGAAGCAGAAGTACATTCTCGCTGTTCTTGAAGATATATTCAAGAAGGATATAGCCAAAATGGAGAAGATACGTCATGTGGTCTACTTCAAACAGGTTGAGGAGTATATCATTGACAGCTTCGGTGAAAGTATCAGCATGACGAGACTGACAGATTATTTCAGGAATTATGTCAGGATCCCTGTGAAGCGTGAGACTCTTGAACGGTACCTGGAGCTTCTGGAAAAGGCAAAGCTCGTATACAGATGCAACCGTTTTGATATAAAGACCGAGAAGGAGCTTCAAGGCGATCAGAGATATTATCTTACAGATCTGGGGTTCTATTTTGCGAGAAAGACCGATTCGAAGATTGACTACAGCCTGGTCATGAAGAATATCATCTATATGTATCTTAGGAGTCGTGAGTACAATATCTCAACGGGAAGGATCGGAAAGAGAGAGTGCGATTTCGTGCTGGCAGACATGGTCAATGCAGATCAGCTCGGCATGAAGGATGATACGGAAGATGCAAAGCCTGCTAAGTCTGAAAAGACAAAGAGCGGCTCAAAGGGCAACAAGGTAGTGGCTCAGGAAGTGACCAGAAACTCTATCACAGAGCGTATCAGACAGTTCAAGGCCAGCAGAAGCGCGGCGGCAAAGGCAGCCGCATCGGCTTCCGGTGAGAAGGATATCGGTATTTCTGTGAGAGTGGATGATGAAGCAGCGGCGGCAAGCTCCATGTCGGGAGCACTTGCCGAGTATCTTGATTCAAAGAAGAAGTCCTCTGCAGCAAGTGAAGCAAGAACAGAGGAACCTAGTGATGCAAAATCTCAAAATGCCGTAACAAATGAAGGATTCGATACTGATGAGGGGTCGGTATCGGAGATAAAAGCAGAATTCAAAGCTGAAAAGGAAACCATCGAAGTTGATGATGAAATCTTTGAGGGAGCTGCTGAATATGCAGAAGATCTAGATGACCTGGTAGAAGAAGAGATAGAAGAAGCGGCAGAAGAACCGGAGTTTGTACTTACAAATTTCAGATATATCAAGTTCGCATTGACTACCGCTGATCCGTACAGAGAGCAGGTAGAATATGCGGCACTTGACAGCATCAGGGATAACTATCCGAAGTTCATGCTCACACTTGATTCAAAGACTCAGGAGCATAACGACATAGTTCATCTCAATGCTATCGAAGCTCTTAAAGAGGAGAAAGAGTTTTAAATACAAAGAGGAGAAGGAGTATTTTTATACATTGAAAGGTCTGTCCTGCGGGGGCAGACCTTTTCTTTTGATGTAAATATCTATGATGAGTTACTGTTTAAGCCGAAAAGAGGAATTTAAAAGATTTTGTATTTCTAACAGAGCATTAAATGAAGGAAGGTTATCTTGATACCACACGTCAGTTGAAATATAATATCTGCTAATTACATTAAATTTAATAACTGACATAGGAGACCGTTCATTTCCGGCGTCCGATATCAGAATGCAGGTGGAAAATCCGCCGGCATTGGGGAGGAAAATCATGAAAAAGAAAGTGTTTTTAAGGAAAATGCTGGCTGCAATGGCAGTCGGTGCCCTGCTCACAGGCTGCGGCAGCAGCACACAGACAGCAACAGAAGCTGCAACAGCGGCAGAGACTTCGATGGAGACAACAGCGGTTGCGGAAACAGCAACAGCAACAGAAGCAGCTAAAGAAACAGGTACAGAAGCTGCGACTGAGGCTGAAAGCAGCAAGGCAGCAGAAACAGAGGCTGCAAAGGAAAGCGCAGCCGAGGCAGAGACCATCGGTGATACATCTGAAGGTGCCATGAAGATAGGTTCACTTAAAGGGCCAACTACCATGGGACTCGTTAACCTTATGGATGAGGTGGAAAAGGGAGACAAGAGCGGATATCTCTTTGAGATGCAGACACAGCCGGATGTTATTCTCGGAAAGCTCGTATCAGGAGATCTCGATGCAGCACTCATTCCCGCAAACCTTGCAGCTATTGCTTACAACAAGACTAATCAGGGAGTCAGCGTTCTGGACATCAACACTCTGGGTGTGCTTTACTGCGTTACAGGAGATGAAAGCATAAAGAGCGTTAAGGACCTTTCCGGCAAGACAGTGCTTTCAACAGGTCAGGGTGCAACACCGGAGTATGCACTCAACTATCTCCTCAATAAAAATGAGGTCACAGATTGCGATGTTCAGTTCAAATCGGAATCAACAGAGATCGCAGCAGCTCTCGGAAACGATCCTTCACAGATCGCCATCCTTCCACAGCCCTTCGTGACAGTTGCCATGGCTCAGAATCAGGATCTCAAGGTGGCTTTTTCACTTACAGATGAGTGGGATGCGGTTTCGGAGGATTCCAGACTTCTCACAGGTGTAACGGTTGTAAGGAACGATTATCTTGAGGCAAACGAAGCAGCAGTGGAAGCCTTCATAGAGGATCACAAGGAAAGTACCGAAAAGGCAGCTTCAGACCTTAAGACTACCGCTGAACTTGTTGCAAAGTACGGTATCATCGCAAAGGCACCTGTTGCTGAAAAGGCACTTCCGGAGTGCAATATCGTAGCTGTTACAGGTGAAGAGATGCAGAAGAGTCTTTCAGGATATCTCAAGGTTCTCTTTGAGCAGAATCCTAAGTCAGTAGGCGGAAAACTTCCTGAAGACAATTTCTACTTCGTAAAGTGATGATGAAAACAGGTTCGGTTTCTTCGATCTTGCTGATCAGGCTGTAACCTTTCCGGGATGAGTAAAACAGGTTCGGCTTCTTCCATCATCCTGATCAGGCTGTAAGCTGCCCCGGGATGAACAAAACAGGTGCCTGGACCTATAAAGAGATAAAGTGCCACAGTTTGGAACATTAAGTTCTTACTGTGGCACTTTTTTGCTAGAATAAAGGGACATGAGGCTTGCAGCAGACCTATGGAGATAAAATGGGAGCGGATTCCTTTAAAGCTTCCGCCGACAGCTTTATCCTGCAAAAGACCTATGGAGGTAAAATGAGAGAACATGGCAGTAAAGATAATTACCCTATTTAAAAAAACAGGAATCATACTAGTGTGGCTTATCATGTGGCAGCTTCTGAGCGCCGCAGTTCACAACAGTATCCTTATGGCCGGCCCCGTTGAGTCTGCTAAAGCACTGATGCAGATGATTTTAACGAGGGAATACCGGAATGCGATTCTGTTCTCGCTTATAAGAATCATAGGAGGCTTCTGCTTCGGTTCAGCCATGGGGATATCACTAGCCTTTATATCTTATCGGGTGAGGTTCATGGAGGATTTTCTGAAACCCTTCATATCTGTTTTGAAGGCAGTTCCTGTTGCCAGCTTCGTCATCATTCTGCTCATCTGGGCAGGCAACAAAAATCTGTCCTTTTACATCAGCTCCCTGGTGGTTATGCCGCTTTTATACATAAATACTCTGGGAGGGCTCAAGGCCACGGATCCGAAGCTTCTGGAAATGGCTGAGGTTTTCAGGATTCCGGTACTCAGGCGTGTAAGATACATCTATCTTCCCTCGGTCTACCCCTACTTATACAGCGCATTCCAGGCTGCTCTGGGTATGGCCTGGAAAAGCGGAGTGGCGGCAGAGGTCATTGGCCAGCCCCTTGGCTCTATGGGAAACGGACTTTATCAGGCCAAGATATATCTGGAAACGGCGGATCTTTTTGCATGGACCATCACTATAGTGGTGGTGTCTTTTCTGGTGGAAAAGCTGATCCTCGGACTGATGGGCTTCTGCTTTTCCCGTGAGAAGTGAGCTTAGAGCTTAACCCTATAAAGGTATAAATCAAAAAGGAAAACAGCAGATGCAGATAAATTTTAAAGGTATAACAAAGATATACGACGGAAAGCCGGTGCTTGACCGGGTGGACCTGCATATCGATACAGCTTCGGACAACAGAGATGTGCTTCTGAGAGGCCCCTCCGGCATAGGAAAGACAACCTTCCTGAGAATCATCGCAGGACTTGAAAAGCCTGACAGCGGAAGTGTGGAGATAAGTATGGGGGAAGCGGCCCATGGCGGAAAGGAACTCAGGGTAGGGATGGTGTTCCAGGAGGACAGATTATTGGAACAGCTGTCTTCGGTTGACAATGTCTCCCTGGTGGACCCGTCTGTTTCCCGGGAGAGGGCAAGAAGGGCTCTAAGTGAGATACTTGAGCCGGAAGCATTGGAAAAGCCGGTAAGAGAGCTTTCCGGAGGAATGAAGCGGAGAGTGGCCATTGTGAGGGCCGTGCTGTCGCCGTCAGACATTCTGGTGATGGACGAGCCCTTCACCGGACTTGATCCCGAAACTAGAAAACGGGTCATAGACTACATCATGAAAAATAAGGGACGGCGCCCTCTGATTCTTGCAAGTCATGAACCGGAAGGGCTTCCGAAGATGAGAGAGCTGCCCCTGGAACAAAGAAGAGAAGTTTGAAAGTGAGCTTTCAGACTGAATTAAAGGGTCTTATACGAATCAGAGTAAACTCGATTCGCGGTTGACCCATGGAGGTAATAATGTACGAAACAGGACCATACACCATAGAGGATAACCAGAAAAGAACAGACAGAACAGAGCTTATTGACGGCTTTATCTACAAGATGAAGAGTAATCTTCCGATTTACGGAGTCTATCTCAGAAATCTTTACGGCATGATAACACAGGCCTGCAACGGGGCTACGGATTATGCAAGAGCCTTCATGTATGTCGGAGTACGCATAGACAAGGATGATAAGACCTGCATAGTGCCGGATATCTGTATCGTAAGGGATGAACAGCAGGTTGCAGGGGGAGAGTTCGTAGAGGGGGCACCTGAGGTGACCATCGAGTTTCTGGGAAGTGACCTGGAAGACAGAAAACGTGACCTTTTCTTGAAGGTCAACAAGTATAGAAACGCGGGAGTCGGAGAATACTGGATTATCGATGTGGAGCACAAGTCTCTTATGGTATACGATTTCTCGGATATAAGCCTTCCGAAGTACTACAGCTTCGAGGATGAAGTGCCGGCGGGAAGAATAGCCCCGGGATTCAGTATCGATTTTAAGGCACTGGAAGAGAAGGTGAAGAAATTCTATGAGATGGCAGAGTTCGCCAGAAAGGTGAAGGAGAAAAAGGCCCAGCAGAGTTGATGAAAAACTGCCACAAATCTGCCGCACGAATAATCTAGTTTAGCCGATATGACCTCAGCTAATATAACCGTGAGCTCGAGAGAGCAGATATAAAATATCAGGATTTGGTTAATTAGGAGGTCAAAAATGATCGCAGATAAAAACGGTAAAAAGAGATGGACAGCATCTCTCGGAAAAACAGTTTTCGCAGCAGGTGCGATGGCTGCAATGATGTCAACAGCTGCCATGGCAGCAGGCTGGCAGCAGGAGGGCGACGAATGGTATTATCTCGACAACAACGGAGATTATGTGTCAGACAGCTGGAAGGTTTCTGACGGTAAATACTATTACTTAAGTTCAGACGGAACCATGGCGAGAAACACCCTTATCGAGGACGGCAATAACTATTATTACGTAGGTTCTGACGGAGCCATGATCACAAATTCATGGAAGGCGGTTGCCACAGACGATGACAATTACGACGGCTATGCCTGGTACTACTTCCGTGAGACCGGTAAGGCCTATACAGATACATCAACACCTGTTACCATCAGCGGCAGCAAGTATATGTTCGATGATCAGGGACAGATGCTTTACGGCTATGTGGATGAGAACGGCGATATGATCGACGTTTCCGATGATGCAGAGGCGGTTTATGACGCTGTATGGTACTTCGGAGATAAGGACAGCGGCGCCATGGTCACAGGCTGGCATCAGTATGAGGAAGACCTTACAACGACAGATGACACCTACGAGGACTATTCGGCTATATGGTTCTATTTCAAGACTGAGAACGGAAAGAAGCTCACCGATACAACAAAGGTCATCAATTCCTACAGATATACCTTTGATTCAAACGGTGTAATGGTTTCCGGATGGGATGATACAGCTTCCTCGTCCACCACCAATGTCTACAGATACTCAGACCTCACTTCAGGTTCCATAAAGAAGAACTCATGGGTGCAGGCTATCCCGAGTGAGGAGATGGACGAGGACGATTACGAGGATGGCACATACCGCTGGTTCTACACCAACAGCTCAGGTTATGTTGTGACCAGCCAGGCAAAGAAGATCAATTCCAAGTGGTACTATTTCAACGAATACGGCATCATGCAGAGCGGACTTATGATACTTGATGCAAGCTCCATCTCAAGCTGCAGCTCTATTGTGGAGGATCTTGATGAAGATGATATAACAGCCGAGGATATCTATTCACTCGGTGAGGCAAACGGAGGAGAGCTTAATCTCTACTACTTCGGAGATGAGAACAGTGGGGCCATGAAGGATGGCTCAGTTAATATCACCCTTTCCGATGATACCTATACCTTCTATTTCAATTCCAACGGTAAGGCTTACAACGGTATCAAGAGCAAGAAGTACTATAAATACGGTATACTTCAGAAGGCCGACAACGACAGCTATTACGAGCTCGTTGAGTACGGCGCAACAGGAACCTATGTACTTGTAAGTAAATCAGGTTCAGTAGTAACAAGCGGATATGTAAAGGATGGCGATGATAACTACTATGCTATTTATGATGGCAAGGTGGCATATATCCCGGCTGATGACCTTGCTGTAAAGGCAGCAACTGCATATAAGGCAGGCAATGAGACCTTCACATACAGCTCAACAACATATAACACAGCGGACTATGTATCAGAAGAATATACTCTCTATGACTGATATGATGGTTGAAAAACTTTGATTTAATAAATAAAAAAGCACTCTCTTAAAAAATGTACGAAAAGACCGGCCCCATGATTCGGAGCCGGTCTTTTTTCAGGTTCTGCCATGTACCGTAAAAGCTTTTTCGGCGATTATTCAGCCTCATTTCAGAAAGTGATGATAGAATCTGTGAAAACCTGTGCCTGTGCCGGGCCGGAAGATTATGGATTTAGAAAGCACGAAGGAAAGCATGGAAGAAAAGCTCATATATGTGGTGGATGATGAAAAAGATATAAGAGAAATGGAAAAGACCTTTCTGGAAAATGAAGGATTTCGGGTGGAAACTTTTGCGGGAGCAGACCAAGTCATGGGCAAACTCAGGCTTACGGAAGGGAAAAAAACTGTAAATAATACAATAGAGGGAAACGATGCTTATGAGGGTAAAAAACCTGATCTCATACTGATGGATATCATGATGCCGGGAACAGACGGGCTTTCGGCATGCAGCAGGATAAGAAAGTCAGATGATCCGCTTCTCAGAGCGCTCCCCATTATCCTGGTGTCAGCCAAAGATACACCCATTGACAGAGTGACCGGCCTTACCATGGGAAGCGATGACTATCTCATTAAGCCCTTTCTTCCCCTGGAGCTGGTGGCGAGAGTGAAGGCACTTCTCAGGCGTTCCGATATACTGCGTAACCAGATGCTCATTTCAGCTGAAAACAGGGCATTGACGGGAGATGATGAGGTAAAAAATGGCAAAATATCCGGAACGGAGCTTAATGGTGGAAAATCTGCACCTGATGTGGGAAAGAAGACTGAAAAATGTGGAAATCTTGTGGTGGATTTTGCAGCACACAGAGTTTACGTGGAATCTGTCATGGAAAACGATGAATATACTGAGCCGGAAAAAACAGAATATGTGGATAAAGAGCCTGATATAACAGAGGTAGATGCATGTTCCGGGGACAGAAATATTTGCGAAAAAAAGCAGGAAGAAAATCCATATAATAGTGAAAAAATATTTATCTGTGAAGCCGGCACTGAATATAACGGGATAAAAATGAGGTCTGTAATCCCGAAAAATGAGAGTCAGAAGGAAGAAAAAGAAAAAAATAAGGGTGATAAAATCACGGAAATACAGGTGACACCCATGGAGTTCGATTTTGTGCACTTCCTCATTCTGAGAAAAGAGACTGCGGTCTCTAAATCAGAGCTTCTGAGCGTGGTCTGGAAGCTCCCGGATGCAGAGCTTCATGAAGATGTGAGAATGACAGATGACCTGGTGAAGAGGCTCAGGAAAAAACTGAGAGCTGCCGGATCATCCGCAAGGGTGGAAACTGTATGGGGCTTCGGCTACAGAATGACGGAAAATTAAGAGGACAGGTACTTTTCACCGGAAGGTACACATCCGTTGAATGAGATATGATACGGGGAATGTGGATAAGAAAAGAAAAAAGAAAGACAGGAATTTAATGGACGATAAAATAAACTGGTTGTGGAGGAGACTCAGGATACTTTTGCCGGTACTTCTTTTATTGATACTGTTTTCCGGAGGGATATGGTCCGTTGTGGGGATGGGCGCCAATGAATACCTTAGCTTCACTTCGGAAACGGAGGTGGACCGAAAAGTAAAAGAGATCCTGAAAGAAACGGAAAAACCTCACCCGAACAGTATGGATCTTCAGAATGCTGTAAAAAAACGCTTCAGCTCGGAGCCGGATGAGGTTCAGCTTCTGATACTTGATGAGACCGGAAAGGCAGTATTTCACTCACTGAGAAGAAATTATCGCAGGGATCTTGAAGAGGAGCTTATCAGCGCCCATGAAAAGGAGATTCTGGACGAAATACCGGTGTCTCTTGATGTGGATGGGGATATCTATAAAGCTGCGGCAATTGATGACGGAAAGACAGGGAGACGGTTCATTCTGTACAAGAAGGTAGAGAATGCCGGAATCCTGCTCCGGCAGATAAGATACTATGTTCTGTGGATCACTGCCCCCATGCTTCTTATAGCAGCAGTGTCCATCTTCCTGGTATCTGACAGGATAGAGAAACGTGAAAGAGAGATGGAGAGGCAGAGGGAGCGTGAGAAGATGGTGCTCGAGGCCCAGCGCGAGAAAGAAAGGCTTACTGCGGAAATGGAAAGGGAAAGAGCTGACGAAGCGGCTAAAACCCAGGCTGAGAGAGAAAAGCTTTTCAGAGACATTTCCCATGATCTCAGGACACCTCTTGTGTCCATAATCGGCTACGCCGACGGGATTCAAAGGGGTATAATCAGCGATACCGGGAGGGCAGCAGGAGTCATCGTGAGAGAGGGCAGGCGCATACAAAGACTTTTGGAATCAAGCCTTACCTTGTCGAAGCTTGATTCGGATTCCTGGCCTGAGAACAGATTAAAACTGTCGGTTAACGAGCTTATATCGGAGCAGGCAGAAGCCCTGGAAAAGCTTGATGACAGCAAAAAACTGCTGTTTTTTGAGGAGGATGACGATGCCGAAGATATCATGATGACCACTGACCCGGATCTTCTGATAAGGATCATACAGAATATCGTTTCCGACTGTATGAGATACGCGGAATCCGAGGTGCATATAAGACTTATGGGGGGAGAATGCGTCACTATAACCATATCCGATGACGGACCGGGTATCGCGGAAGAGGATTTGCCCCACATGTTCGAGCTCTACTACAAGGGTAAGGATGGAAAATACGGCATAGGACTGTCTGTGGTTGCAGGTGCCGTAAAGTACCTTGGCGGGTCCATTACTGTGAAAAATAAGGCCTATCCTGACCATGGAGCAGTGTATGAGCTGACGCTGCCGCTTGCTGAAAACAATTAAAAATACTGGTTTTATATCATAAAATTAAGGAACCGGTGAACTTCCAATAATGGCTGCTTAAAGGGGATAAAAGGGTATAATCAGAAACTGAGAAAAGTTCAGATGCAGAGAGGCGGTAATTGGCCTTTGGACATATTTTTTCTGTTAATAAAAAACCGGAGATTCTGTAGATTCTCCGGTTTTTCCGCCATTCGGCACAGGAAAGCCGGAAAAACCATGGAGAAAACTGAAAATGGACCGGTTCTTCACTCTTAAATGGAAAAACTGAAGGGAGAACCGGAAAAAGGCTGAAAAAAGGGAGATTTAAAAGGGGAGCCATTCAAATGAAATACAGATTAAAGGGGGTAAAAATAAGTCGTTTTTTTCGCATTTTTCGAGAAGCACAGATATTCTGATATTTTTATAAAAAATTATAATCAGAAAATAAACAGAAAATATACTACAAGTAAAAATTCAGTGAAAAGATAACGAATAATTAATTTTAAAGAAGACTTTAGAGGATTTATGGCGAAAGTTATGAGATTGGATATGACCAGAGGCATTTTGACCTGGATTTGATCAAAATAGATATAGAAGAACCCGTGTTTATAACATACTATATGTAGAAATCGAAGCAGAACCCACACCAGATAGGGATAACAAGAAACGCACGTTTTTGAATATAATGGTAAAAATTGCTTTCTGAAAGATGAAAATACCGAAAATAGAATTTCAAAGGTGTAAAATATATGCTTTTTGCGGGAATCTAATGGAGAATAAATCTGGCGTTTTTGCAACATGATGAAGAGAATAAAAACCTCCCAAAACCTATCATCCATAAAATCTCTCCTTAAAGACTTTTATTACTCATAGGTACATTAATTTCGTACAAAATATTGAGAAATGACCGCCTGTTTCTAAGCTTCGGGATTTTAACTCTTCCTGTCGGTAAAACAGGTGCAGTAAGTTGCAGAATACATAACTCATAAGAGCTGAAATAGTTTTACGGTGTAAAATAACCGTTAAAATAAGCCCATTTGTTCCATGGATAAGAATCATTTTTTGAAAACAGACAAAAATATCATCTGCAATATGGACTGATGCAGAACATTGCACAGGTATGTGCGCTTGCTGCCCGGCATAAGTGAGTGGTAAATACTTTTGACACCCACATCATAATGATTGCGTTTTTTTAAAAATGTAATAGACTAGGAAATCGGTACTTCAAATTTAAGGGAAAATAAGGAAAAAAACGAAATGACCATAACAACACTTACATATCTTATATGCTGTCCCCTTTTGTTTCTTGCAGGACTGGTGGATTCTATCGGCGGAGGCGGCGGGCTCATCTCCCTTCCGGCCTATCTTCTTGCGGGACTGCCTGTTCATACGGCCATAGCCACCAACAAGCTGTCCAGCGCCTGCGGAACGACGGTCTCCACAGTGAGATTTATAAAGGAAGGCCTTATTAACTGGAAAATAGCAGTTCCTTCTATAATAGCTGCCATCATAGGTTCATCCTTCGGTGCCAGACTCAGTCTCGTGATACCGGAAACGATTCTTGTATATATACTTATCCTTGTGCTTCCGCTGACTGCATTTATAGTTCTTAACAGAAAGATTTTTAAAGATAATGGCAATACCGCAGTTACAGTGGATACAAGAACCTATGTGACAGCTCTTATTGCAGCCATGGTCATAGGCTTTTATGATGGCTTTTACGGACCCGGTACGGGAACCTTCCTTATCATTGCCTTCACGGTATTTGCCCATCTTGGGGTAAAGACCGCCAACGGACAGACAAAGGCCATCAACCTGACCACCAATATCACCTCCCTCGTAATCTTTATCCTTCACGGACAGGTGCTTTTTGCTGTGGGAATTCCGTGCGCCCTCTGCAACATGGCAGGAAACTATATAGGTTCAGGTCTCGTAATGAAGAACGGCATCAAGGTTGTGCGCCCGTCCATCATGGCCGTACTTGGACTTCTTGCGGTAAAAATAGTGACAGAGCAGCTATTCTGACGGCTGAAGTACGCGCCATGCATGATCGGCAATTATGAAAAATTAGTTACAGAGAAGCTATTCTGACAGGATAAATAGTAAAGGTGATCGCCGGTTCCGGTGGTCACCTTTTTTTGACAAATCAAACATGAAATTCTATGATGTGAGTATCAAAAGCCGATATCTTATGTGGCGAATTTCACTGTGAGGAGCGGAAAATATTATGAAGATAAAACTGGCTAAGTATATAGCGGAAAAACTGGTGGAGAACGGAATCACCCAGAACTTCTCGGTTACCGGAGGCGGTGCCATGCATCTTAACGATGCCTTCGGACACCAGAAAGGGATGCACACCCTCTACCAGCACCATGAACAGGCCTGTGCCATGGCGGCAGAGAGCTACGCACGTATCTATAACAGACCGGCACTTCTCTGCGTGACCTCAGGTCCCGGCGGTACCAATGCCATCACCGGTGTTCTGGGAGCGTGGCTTGATTCCATCCCCATGATTGTCATGTCAGGACAGGTCAGGTATGACAATACAGCAAGATGGGCCGGAGAGCAGAACGGAACCCGTCTCCGTGCCATGGGAGATCAGGAATTTGAGATAACAAAGTCCATTTCCTGCATGACAAAGTATGCAGAGATGCTCAGTGACCCCATGAGAGTCCGCTACGCAGTGGAAAAGTGCATTTACCTATCCCAGACCGGTCGTCCGGGACCTGTATGGCTGGATATCCCGGTGGATGTGCAGGGTACTTTCATTGAAACCGATGAGCTTGTGGGATTTGACAGAGAGGATTACGAGGCAGGCGGAGACGGCTGGGCAAAGACAGGGGAGCCTCACTCTGTTCCGGCGGACAGTGATACATCAAACCGTGAGACACCGGTACCTCCTCTGGACCCGGCTATACCTCTCTCTATAATAGAAAAGATCCGTGCTTCAGAGCGCCCTGTCTTCTACACAGGAAACGGAATCCGCATCGCAGGCGCCGAGACTCTGTTCCTCGAAGTGGCTCACAGACTGAACATCCCTGTGGTTGTGGGCTGGAACGGACCTGATATCATTCCTACTGATGACCCTCTCTATGCGGGTCGACCCGGAGGAAGAGGAGATCGTCCGGGCAATCTTACTGTGCAGAATGCAGACCTCATACTGAGCATAGGTTCCCGACTCAACATCCGACAGGTTGGCTATAACTTCAAAACCTGGGCAAGAGATGCCTACGTGATCGTAAACGATATAGATGCCGAAGAACTTAGGAAGCCGTCGGTTCACTGCGATATGCCGGTACATGCCGATGCAAGAACTCTTCTCAAGGCCATGCTTCACGAGCTTGACAAAATGGGCATCACGAGAGATGACCCTCTTTTTAAGGGCGGAAAGGGCATGCTGAGAGATGATGCCATGAGCATCTGCCACAACGAAAAGGCAAGAGCCGTGGCGGAAGGAAGATCACTTCCTGAGACAGGGACTGCCGGAAGCGACAGTGTACGATCCGGAAACATTGGCGGAAGACCCGGGGAAGACGATGCTGCAGTGCACCTCACCTGGCTTGAGACCTGCGCCTTTTACAGAGAGAACTATCCGACAGTTCTTCCTGAGCATTTTGAGCCTAACAGCGAGGCGCCCCAGAGACAGGATGATCCCGATAATCGTGCAAATGTCTATGCCGTGATCGATATCATTTCCCGCCTTGCAGAGCCGGGGCAGGTCACAGTAGTGGGCAACGGCTCACCCTGTGTTGCGGGTGGACAGGCCTACATCATCAAGAAGGGCACAAGATTCATATCCCAGGACGGAGTTGCCTCCATGGGATACGGACTTCCGGCGGCCATAGGTGCTGCGGTGGCTGTGCATTCCGTGAATGCAAAGCAGGATCCTTCATATTATGAAAGCGAAGATGAACGCCTGAAGGCAGAGATCCATGATCAGTACTGGACAGGTAAGGACGAGACATATCCGCCTTATGAGAAGCATGACATCATTCTTCTCACTGGAGACGGCTCCATACAGATGAACCTTCAGGAGCTTCAGACCATAATAAGCCACAGGATGCCCATAAAGATATTTGTCATAAACAACGGAGGTTACCACTCCATAAGACAGACCCAGACCAACCTCTTCGGCGATGAGCCTCTTGTGGGAATCGGTGTGGATTCAGGTGTGGACGGCATCAACGATCTCAGCTTCCCTGATATGGAGAAGCTTGCTGCAGCCTATGGTTATCCGTTTATGAGAGTGTCTCATAACCAGGATCTGGAGAAGACCTTCAAAAAGACTCTTGAGACAGAGGGACCTGTTATATGCGAGATCATGGTCACCATGTCACAGCAGTTCCTGCCGAAGTCCGCAGCCAAAAAACTGCCTGACGGAAAGATCGTAAGCCCGCCTCTCGAGGACCTCGCTCCCTATCTTCCGGAGGAGGAAATGAACAAAATAATGCTTGTCAAACGTATATAAAGGGTTATTATTAGGGAAGGCGATAAGCTTATAGAGTATAGGGGAGAGGGGAACACCGTATGAAAGTACTTATTACCGGAGTCACCAGTTTTCTGGGGGTATATACTGCACTCCAGCTTTTAGGGGAAGATCATGAGGTGATCGGGGCCGTAAGGCCCGGAAGCAAAAACGAGAACGTACTGGAGGAGAGGGGTATAACACAGTACCCAAATTACCGTACAGTTTATTTGGATTTTGATCAGCTGCCGGATGCAGAGTGCGGAGAGGAACACTTTGCAGAGGTAGTGGAGAAGTCAGGAGAGAAAGACAAGGTTATCGATGTGTGGCTGCATTTTGCCTGGGACGGCATAGGCTCGGCAGGCAGGGAGAACACAGATATACAGATCCAGAACATTGAAAATGCAAAAAAGGCCTATATTATGGCGAAGCTTCTCGGAGCGAAGAAGTTCATCTTTGCAGGATCGCAGGCGGAATACGGTGACGGAAATCACCGTGCACCAAGGCCCATAAGTCCTTACGGAAAGGCGAAGCGTGCCTTCGGACGCTGGGCTACCGAGCAGAGCCTTCTCGGCCAGATCTACGAGAAGGATGCCATGCAGTTCATCCATATGCGTATTTTCAGCGTGTACGGAGACGGAGACCACAAGACAAGTCTCGTTAACACGGTCCTTAAGGGCTCTATCAGGAAAACACCTGTAGTTCTTGGGCCATGTGTACAGAGATGGAATTACCTTGAAGTCCGTGACTGTGCAAGAGCCATAAGCATTCTCATAGATTCTGATGAGACACGCACAGACGTTTATGATATAGCCGGAAGTGATTCCAGAGTTCTGAAGAAGTACGTCCAGGCCATGAATGAAATAGCCGGAGGCGGAGCAGAGCTTGAGTTCGGAATCCGCAGCAACAACGCCGAGGGAGGCTTCAATATGTCTCCCGAGATCCTGAAGCTTCAGAGACTGGGCTTCAGACAGGAGATTTCCTTCGAGGACGGTATCGGTGAGCTGGTGGAAAAGAAGCGTATGGAGCTGGAAGCCGGGTGAAGGGAAGATGAGGACGGGAAGGGATGCCTGTAATCCCGGACGTCCGGTTTAAAGACCGTATACTTCGCAGGCTGTATAGCGAGGCTAATCTGAAGAGATTATTTGCTGAATAGCTTATTTACTGAATAGAATATTGACAAAGCAAATCAAGAGGGCTGTCGCACTAAAATGGTGCGGCACCCCTTTTTTGTGTTCGCCCACCCCAATCGACTTTTTTGGCTACCGACAGGTTACCGCCCCGCCCCAGCTCACACAAAAAAGTAGTTCTTTAAAAATGCGGACAACACAAAAGCCAGGCTTCGAAAAGCCTGGCTTTTGCTGTAAAATATGTTTATGCCACTAAACAAATTATTACAGGGAGGTTATACCGTTTCTTCCTTCTATCATCAAATTAAACTTCCGCTCGACATAGAAATTTCTATTCCATCAGACGATCCGGTGCGCCTTTTAAGTGCATTTGTGGAGGGAATGAATCTTTCTGATCTCTATGCTACCTATGACAGGATCAGAAAAAATCAGGCTTCACCGCGTCAGATGCTTAAGATTGCAACCTATGCAGCCATGAACAGAATCTATTCCAGTCGTGACATTGAATCATCCTGCAAAAGGGATATCAATTTCATGTATCTTCTCGATGGTGCACCTGCACCTGATCATTCCACTATAGCAAGGTTTATTTCTCTACATCTATCGCGGTGTTCAAAGCCTATAATGGCACAGGTTGGAACTATCCTGCTTGAGCTCGGCGAAATTTCAGGTGAAAACATATTTATTGATGGAACAAAGATTGAGTCTGTTGCCAACAAATATACTTTTGTCTGGAAGAAGTCTGTGTCAAAAAACATGAATAAGCTTACCGAGAAAATCTGCCTGTTCTGCGCAGAATGAGAAGAATTCTATGGCATTAAAGTTTTATATGAAGACCAGATATCTCTTCACACCTTGAAGTGCTTAAGAAAGAAACTGTACAAGATCAAAGAAGATGAAAATATCGAGTTTGTACATGGTATCGGCAAGAGAAAGACTGTTCTTCAGCGCTCAATCGAAACACTTGAGGAATACATTGATAAGCTGAAAGAATACGTTAACAAGCTTTATAAATGCGGCAACCGAAACAGCTATTCCAAAACAGATACTGATGCTACTTTTATGAGAATGAAAGAAGATGCAATGCTTAACGGTCAATTAAAGCCCGGGTATAACCTTCAGCATGGTGTTGATGCAGAGTATGTAACCTGGCTTGAAATCTTTTCCAATCCAACAGATACTCTTACTCTTATACCTTTTCTGAAAGACATGGAAGAATACCTGCCGTTCAAGTATAAAAACATCGTTGCAGATGCCGGATATGAAAGCGAAGAGAATTATGTTTTCATAGAGTCCAACGGGCAGACAGGCTATATAAAACCGCAGAATTATGAATTATCAAAAACCAGAAAGTTCAGAAATGACATAAGCAGACGCGAAAATATGGACTATGATCCGGAGACCGATAGTTATACGTGCAGAAACGGAAAAAAACTCTTAGCTGTGAATAAAAGGAACGAAAAAACAGCGAGCGGATACAAGCAAGAGGTAACAACCTATGAGTGTGGAAGCTGCAATGGCTGCCCGTTCAAAAAAGAATGCATAAAAGGTAATAACTGCAAAACTCCTTTTGAGGACAGGAACAAGCGTCTTTCTGTGTCAAGAAAGATGGAAGAAAAACGGATTGAGTGTCTTGAAAGAATAACCAGCGAGTTTGGTACACAGCTCAGAATGAATAGAATCATACAGGCTGAAGGTTCTTTCGCAAACGTGAAAGAAGACATGAACTTTAGACGTTACCTTTACAGAGGGAACGAAAACGTTCTTGCCCAGAGCACTCTTTTAGCAATGGCGTTTGATATCAACAAACTTCATCACAAGATCATGTCTGAACGAACCAGAACACACCTGTTCGAACTGAAAA
>DFGZ01000263.1 GCA_002371295.1 Oribacterium sp. UBA3737 | reverse complement strand
AAAAGATAAGATAAATTGGAATGAAAGTGCCTGTGAGGATATAACTAAAGAATCCCCATTTGTGGGACTTTATCTTCAGTCCGTGTACGATGACGGATTTTGTGATGACACGAAATGTGAGTTTTAGCTAATGTTTCCATTTGAGGGATATCGCATAGATGAAATGCGATATCTTTTATTTATATACATAGTAAGTTTATCCGAATATAATAAAAGATATTCTATATTTGAGTGGAAAGGAACAAAAAATTGAAAATATCAGTATCTGACGATGTGCTGAACATAGTTCTTCCGGAAAAGATATCTACAGATAATGCAGAAGCCTGCAGCCTGGAAATCGAAAAAGCCCTGAATGAGCATCCGGGATGCTCACTCAGTTTTGATGCGGAAAAACTTACTTACATTAGCAGCATGGGGTTGAGGGTTTTATTAAAAGCCATTAAAAGTAAAGGCGAAAAAATACCTATAGAAAATGTATCTCAGGATGTGTATTCCATTTTTCAGGTTACCGGATTTACAGATCTCATGGATGTGAGATTAAGGCTCCGAAGTCTTTCGGTAGAAGGCTGTGAGATGATCGGTGCCGGAAGGAGCAGTCATGTATACAGGTTGGATCCGGAGACCATAATCAAATGTTATGAACCGACTATCCCTATAAACAGGATCCGCCATGAAATGGATCTTGCACGAAATTCCTTTGTTAAAGGAATCCCCACCGCAATACCATTTGATCTCGTTCGGGTGAATGACAGATTCGGAGTAGTATTTGAGCTGATACAGGCGGATACAGTAGGGCGTTATATTACGGAGCATCCTGAAGAATTTGAAAAGACAGCAGTACAGTTTACCAAACTTTTAAAACAGATTCATGAAACCCATATGGATCCTGACAGTGGCTTTGTATCAGAGAAGAAAACCTGGATGGACTGGCTTGAAGGAATGAAGGATTTCTATACAGAGGATGAGTACGATTTCATGAAGTATATGCTGGATCAGGTTCCTGACCGGGATACTCTGGTGCACTGCGACTATCATGAGAACAATGTGCTCTACCAAAACGGGGAACTGATCCTTATAGATATGGCCGATATAGGATACGGACATCCCATATTTGACCTTGCAGGCATGGCATGCCGGGCACATCTTAGTTTCATTCCGGGAAGAAAGGCCCATCATGGACTGACTCCTGAGGATATGGAACGTTTTTATGAGCTGGAGTTACGCTGTTATTTTGATATTAAAGACGGTGATAATGAAAAATTTAATGCAGTCAAGGATCTGTGTGATGCCTTCGGATATCTGAGAAGCGGTCTTTTCCCCATGAAACACCAGGGCATATCTCAGGAGCTCAGGGAACTGCATGTGGCTGATGCCCGTAAATATCTTTTAAATGATGAACGTGAGAAAATAAAAGAGAAGCTTAGGGGACTGAAAGATTTTTTTGATTGAAACTATCAGGGTGGCAACTATATATGTGAAATCAGTGGCAAAAGCTGGGATTAAACAGAATAACAAGATGGAAAGGAATAAGAATCATGATTATAACTTACGAAGATTTAAGCCGTATCAGAAAAGAAAATCCGGATAAAAAAATAGTGATGCTTAAAGGTACTTTTGACCTTTTTCATATGGGACATCTCAATATGATCCGTCGTGCAAAGGCACTGGGGGATATTCTTGTTGTCCTTGTTAAGTGCGATGAGGCAATAAAACTTAAGGGACCGGACAGACCCATCGAGGATGAGCAACAGCGGGCATCCATAGTTGATGCCATAAGGTATGTGGACTATACCCTGATCGCCGACAGGAAGATAGATGCGGGCATCCCTGATGTTCCGGAGGAAGACAGGATGCAGTATCTGAGATATTATCAGCTGGTTTCCGATTTAAGGCCTGATGTGCTCATTAAACCATCAAAGAAGCTTCCGGATATCCTCATGAAACTCTACAACGAGATAGGGACAGAAATACATGAAGTTGAGGAAACAAAAGGGGTTTCCACAACACTTCTTATAAAGAAGATTCGAGAGAGTCAGAATTAAATAAAGGGGGCCAGAGTTTATGAGAGTAGCAATCGGACAGGATTCACATCGTTTTGATGACAGTAATTCAGATAAGCCTCTGATACTTGGAGGTGTCGTTTTTGAAGGGGAACAGCCACTGCTTGCCAACAGTGACGGAGATGTGATACTTCATGCAGTCACAAGAGCTATATCAGGAATCACAACAGTGGATGTGCTTGGACCAAAAACCAAAGAGTTTCTGAAAAACGGAATCACAGACAGCAGGGTATATCTCGAGGAAGGACTTAAGGATCTGGAGGGAACCATATCCCACCTGTCAATTTCCATTGAGTGCAAACGCCCACGCATCACTCCCAGGATTCCTGAGATGAGAAGAAGTCTTGCGGCAATGCTTAAAACCGATGAAAAGAATATAGGCATCACCGCAACAAGCGGAGAAGAATTGACGGAATTCGGCAAAGGAAACGGGATAAATGTTTTCGCGGTAATCACCGTTGAATAAAGCTCTGATTTAAAACAGCCGATCAGATTTTCATATGATTGTCAGACATTGAAACACAAATAACAGCATTAAAAGATGAGCTGATAAGTTTTAATTCTGTGAGTTAAGGTTTAGAAACAGAATTAATAGCTTTGACAACAGAATGGTTAGCTTTTCCGGCTGAGAGGTATCCGGCCGTTACAAATACATAATAGTAGATAGGGTGAATATACCGGGAGGTTTTCTATGGTTTTATTGGTAAATGCATGTGTGCGCGGTGAATCAAGAACAAGGCACCTTGCGGAGAAGCTGCTTGAAAAAATCGGCGGAGACCGGGTGGAGGTCAGGCTGGAGGATGTGGCCTTTCCGAAGACGGATGAAGGTTTTTTAAAGAAAAGAGACAGTCTGATAGCCACGCGGCAATTTGGGGATGATTACTTTTCTTTGGCAAAACAGTTTGCGGCAGCAGATATTATCGTTATAGCAGCCCCATACTGGGATCTGTCATTCCCGGCTGTGCTTAAGCAATATATAGAGCATATAAATGTCCTGGGGATAACATTTGAATATACACCTGAGGGGATTCCTAAGGGACTGTGCAAAGCAAAGAAGCTCTACTATGTTATGACTGCAGGCGGAACTTTTGTTCCGGAAGAATACGGATTCGGATACATAAAAGCTCTTGCCCAGAGCTTCTATGGAATCAAAGAAGTGGAGCTCATAAAAGCAGTGGGGCTTGATATAGTCGGGGCGGATGTTGACGCAATAATGAATGAGGCGGAAATATGATGTTAAAAAGCAGACATCAAACAATTCATATTATTAACAAGAAAATTATAGGATTTATCATGGTGATATCGGTTATTGTCACCATGGCGGGATGTGAGGCAACCTCTGTGCCTAAGGTAGATCCTGTTTCTGAGACTGTGTCCGAAGAAACAACCGAAGCGGAAAAGGAAAACAATGAGACTGTTACGGGAAGCGAAGAAACAGCGGAAACAACTCAGGAAACA
>DFGZ01000354.1:2547-3295 GCA_002371295.1 Oribacterium sp. UBA3737 | reverse complement strand
ATGTGTATATCCCATGTCGTTACAGTACCTAGCCAGCTCCTCTGCTGCTTCCACATAAGTATAGAAACCGTTCTTTTCTTCCCTGTCCTTTTTCTTCCATGAGCCTATATGACATTCGTATATAGATATAGGCTGTGCAAATGTCGGTGTCTTTGCTCTTTTGGTGAGCCATTCACTGTCTCCCCATCTGTAATTTGACACATCTGCGGTCTTTGACGCAGTTCCAGGACGGAATTCTGCCGAAAATCCGTATGGATCAGCTTTATAAAGCACTTCACCTCTCTTTGTATGGATGGCGAACTTATACAGCTCGTCATATCCCATATCCTCCATGAAGCCTTCATATATACCGCTATCCTCGAGCGGCAGCATGTAATTTGCTGTTACATCCCAGTTATTTCTGTCACAGACTATGGATACTGCCTTTGCATGAGGTGCCCATACAGCAAAGTGCATACCTCTTTTGCCGTTCAATGTTGCCGGATGTGCACCCATCTTTTCATATATCTTATAATTTCTACCCTGTCCGAAGAGATAACGATCAAGTTCTGTAATAAAAACCGGATCCAAATCCCAGTTGCATGTACTCTTCTTCTCTGAGACAGCTTTGATTTCCTTCTGTTCTACTACTCTTAGTGTATTGTTTTTTGCACTGTTCTTTTTTGTTGTCTTTTCCTTGGTAAGTTTTCTTCTTGCCGAAGACCTGGTTGCCATAATTCCCCTCCATACGCTGATAACTCGAAATCAA
>DFGZ01000354.1:0-2424 GCA_002371295.1 Oribacterium sp. UBA3737 | reverse complement strand
CAATTAAAAAAATGGAATTATCATTTACTTAATCTTTATGATCTTTCCTGAATTTGGCTTCAAGGTGATCATGATACGGTTATCCTGTTCAATCTGTATTTCTTCTTCCGAAATAAGATCGAAGGCTACATTGGCCTTAACAGGCAGTGTCACATAAAACACAGCTGCTTCCTCATCATTGTTAAGAGCGGTAATTACAGCACTGTTTGTATCCAGACGAGCATAAGCCCACTGCTTGCACTGAAGATACAGTTCCTTATACTGACCCATATGAAGCTCCGAGTTCTTTCCGTGTATTTCCGCCAGCTTCGCTATAAATGAGGTGAGTCTGTTGGGCTTCATCTCATCAATATTTATGCATGGACGCAGAGGACTGTCATCCCAGCCGTCTCTTTTCTTTCCTTCCAGTCCGAATTCTCCGCCGTAATATATGGATGGCTTTCCCGGAAGTGTGAAAAGGGCCATATAACATGATCTGAGATTATCCTTATTCTCAAGCTTTGATGCTATACGATCCACATCATGATTCTCAAGGAAAAGGTAAAGATCCTTCGCAATATTCATGTTTCTGTTAAGATTATGAGCTATCTCAAAAAAATTGTGACTGTTAAAACCACTGTATATGGACTTATGGAGCTCATAGTTCGTTACAGAATGCAAGGTTTCAGCATTGACCCATCTGGGATACTCTCCATGAATAACTTCACCCATGAGCCAGAACTCGGGTTTCATCTGGGTCGTAAAATACCTTAGGGACTTTTGGAAGTTGATGTCCAGAACATCAGCACAGTCAAGTCTCAGACCGTCTATATCGAAGGTATCCACCCAGTACTGAACCACATCAATGAGATATTTCCTCATCTGTTCATTGTTAAAATTCAGCTCAGGCAGCTCCCATGCGTTTCTCCAGGCGGAATACGAAAAACTGTCTCCCAATGGAGATCTTTGGTCAAAGCTGATCCCCTTGTACCAGTCCTTATAGGGACTGTCCCAGAGCTTTTCCCGTATATCCTTAAAGGCAAAAAAATCTCTACCGGTATGGTTGAAGACTGTATCCACAACTACATGGATTCCGTAATTATGGGCTGTATCCACAAATTTACGGAAGTCATCATTGGAACCTATTCTCCTGTCCACCGTCTTATAATCGATGGTGTCATAACCGTGACTTCCGGATTCAAAGATAGGTCCGATGTAGACTGCATCACACCCAAGCACCTTAAGATAAGGAATAAATGCAGTAAGCTCATGAAAATGATGTCTGACTTCGCCGCCATCATTTTTCTTATCCGCTCCCACCATACCAAGGGGATACATGTGATAAAAAATTGCACTATCGTACCACGCCATAGACTCCTCCGCTTATTTTGTTTTTCTCCGGCTTACAAAACGCTCTATACCATCCAGAGCTCTCTTCAGATCCTGAATAGAATAAGCGTAAGAAATACGCATAAATCCTTCTCCGCAGTCACCGAAAGCAGTTCCCGGAACGATGGCTACCTTTTCCTCCTCAAGAAGCTTTGTGGCGAACTCCTCAGAACTCATGCCGAAATTTTTTATGGATGGGAATACATAAAATGCACCGTAGGGTTCAAAACACTCCATTCCCATTTCACGAAGACGTGCAACCAGATATCTGCGGCGCTCATCGTAGGCCTCTCTCATCTTTGCTATATCTTCGTCACCGTTCTTTAATGCTTCAACCGCAGCATACTGGGATGTTGTAGGTGCACACATGATGGCAAACTGGTGCAGCTTCAGTATCTGCTGCATGATAAGCTGCGGACCGCAGCAGTATCCGAGTCTCCATCCAGTCATGGCATAGGCCTTTGAGAAGCCATTTATATATATGGTCCTTTCACGCATGCCGGGAAACTCTATGATACTTGAAGATTTGCCCTTATAGCTGAGCTCACTGTAAATCTCATCAGTCAGTACATAAATATCATTCTCTTCAATAATAGAAACAAGCTTTTCCAGATCCTCCCTTTCCATGATGGCACCTGTAGGATTGTTCGGGAAGGGCAGCACAAGAAGCTTCGTTTTTGAGGTCAGCTTCTCCTTAAGCTTCTCAGGTGTGAGTCTGAACTCATCCTTCTCCTCCAGTTCAACAGGAACAGGAACACCGCCTGCCATAATGGCACAGGGTACATAGGATACGTAACTGGGCTGAGGTATAAGTACCTCATCTCCCGGATCAAGCATGACTCTCATGGCAAGATCTATAGCCTCAGAACCACCTACAGTAACCATAACCTCAGTTAAGGGATTGTAATCAACATCATAATTTCTCTTGATATATTTAGTGATCTCCTGTCTCAGTTCCTTAAGACCTGCATTTGAAGTATAGAAGGTTCTTCCTCTTTCCAGCGAATGAATGCCTTCTTCTCTTATGTGCCACGGAGTATCAAAATCAGGCTCACC
>DFGZ01000077.1 GCA_002371295.1 Oribacterium sp. UBA3737 | reverse complement strand
GTTCGATTCCGTCCCGGGTCGCTATATGAAAGCTATGGATTCTATTGGATCTGTAGCTTTTTTTCGTATGCTGCCATAATAGACTTATTTATTTCAGAAATAGTATCGTATAAATATATAGATATGTGTACCGTCGGGAAAATGCGGAGGAATGGAGTTTATTATGGTAGTTAAAAATAAAATTGCTCGTTTAGATATGATTTCGTGTTCATTGTGCAAGGATGCACCCTGCAGTGAGGCATGTCCTGTGATGGATCCTGCAGAAGCACTTTTCGGTATATGGATGGATGATGAAGACGTGTCAGCTTTGAGACTTCCGGAAGTGAATCCGTGTGCGAACTGCGATGCACCATGTGAAAATGCCTGCATCAGTCCCTATAAGGTAAACATTAAAAAGCTGATGACAAGGATGATTGAGGAGATAAGACCTGAAGCCGAAATAGCTCTCCCTGAATCAGAAGAAAGGCTGAAGTGTGATATATGCGGAATACCTATAGAAAATCCTTTTTTGCTGTCATCATCAGTCGTAGCATCTACCTATGATATGTGTGCAAGGGCCTTCGAAGAAGGCTGGGCAGGTGTATGCTTTAAAACTATATGTAATTTTGACATTCATGAGGCATCTCCTAGATATTCGGCTTTAAAAGGAGACAACGGAACCATAATCGGGTTCAAAAATATCGAACAGCTTTCGGATCACAGTGTGGCGGAGAACATGGAGATATTCAGAAGGCTGAAGGAAAAATATCCGGGTAAGTTTATCCTGGCATCCATCATGGGACAGAATGAAGAGGAATGGGCTTATCTTGCGGAAGAATGTGAGAAAAACGGCGCTGACGCCATTGAGCTGAATTTCTCATGTCCGAACATGGAAGAGGATGGACTGGGATCCGATATAGGACAGATTCCTGAGCTGGTAGAAAAATTCACAAGAGCAGCAAAAAGCAGGACTACTATTCCTGTTCTTGCAAAGCTGACTCCCAATGTGGACATTATGAGCCCTGCGGCTGAAGCGGCATTGAGAGGCGGTGCGGATGGACTGGCTGCTATCAACACGATTAAAAGCATTACCGGTGTAAATCTGTATACCCGTGTGTCATATCCTGCAGTCAAGGGACATTCTGCAGTAGGAGGGTACAGCGGAAATGCTGTTAAACCTATTGCGCTTAGATTCATCACTGAGCTTAAGGAGAACACTAAATTAAAAGGAATGCATCTGAGCGGAATGGGCGGAATAGAGACCTGGAGGGATGCTGCAGAGTTCATGATATTGGGTGCGGATTCCATACAGGTGACTACTGCTGTAATGAAATACGGATACAGGATCATTCATGAGTTGAAAGCAGGACTTAATTACTATCTTGCACAGATGGGGCTCGATTCTGTAAAGGATCTGATAGGTACAGGTCTTGATTCAGTGAGCGAATCAACAAATGTACTTGATAGAAATACTGTACTGTTCCCTCATTTTGACCATGACAAATGCATCGGCTGCGGAAGATGCGTAATATCATGCAGTGATGGCGGACATCAGGCCATCAGCTTTGAAAACAGGAAACCTAAGCTGGACGGAAGCCGCTGTGTGGGTTGTCATTTATGTATCCTTATCTGTCCGATGGAAGCAATTATGCCGGGAAGCAAGAGGATAAAAAACAGGAACATTAGCGATTTCAAAGAATAGACATACTTTTGATGTAAACTATAGCTAATTTAGCTCATTGAATTGGATATACAGGCACTAAAGTTAATTTGCGGAGTAAATATGGAAAGTATATACGGTGAGCATCTGCCTGATCTCGAAAAGGCTATGCAGTTTCTGGTTGATGAAATAAATACTGTGCGCGAGAGGATGAAGCAGGACGATGGTATGGACCCTGTCGAACATCTGATCTATCGAATTAAAACAGAAGAGAGCATGCGGGAGAAGTGCAGGCGTAAGGGACTTCCGGAAACTGAGGAATCTGCTCTTCAGGTGATTCACGATGCAGTGGGAGTCAGGGTGGTATGTGCATTTATAAAGGATGTTTATGCCATCAGAGATCATCTTGTGAATCTGGACTACTGCGAAGTAGTTGAAGAAAAGGATTATATAAAACATGCAAAGCCCAATGGTTACAGAAGCTATCATCTGATTTTAAAGATAGGCGGAAAGGTTTATGCGGAGATACAGCTGAGGACCATATCTCAGGACACATGGGCTGCGCTGGAACATCATATTCATTATAAAAAGATAAAGACACAGAATGACGATCTGATAATTGCCGAGCTGAAACGGTGCGCTGATGAGCTTGCGTCTACTGACCTGTCCATGCAGACCATCAAGGATATGATGATGAGCGGCATGAAAAAATCCTGAGTCAGAGGATGGTCTTCCGAAATATGTGCAGATATAGTTGGTAAGATGGGCAAATACAGAGGTACGTTAGGACCTGTATAATGACGATAATCTGTTTGGAAGTAAAATATGCACTACTGATGATTTCCGAAAGCACCTACTGACGATGAATCGATTTGCAGTTAAACCCGCAGGTGATAAAGCATTTTAAGACTAACGAATAACGGAGAGAATGATTTGAAACTTTTACTTGCAGAAGATACTTACGATCTGAATAGAGTTCTGACCATGGCCCTAAGACATGAGGGTTATGAGGTTGATTCCTGTCTGGATGGAGAAGAGGCACTTAATCATGCTATGGAAAACAGTTATGACGGTATAGTTATGGACATCATGATGCCGAAGATGGACGGGATTGAGGTTCTGAAGCATATCCGTCAGAGAAACATAGTCACTCCGGTGCTGCTTCTTACGGCGAAATCGGATATTGACGACAGGGTTGAAGGTCTTGACGCGGGAGCTGATGATTATCTCACGAAGCCCTTTGCCATGAAGGAGCTTCTTGCAAGAGTAAGAGCCATGACCAGAAGGAAAAAGGATTACACAAGTGAACAGATCTCATTTGGTGATCTTACGCTGGACGGAGAGACATTTGAACTTAAATCTGTAAATTCCATACGGCTTTCTGTGAAGGAATTTGAACTTTTGCAGATGCTGATGCTGAATACGGAACATTCTGTGAACAGCGATTTTTTACTCACCCATGTATGGGAAAATGATAAGGATGCTACAGCGCAGACGGTGATACTGTACATCGAATATCTGAAAAGCAAGCTGAACGCTGTATCATCAGAGGTATGTATAGAAGAAAGTATGGATGGATACAGGCTGATACGTAAGTGAAATAACAGGAAGGTTTTGGATGAATGAAGTCAGAATAAAAAAATTGAGATGGAAATTTGTTTTGGTTTCTTTTTGTTCGCTTTCTGTAACAATGCTTTTGATCGTGGGGCTTCTGTCAGGAACCAACTATTATCTCGCCAGAAAAAACATAAGAAATACCCTTCAGTATATAGTCAATAACGGAGGTTATCTTCCCGGGGCGGAGACTAATACTGAAAAGGATAAGGAGCCTCATTCAAGTTATGATGTCATCAGATTCCTCAATGAGATTTTTAATGTTGAGACCTATGAGAATACATCGAATCCCGAATTCTATTACACTACCAGATATTTTGCAATTATTTACGATGATGAGCAGAGCATTTGCAAGGTCATCACCAATCATATAGCTGCTGTATCGCCGCAAGAAGCGGAAATCTATGGCGCCAAAGCATTGGAAGAGCCTGTAAACTTCGGGAGATACGGGGACTACTATTATACGGTGGCAGATCTTTCAACAGGGGAGACCATCGTGGTCTATCTGGACAGTTCGGATATGATACAGGGAAGCTCCAGAATCATATTCCTTTCCATGAGCCTCATTCTGGTAGGCATCATTATTGCAGCCATTATCACAGGTATCTTTTCCAAATGGGCCATCGCATCCGAAGTGAGAAATATGGAGCTTCAGAAGAGGTTTATCACCAATGCGAGCCACGAGCTGAAAACGCCCCTTGCCGTAATCAGAGCCAACACCGAAATGATGGAAATGCTCAGCGGGGAAAGCGAATGGACCACATCCACCATGAGACAGGTGGACAGACTGAACGGACTGATAAAAAATCTTGTTATGATCGCAAGAGCTGATGAAAGTGAAAATTCCGTTGTGATGCAGGAATGTGATATAACAAGGTCTGTAAGAGAAACGGTTCAGACCTATGAGGCCATCGCGGAGACCGATGGTAAGACGCTTGAAGACAAGGTTCGTGAGGATGTGAAAATGACAGCTTCAGACGGATCCATTCGTCAGCTTTCATCCCTGCTTATAGACAATGCCATAAAATACTGTGACGAGAAGGGAAAGGTTACAGTTTCACTTTCACAGAAGGGAAAAGGTGTTCAGCTTGTGGTTTCAAATAACTTTAAGGATGGTGCCAATGTAGATTACAAAAGGTTTTTTGAGAGATTTTACAGAGAAGACAAGTCCCACAATACTGACAGAGGCGGTTATGGTATAGGCCTTTCCATTGCTGAAACTATAGTGAAGCAGTATAAGGGAAGCATTGGCGCTTTCTGGAAGGATGGGATCATTTCGTTTGTCTGTATACTTAAACCGATGAATAAATAATTTAGTATGGTATATTCATAACTTTGATTTAATGTATAGATACTAAATACAGTATATTACACATAGAAATTAATAAAGTACCATGTTATGATTGCAAGGTGCGTCTCGTGTTAGGAGTAGGCTTCTGCGGAGATGCATCTTTTATTGTTTGTAAGGAGGTCATGGGATGCCTATAGGTATAATAGTAAATGCGGTATCGATTGTGATTGGTGGAATGATAGGGAATGTGGTAGGTTCCAGGTTGTCACGTAGATTGATTGAGAGTATGAATACGGTTTTCGGGGCCTGTGCCATGGCTATGGGAATAAGTTCTATAGTTCTTATGAACAATATGCCGGCGGTCATGCTTTCGGTTATTCTGGGAACATCGATAGGGCTTCTGATTCGTCTTGGGGAGAAGATCTCTGCGGGCGGACTTTTGATGGAAAAGGCTATATCAAAATTCTTTAAGGGTAAGGGAAGTAATGATGAGGAATACAAGAAGCAGCTGGTGACGGCCATCGTTCTTTTCTGCGCGAGCGGTACAGGCATATACGGAAGTATCGTTTCGGGTATGACAGGGGAGCATAGCATACTTCTTGCAAAGTCAGTACTTGATACAGCAACTTCACTTATATTTGCCTGCAGCCTGGGGATTGTGACATGCTTTATCGCTATCCCGCAGGTCATCATATTTATGCTGCTGTTCGTGTTTGCAGGAGTTATCTACCCTTACTGCAGTCCTTCCATGATAAATGATTTCAAGGCCTGCGGAGGAATTCTTCTTGTAGCCACTGGCTTCAGAATAATCAGGGTCAAGGATTTCCCCATCGCGGACATGATACCTGCAATGGTACTTGCGATGCCCATAAGCCATTTATGGACTTCATATATTCTTCCATTGGTTTCCTGATGGAGAAAATATTTACGGAAACAAAAATACCTGCGCGGTTTCGCCCGGCAGGTATTTTTGTGAACACTAAGTTTTGTTGAGTCTATTATTTCAGGAGATTTCCATAGATGCACGCTTATGGTCAGGAGGACGTGCACTACGGAGTACGTATCAATTAGTCTTAACTAACTGATGTATACAATATATACTATAACATCCGATGTGTCAATAGCTGATTTAAAAAAATTCTAGTGTTCTAGTAGGAATTTAAAATTGTACCTAATTAAAAACTTTCAATTAAATAGATTTGAAAGTACTTGAAAAAAAACAGAAACTGACTAAAATCTTTATAGATTATTAAGAAATCGAACGTGAACAGATGGTTGTTGAACTCTGATAAGATTTGTGATCATAAGTTTTAGCTTGGTAAGATGACAGATTTGTTTTACTTCGTCTATGTTTTTTGAGACAGTAATAAAGGAGACTACGTCTATGAAGGACGCATCAACCCTCGGAGGATCATCCAAAATCAGCAAGTATGCAGAGTTAAGTGAAGAAAAGAGCTGCTTAAAGGACAGTATCGATATTCCGGCTATTGAAGCTGTTGAGGAAGGTACTGCAACCGAGCAGGTATCGGAGACTAAGACAGAAAAGAAATATAGTTTTCTGAGACCTAAATTCGGTAACCGTATAGTTCGTACAGTTATCGCCTGTCTTGTGACTGCGATCATATACAGATATTTTCTAAGTGACCGTAATCCCTGCTTTGCACTTATAGGTGCAGTATACGGTATGGGCAGCCAGTTTCAGGAGGGATTCCATAACGGATTTAACAGATTCGTCGGTACGTTTATCGGTGGTCTGGTGGTTATTCCATCATATTGGCTGTATTACACAGCCCCCTTCGGAGTTCCTAGTGAGCTGTACATGTGTCTTGGACTTTTCTTCGTAATGTATATTAACTTTATCCTTGGCGCGAACAATGCTATCCAGCCGGGAACCGTTATTTACTTCGTTGTTATGTTTACCCAGCCGGAAGCGGGATATGTCTCATATACCATCGCAAGAATCATAGATACAGGTATAGGTGTTCTCATAAGTCTCGGCCTTACCATGATGCGCCCTACTATGATAGACAGAGAGAAGGGTGTTGAACTGCTTACGTTTTTCGAGGCACTGTCTGAAAGCTTTAAAGCATGGCGCTATGCCAACAAATCCGGCTCCTTACCGCAGCTTGACGAAAAGGGAAGAGCGGCAAAGAGAGAAGAACGTAAGGCCAGGTATATAGAGAGACATTCATATTGATTTTTAAAAATCAGATGGTGGATTTAGACATTCTGTTCATAAATTCCGCCAAAATCTGAAGCAAGGACGCCCTTTTCATCATCGCCCCAGGCATTTACATAGTCACCTATACGGGTATCATAAGTGGCGTTTTTGTATTCGATGGATCTTGAACCATCATTGGTTTCGGTTGTCTTTGAGTAATTGACATTGATAATTCCGTTATCTCTTTTGATGATGCTGTCCACCGTATATCCCATACCTTCAAGCTCCGAAACAAGGTCTGATCCAACGGCAGCATTAAGCTCCTCT
>DFGZ01000227.1 GCA_002371295.1 Oribacterium sp. UBA3737 | reverse complement strand
AGCATCAAGTGATTCAAACACTTCTTTCTCGGTAAAGCCAAATGAGTCAGCATACTGTTCCGATGAAATCGTCACAATTTTCAGATTGTTAAGGTCAGAAAACAATGACTCTCGGCTGACTCTTGTGATTCCGGTTAAAAGTGCCTTCTGAAGGTTCGGATTTGTTTTTAATGTCGCATTAAACATATTCCGCATGAATCCGACAATTTTATCCCAGTATCCGTTGACATAGGCTTCCTGCATTGGTGTATCATATTCATCAATCAGGATAATGACTTTTTTTCCATAATAATCACTTAGCCACTTACAATAATACCCAAGGCAGCTTGAACTTATCCCGGGATCCATGTCGATACAAATCTTATTGTAAAAATCCAAATCAGCAGAACTAAACTTACCCTTCATGAATTCCAAGGCAGATAAGAGTTTACTGAAGATTATGTTAAACTGCTGTAATGCTCCCTTATAAGTATCTGATTTAACATTGGCAAAGGAAACAAAGAGTACCGGCCACTTGCCGCACTCCTTCATCATCTCTGTGTCTTCTGAAACACTTAGTCCTTTAAACAGCTCAACATTGTTTCCCTGTCTCACCGAGAAGAACTTCTCTACCGTGCTCAGCATCAGTGTTTTTCCGAAACGACGCGGACGGGTGATCAAAGTGATATCATCGTTACTTCTCCACCACTCGGATACAAACTTTGTTTTGTCTATATAGAAGTTATTTTGCTCTATGACCTTTTCATAATCCTGTATTCCAAGTCCCACTGTTTTTAACATCTGATTACACCTCTTCCCGATTCATTTTTCCGATCCATTTCACACCGTTCCTTCAAACAGTACCTTGTCATGTAATCTTCAAATTACTCTTTTATATCATCAGGAATTATAAATCCTTTCCTTCAATATTCTGACTAACGCACACTCTTAATCATATCGAATCCAACTCGAGAAATCCACCTATTCGATATCTCGACCACTATCATCAGTGAGTATCAAAAGTATTCCCCTCCGACACTATAAAAAGCCCGTCCGACTCAACATGACATCTCAGAAAAAGAATCACCACTCCGGCATTTTTTGCATCAGCGAAGGCCTCTCCGAATTCCGGATGAATCTCCCTGTTGGGTCTTACACCACAATGTCTTCCACATAATATTGTCACTCTTTTTTAACTTAACGCAGAATAGTATAAACCTTTTTTTCATCATAGACATAATTCTATGAATTATCGTCATATCCTAATGTGTGCATAATCTGTTCTGAATATTATAAAACAATTTGAAGTGGTCGAACTTTTTTTTATAGCATGCAGAAAAATCATAGGGATACTTTGACTTTTTCTGCTCTGCAGGTTGATGAAAAATAATCACAAGGAGGTCATGAATGAGGCGAACAAAACTCAATGGCATTTTAGCTTCGGTAATCACAGCAAGTATGATACTGACCGGCTGCAATGCTACTTCAACACCCGAGATCGGTTCAGGAGCAACCGATGAAAAGGCTGCAGTGGAAACCAAAGACGGAGAATCACTTGAAGATTCCCAAGGTGGAACCGCTGCTAAAGAAACAAGTGAAACAGAAGCAGAAAAAGATGTGGAATCAGGCTCTTCTGAAACTGAAAAAGCCGGAGAATCAAGAGAGACCGATTCTAAGACAACCGAAAAATCAGCTTCTGATTCTGAAAAAAACGGGTCTGAGAAAAACGACGCAAATAGTTTTTCTGAAGCTGATAATGAAAAGTTAAGTGAATGGCTTGAAAGTGAGCTGACCAGACTAAAAGAAGGCGGACCTCTGGAAAAGGCATTTGAGCCTGGAGATCTTAAGACAAAGGATGTACCTATTTATTTCAATTCTGCCGAGTCCAAAGAGAATATAAGTCTCGCCTTCTTTGATCCTGATGAGTCAGTGCCATACATCTCCCTCGAGGATGTTCCTATGGTGCTTGAGAATGCTTACCTTATACAGGCAAAGGACAAGGATTATAAGCTTACCTTCACCAGTGACGGCAGGACGGCAACATTGACAAGAGAAAGCGGAACCTGGATGAAGCTGGATTTCGATGAGAATACCATCACATTCCTGGATCATGACGATTTTCTGAAAGCTTCCAACATGGATTCACTGATGGATGTTGTATCTGAACGTGCATTGGCAAGTGAATCATCAAGAGACCTGTTTGAGCATACCGGTGATTCCTATGAACGTTACGGAGATGTTCTTATACTTGATCTTGATGCTTATGGAATTGATCTTATAAGAGACAAGGATAAATATTATATGCCACTTGCCATAATCAATGATTTTATCCTTACCAGATTCTATATTCCGCTTGTTTATAATGGCAAGAGTGTAATTCTTTTTACATATGGCGGACTTCAGAACAAGATTCTTTTCGAAAATGGCGGATCTCAAAACGAGGAAGGAAGTCTCACTGATATAGGTGAACTGTATTATGCAGGCGATACAGGAGAGATAAGTCCTTCCATGGCAGTGTTTAATTATAACGAACTGTGTATGATGCTGGATTATAATTATGGATTAAAAGAAACTCATGGAATCAGTTCTTTTGACCGTATATTCCTTCAGACAGGAACAAAACTGCAGTTGTTAAACCCTGATCCGAAGGTCGTTGACAGTGCACTTGCTGAATTTATCAATAAGAATCTGGATGACGGACACAGCGGATTCATTCTGCCATCATATGAAAGCGGTGTAGATGCTGAAATCGAGAATAGTTACGGCAGCTCAATTGCGATAATGGTAGATGAAGTGCAACGCTTCGGTATTGCAAGGGCTGAAGCTTATCCTGATGGCTGTCCCGGATATGAGGAAGTTGGAAACACAGCCTATATCACTTTTGACGGATTCAAGCCTATTCCTGAAGATGCTGACTACTACAAGAATCCACCTAAGGAGGCAGATCCCAATGATACAGTCGGTCTCATGCTGTATTCCTATGCACAGATAACAAGAGACGGCAGTCCTGTAGAGAATGTTGTTCTTGATCTTTCAAACAACGGCGGCGGTGATTCCAATGCTGCAAGTTTTGTTCTGGGAACATTTTTAGGCACAGGAATGTACTCCATTCATAACACTATGACAGGGGCTATGATGACTGACTATGTTCATGTGGATCTGAATCTTGATCATAAGTTTGATGAAAAGGATTCTCTTCAGGGATATAAGCTTTACTGTCTTGAATCCTTCAATAGTTTCTCATGCGGAAATCTGGTTCCAAGTGTTTTCAAGAATTCTCACAAGGTTACTCTTCTCGGACAGACCTCCGGCGGTGGTTCATGTATGGTACTGCCCTGTATGTCAGCTACCGGAACAGTTTTCCAGGTTTCAGGTCCTCTTCGTATGGCGTTTACGAAGAACGGAAGCTTCTATGACATCGACCAGGGTGCCGAGCCTGATTTCTATATCGATGATGAGAAGAACTTCTACGACAGAAAGGCTCTTACAGAGTATATAAATGGTCTTTTTTGATAACTCCAACAAGAAAGGAGCGTAAATGAAACGGCTTTCGAAAATCCTATGTCTCATATTTGCATTGTGCATCATAAGCAGTATAACGCTGTTTTTTGCCTATGCTTATAATGGGAATAAAGAAACAGCACAGACTGAAGAAACAAAGGCTGAAGCTGTAACATCGGAAAAATCAGAAGTAAGGAAAACAAGCACCAAGGAAAAAATGGCTTCTCCCAGCGAACCTGCCAAAGCACAGGCTGAGTGGGATGTAATGCTCTATCTCTGCGGAACTGATCTGGAATCTGAAGGTGAAATGGCCACCAACAACCTTGAGATGATCAAAAACACCATTCCCAACAGTTCGGTTAATGTTCTTATCCAGACAGGCGGCACAAAAGAATGGAAAGCAAAGGAACGCATAGGCCTGGACATTGCAACAGACAAATTACAGCGCTGGAGCTATGGTGAAGATGGTTTCTTACTTGAGGATGAGCTGGAAAATGCCTCCATGTCCAAGTACACCACATTATCAGACTTTATCAGCTGGAGTGCAGAGAACTTCCCTGCCAAGAAGCATCTTCTCATAATCTGGGATCATGGCGGAGGAAGCTCAGCAGGTCTCATAGTGGACGAATTACATGACCACTCAATCATGAGTCTTGAAGGGCTTGAAAGAGGCTTAAAGGATGCCGGCGTTCACTTTGATTTGTTCATGACAGATGCCTGCCTTATGGCATCACTTGAAACAGCGCAGGCAATTAAGCCTTATGCAGACTATTTTATTGCATCAGAAGAAGTACTTCCGGGATACGGCAGTAATTACGCAGAGTGGCTTCAGTCTCTATATGATGAACCTGAGTGCGACGCACCGCGTCTTGGTGCCAATATCTGTAATGCGACCCAGATCATGTACGCTGAGATGGCAGACGACGGCAGTCTGAAAGGTCTTACATTCTCTACCATAGATCTAAGTAAGATAGGTCCTGTAGTTGAAGCTTTTGAAGCATATATGAAGGAAGTCATTGAACTGATTCCGGATCCTGTTGCCTTCGGTCAATATCTTAATGCTGTAAGCAAAACAGACAGATATAGTGATCGTGATATGTGGGATCTGTATGACCTGGCGAGAAGAGGCAGAAATGGCGGCATATCGAAAGAAACCGTTCTGAAGCTTGAGAATGCTGTTGATGATGCTGTAATGACCTGTGTTCGCGGTTCCTACCACCCGTATTCTCACGGATTATCTGCATTCATCACCTACAACGGAAAGACAGAAAAGCTTGATCGTTTTGCCAGAACCTGCAAGAATCCATGGCAGATGGCTTTCCTTGATGCTGTAAGTCTGAAATGGGATGCTCCGGAATGGGCTTGTGAAGTTGCCGGAGAGATACCTCAGCTTAAGCCGGAACTTTATACAGTAAAATTTGAGACCGAAAATTCCGAAGATAACAGTCAGCATCTTATTCATATCTATTCCGGCATTGAAAGCGGCGGATCCATATGCTACGAAATCCAAAGCTTTGATGAAAATTTCCAGGAGTGGCATGCTCTCGGACAGAGTGAAGATCTGAAGTTCCTGGGTTATTCCGACAATACTCTTACATATACTGCGGATTTCACAGGAAAATGGCCTGCAATAGGTGACAAGTTCTTACATGTGATCACTAAGGATATTCAGGGGAATACTGTTCTTATGCAGGCATCTGTACGACTCCCTGAATTCAATCCAAACAAGATAATGAAGCTCAGGATCCTGGCAGAGTATCCGGAAGGTCTCACAAACGATATCAATGATGAACCTGATACAGCAACCGAAGATGAACATATAGTGAGATATCAGTTGGCCGGAATTTGGGACGGTTACGATTCTTCAACCGGTCTCTCGGATAGAAATACTTTTTCCATGACCGATATTCTTGGAGCACAGATGGAAATATGCACTCCTGTATACAGTAATTTTTTGAAAAACATCGGTGATATGAGATACCAGGATCCGGTGGCGATAGACCTGAGTCTTGATGTTCAGGATACCGTGCTTCCGAAAGGTAAGTACAGAATGCGCTATTCTATCTCTGATATGCTGGACAGAACCTATACCACAGAATTTGTAAACTTCACATGGGACGGAAATAAAGCAGTGTTTGAAGCTCCTGTTGAAACCGAGGAAGAAACCGATTCAAAATTTTATCTCAGGTAAAGGAATTTAATGATAAGTATCCCGACTATATAGATCATAAACACCGAAAGATACATCACCCTGTTTGCGGTCTCTATGTCTTTTGGCTCAATCTCACGAAGCTTATCTCCTATTTCGGATTTCTTCACAAGCTTTCCGAAGTACCATGCGTCACCTAAAAGAGTCACACCCAAAGCTCCGGCCATGACTGCCTCAGTCTGTCCGGAGTTTGGGCTTGTGGACTTCTTTGCATCTCTCATCCAGATTTTAAAGGCATTCTTCCAGTTAAGATTCAAAAATGCTGCCGCAATGACCATAAAAAGCGCTGTCACTCTAGCCGGAATAAAATTCAGAACATCATCAAGTCTTGCAGCGGCTGTTCCGAAATATCGATATTTTTCGTTTTTATATCCTATCATGGAATCCATGGTATTTACTGCTTTATAAAACCAGCCGCCGGCAACTCCGAAAACCATCATAAAAAGAAGGGGTGCCACAACACCGTCGGAGGCATTTTCAGCCACCGTCTCTACTGCGGCCTTTGCGATTCCCGATTCATTAAGACGCTTTGTGTCTCTTCCGACTATCATGGAAACCGCTTCTCTTGCGCCCTTTATATCCTTTCTCTGAAGCGCCCTGAACACCTTCATTGATTCAACCTTCAGCTGTTTCATGGCAAGCATCTGGTACGCAAGAAATGCACTGATTGCCCAGGAAATATTATCTCCGAACATATGGCTTATATGAATGATCACAAGAGGTATCAATGTAAATACCAGAAGCTCTATCACCACAAGTATCCCTCCGGCGATCCTCTTCTTTACCTTGTCTTCCTCTGAGGCTTCTGAAATATTAAGCACTTTTCTGAGAAAACTTTCCAACCACTCTATAGCCCGTCCCATGGCCATAACCGGGTGAAACCAGTTGTGGGGGTCTCCGAAAACCAGGTCAAGTATCAGTGCCATGATGAGTATCATTATTCTTTCGTACATTTTGTCATCCTATCTTTTTTATGTTTATTATTTTCAAGTCGCCCTGCTGATCAACTGTGATGTCCGTTTCATATCCCTCACCGGGTTTTAAGCTCCATTCAAAGTAGTCCTTATGGGGCTCTGAGAATCTATCCAGAAGTGTCATGATAGTGCCGCCATGTACCACAAAGATCAGTGTACTGCTTTTTCTTTTTGATAAAAGGAAATCCCCGGCGATACTGTTAAATCCCCGGACAACTCTCCCTGTAAACTCAGCTTTTGATTCTCCTCCGGGAAATGCAGTTTCACCGTTACTGTCGATGTATCTCTGATACGCTGCTCTGTATTCCGGATTCGGATCTTCATTTATCTCCTGATAAGTTTTGTACTCAAAAGCTCCGAAATCCATCTCCCGAAAATCATGGATGATTTTATACCGGTCCTGTGAAATCATCTCAGGAAAAAGACACTCTGCAGTTTCCCTGCACCGGCGCATGGGACTGATGTAAATCCCGCAAAAATCATTCTTATCATGTGATTCGTACATTGAATCACTCTCACAGCTTTCTTTTCTATCTTTCAAATCTTCATTGCCTTCAAAAAAGTTACCAAAAGTTTTTTGAAGAGAAGTCCGCAGCCGGTCTTTCTCAGAAGGAAGAATCGATTCGTCAGTTGACCCCACATATCTATGTTCCTTATTGCCTTTTGTCATGCCATGTCGTATAAGAAGCAGTTTCATTAATTTCTCCATCTATTTTGATTCTTCCACCTATTCGTCCCACGGTCTTATATTTATTCCCTCTGGCAAGACCATAATTCCTGATATGATTTGACTTTTAGCTATTTCAACCTCTGCGGTATCCCGGCAATCAATCTGTAAACTCTGTCCGCCCTTTTTGAAAAAATACAGCTTACCCTGCCGACTGCCTCCCGCCATAGACGTTCATCTTTGTCCATAGGTACAACTCCGGAGCCGACTTCATTCATGATGATGACAAGCTCCTTTGTGATTTGTCCCGGATTACCATTTCCAGAATAAACTCCGGAAACATCCTCTTCATTAGTTCTTGATTCTGCATCATCCCCTGCAATGCTTTCAATCAACTTCTCTGCTTCGGATAAAGGCTCTTTATCTTCTTTCAGTTCCCGACGAACCCGCTCTTCATAATGATCTATTACTTCTGCATCAGGAAATTCATTCCTGCAAAAATCATGCTTTCCCTGACAGATTCCTCCTATAATAAGGACCATTTCTCCTCCATATTCCGTGAAAGTACAAGTTTCAGAACACAATTAAGAAAAATGTGTTCCCAAAACATGTACCACATCAAATAGCCTCCTCTTAAAGGAAAACTAACCGCCAACCATAACCCCGACATTTCCGTGGAGCATTATTCTCAAAATACCGCATACAATAAGGTGCGCCGGATAATAAATATAAAACAGATATTTCATATTCCTCATCTTCCCACGCTCACCATTATAGGATTTCAAAAGCGGAATAGTGAGACATACGAAAAGCTGGATCATACCGTAAACCGGATTGATAAAAACCGCATAAACTATGGCATAAACAAGAACCCACAGCATTACCATTGTCATTTGTTTTTTTAAATTTCCACGGTTTTCGCCGATATATATAACTGCAAGTACAGCGATACTGCTCCAGTCTGCACAAAATGCAAGGATGGTCAAAAGCAGAATTATAAGTGTTTTCTGCCAATGCTTAAATCCATCATTATCAGATACCCACAGTCCGATAAGCCCTAAGAATAAAGGCCATATCACACTAGTCTGATTGAAAACACCTGTCTGGAAAGGAATGAAAGGAATTCCAAAAGCAAAGTTATATGCAAAATGACCGATAATCGCAAAAATCAAAAGTCTCATTCCATACTTCTTAAGATCATGTGTATGATGATATCCCTCTGCCACCATAAACCAGAAAATCGGCGCTGCCAGTCTTCCGATGATATGAAGTAAAATGATCCACCAGTCCGTTGGATACCCCGGCCATATTACCGAAGTCAGATGATCGATGGTCATCGAAACTATGGCGATCATTTTAAGCTGATTACCATTAAGCCCTTTTGTTATCATAAATACTATCCCCTCATCTTCTAATTAATACTGTCATTTAGCCGTGTTTTCCGCCACACAGATCTCAATCTAAACAACTCTGCACTTAATGCAGCATATCTTTTCGTTGTTCCAAATCTAAGGAAACACCATCAAATCCAGTATTTTCATTGTCAGGATATTTGCCAATAATATCAAAAACTCACAGTTACACAGAAAATATCCGCATAAATCCCCGGTGGTTCCTCCGAATTCAGGCACGACCCTGTACCTGTACCTGAAGAATGATACTGCTGCCGCTGCCAATGTCACTGCCGGATACACAATCCCTATCTTCCCATATATGAAAACCGTAAACATGCATACCACAGTCAATATAAGCTCTGACAAAAGAATATTTTTAACTTTCCTGTCGGCATTCTCAGAAAAGGTACTGACCATGCCATCCTTTTTTGCCTTTGGAAAGCTCACAACACTGATCCCGCTTAACTCTCTTGAAATAACAAAACCAAAACACACAGAAAGCAGCGCCTCTATGTCCATCTCAGTTGCCAGTGAATATCCCCCAAGGATATACATTACCCCATAAATGACAGCGAAGGCTCCTACATGAGGGTCCTTCAGTATGGCAAGCTTCTTCTCTCTGTCACCGTAGCTGTGAAGGGCATCCTCCGTATCAAAAAGCCCGTCCAGGTGTATCCCACCGGTTATCGCAAATGGAACCAGCATCAAAAAAAATGCCGTAATTATGTTATATGTCTGAAGCTTCAGGCTTCCCCACCATACGAAAAGCTCTGTTATAGCAATGACTGCCCCCACAAACGGAAAGAAACACATGGCATATTTCATGCTCTTCTCATTCCAGTCTGCCTTCGGCATAGGAAGTCTTGAATATGTGGAAAAAGCGATAATGAAAGAATCTATCATATAGTTATTCTCCCTTTATTGGACTGTTCGGAATATCAGAAAGGCTGATGCGCTATAGGTCAGGTCCCTATGTTACCTGTTACCTGTCACGCGACTCTCGACCGATCCTCATTTCACTGCCACCGGAATTCCTGCCACCACCTCATAAACCTTATCAGCATCCTTAGCTATCTCACGATTTATCATGGACAGCTCTCTCAGAAATCCCAGGGTTTCCTCCGGATACCGGATTCCGTCGCAGTACAGCTCATTGCTGACGACGATAAGGGCTTTGACATTGGCAGCCAGTTCTCTCAGGGGTGCCACGATTTCATGGGGATGACCATCAGTCTGATAACACTCATTGGCATACAGATTTGTCAGATCTTCGAGAAGAACCACCACATCCTTTAGTCCATCATACTCCTGATCCGAGCTGTCCCCACTCTCAAGTCCTTGCTCTGTATTGATGTCCTTCTTCACCCTGCCGGAGCACTGTTTCTGTGCTTCAGCTCTCAGATTCTGTTCTCGAAACGGTGAGCAGTCTGTTTCATCCGTATGAGCTTTTATTTCATCTAAAACCTTCGATATCTCAAACGGTCTCTCTATAGTAACAAATCCCTTGCCTTCCCGTAAACTTCTGTGACGATGAATCCGCCTTTTAGTTTCCTCGTCATCATAGGGGTACATGGTGGCTATGTAAAACATACTCCCTGCTTTATCACAGAAGGAAAGGGCCAGAGATTCCGCATATTCAGATTTCCCGGATCCGGCACCACCCGTCACCAGACAGTACATATAAACTCCTCCCTGCTTTTCTTTTATATCAGTGAACACCATTAACTGCCATTTCTAAATATATTCAAGACATATACTCATTACACATGTCTGTGCCGCACATATTTAAATCTGTAATAATCGATTAAAGGTTTGCTGCATGACAGCTATAATGTAAATCCTGTGTCATCCGCGAAGCCGTCATCATACACCGATTTAAGATACAGTCCGACAAAGGGTGATTTCTCTGTTATCTCCCGGTATGCCTCATCATCCCACTCTATGATGTCTCTCCTGCCCGAAAAATAAGCACTGTTTACTTCGGTAAAGAACTCACATGCCCTTTCACTTGGATCCTTGATGCTTCTTTTAAGCATCCTTGTTGAAGTGTCCCTGAAAAATAACTCAGTATCCTTAGCGTGTTCGAAATCAAGCTTTTCGGTATGGTAGCTTGCAGTATCTCGTTTTAGCTCTATCACTCCATACTGACATGGCGATATCATGAGTGAGGATGTGGCTATATCCTTAGTTCCCTTTTCTTCAGCAACATGCTGTATATGCATGTGGCCGCTGAGATTGCATCTGACACCATACTCCTGATACAGCTTAAGCAAGCTATCATTCTGCCCCATTACGAAGCCATCCGTGAACATCGGGTTATGGGCTATCAGATTCTGATGGCTGACGGCTATCACCTGCATACTCTTCGACTTTGCCTCCTTAAGCTGCTCCGAAACCCATGCCAATGTCTCATCCGTACACACACCTGGGGCACTTTCTGTATTGACATCCACAAGAAGAAGCCTTAATTCAGGACTTACATCATAAGTGTAGCTCAGGGAAAAGCTGTCTCTTCCCGTTGCTTCCAGATAGCCGTAATCCCCATAGATCTCTGCAAATGCCCCGGCAGAAACACTGTCAACCAGGGTGTAGCCATCGCCCTTGAAGCATGCTGCGATGCGGCTGTTCAGATCATGATTTCCGGGTATGACGAGAACCCTTACTCCTGTTTCTTCAATTTCTTTCAGCTTTGCCGCCAGTCCTTCATGACTAGCCTTTGCGCCGTTAAAGGTCAGATCTCCGGACAGGATAAGGACATCCGGCTTTAGCTCCTTCATCCTGTTCACAAAGGCATCTGTGATTTCTTCGCAGTACTGCATGGCTTTTCCGTCTGCATTCTCTATAAGCTCCGTAAAATACGCCCCGCCATCCGTAAGCTCCGGTGCTATATAATGAATATCCGTCGCAACACATATGGTGAGCTCTTCGGAGTTGGTAAGATCTTCGGATTTGATAAGCTCATTAGTGTTTTCCGGTACTTTAGATGTATTTTCGGAAACTACCGGCTCCGGTTTGCTTTTCCATATGAAAAGTCCCAGAAGCAAAAGCATGAAAAGTGCTGTCACAATAATTCTGGTTTTTTTCATTTTCATGAATTCGCCCTCAATCTTTCTTCTCTAAAATGGTTCCGAGTTAATGCGAAAACCTGTGATACGCCTCTACTTCCATATCGGAAAAACTTCCCATACGGTTAAAGGCTTCCACTGCCGAAGAAAGTATCGGCATCAGAAGAACGGCCCCGGAGCCTTCCCCGAGAGACATTTCCGCATCGATTATGGCAGGAAGTCCCATTTTTTCGAGAGCCTTTCTGGCAAGCTTTTCCTTGGATATATGGGATGCCAATGCATAACCCGCGACTCTTTCGTCAATCATAAAGGCGCTTAACGCCGCAGCGGTTGAAATGATGCCATCGATCACTACAGGAACTTCATATCTGACGCCTCCAAGGAACATTCCTGCCATGACCGCTATCTCCAGTCCACCGACCTCAAACAGAGCTTCCTTTGCGCTTTCCGCTGAATAAGTTTTGACTTTTTCCGTAGAAACATCATTTTTATTATTTTCGATTGATTCAGCATTCAACCTGTTTGAATCATCTCCGGACTTTGAATCACTGTCACTAAAATCATCAGTCTCAGCCTGAAACTCTCCCTCCTGCAGACCTGATTTTTTCACAAGTCTCCTAAGCGCTCTTCTTACCACATCCTGCTTCCTCCTGAGACCCTCTTCACTGAGTCCGGCTCCGTAACCTACAGCCTCTTCAGCCTTACTCTCCATGAAATAAGCCAAAAGCGCTGCAGTCGGCGTGGTATTTCCTATTCCCATCTCACCGGTAGCGATGATATCATAGCCTGATTCTTTTAACTCCCGGACTATGTCCATTCCGAGTCTTAATGCCTTCTCTCCGACTTCAGGACTCATGGCAGCTTCCACCGCGATATTGCCGCTTCCATCCTGAAGGCGTCTGTCATTCACCACATCCTGACGAAGTTTCTGAAAGTTGAGTGATTTTTCCGGGACATCCTGACAAAGCTTCTGATAGTTAAGTGAATTTTCCGGGACACCCTGACAAAGCTTCTGAAAGTTGAGTGAATTTTCCGGGACATCCTGGCAAAGCTTCTGAAAGTTGAGTGATTTTTCCGGGGCAGGATGATCTTTCAAATTAGAATCCGCTGTTTTCCCGTCATCACTTCTTCTGAATTCCGCTTTGCACTCGTAAGGCTTTCCCATGTAGCTGTATCTCGAACCTGTCATCCCCACATCGACAGTGTAAACATCCACATTATTGCCCTTTGCAAAGATACTTGTGGTGGTCATGCCTTTTACAAAGCTGTCCGCTACCTTTCTTGTTACGGAGCTATCCGTCTGGGTCACTCCCTCTCTAACGCAGCCATGGTCTGCACACAGCACAACCAAAGCCTTTTTATCTATAGATGGTGTCAATGTCTTCTGTATCCCACAGAGCTTTATAACCTCTTTTTCAAGAATACCGAGGCTGTCTATGGGTTTCGCTATTCCATCCCATTTCTTTTGAGCCGATTTCTCAAAATGATATCTCTCACAACATTTCATAAAATTAAAAATCGCTTTCGGATTACTGTAATAGTAAAAATGAGGCCATCCCGAGGACATGCTCCCGTCATAGAATATACCGTCATATGTCTTCCCTGCAGTCTTCGCCTTTCCCGTTCCTGCTGACGGTTTTCTAATGCTGAATCCCGCTCCATTGTCAGCACAATCAAACCTATGGAACTCGTGACCTCTCAGGACCGTTCCGGCAGGCCCGAAGAGTCCTGCTGTCTTTGTCTCAGCTTCTATATATCCGAAACGCACTAGCCTGTCTTGCTTTCTCAGTTCTCCGGAAAAAACTCCGCACATTTCATAGCATTCCTCATGAGGTTTCATGCCACTGTTTTCTTCTATGCCCTCAGTATATATCAACTTATTTAGATACATATATCCGCCGCACTCGGCAATAAGCGGTATACCTTTCTTAACTGCCTGAGCGACAGAATTCCGCATGGAAACATTGTCAGAAAGTGCCTCCGCATAAAGCTCAGGATATCCTCCTCCGATGATGATTCCATCCAGATCCTCCGGAAGCTTCTCATCATGAAGGGGACTGAAGGACACTATCTCTGCCCCCATCTTTTCCAAAAGCTCACGATTTTCCAGATAGTAAAAATTGAAGGCTTCATCTTCAGCGATTCCGATTCTGACTCTATTCTTCAATTTGTATTCCACAGCATAAGCTTCCCGGGAACAGCCATAATCATTACAGGTTTTCGGTGTTGCGGCAAGCTCCAGAATTCCTTCAACATCCACGGTTTTCTCGATCTGTTCCCCAACCGCCTCTATCCATGAAGTGAAATCCTCCATATCTCCGGGCTCCACAAGCCCGAGATGCCGGGATGGGATTCTCCGGTCCTTCATCTCCGGCATATACCCGAGAACCCTTATTCCTGGACAGTTATCTTCGATGACTCCTTTAAGACGCTCATAAAACATTGGTGACACTCTGTTCAGAATAACTCCACGGATGCCTGAATCATGATTTTTATCATCCGTGCGCCCACTTCCGTGTCTGATTTCCTGAGCATGCTTCGGGAAATCCAGCATCCCTCTTATCAGCGCAGCTACAGAAACACTTGCTCCTTTGCAATCCATGATGAGAACTGTGGGACTTTGTATGATATCCGCAATCTCCCAGGTGGAGGCTTCAACAGAAACTCCGCCCAGCCCATCATAGTAGCCCATAACACCTTCCGTAACAGAAATATCCGCCATCTCGGCTCTTTCGGCATAAAGCATTCTCAGCATCTCCCTTGAAACAAAAAAGCTGTCAAGATTTGCTGATGGAACCCCCAGAACCTTTCTATGAAACATAGGATCGATGTAGTCAGGACCACACTTAAAGCTCTGTACCTTCAGTCCCCTTTTTTTGAGCACATAAATAAGACCACATGTCAGTGTGGTCTTTCCTGATCCGCTCTTATCTGCTGCGATAACTACACTAGGTTTCATTAAAAAAATCCTTTCGTTTTTTGTAGGCAGAACTCCTCTGTCCTTTGGATTGTGGAATGTGCTAAGTATGCTCGCATTATTATTTTAATTCTATTTCCGTTCTAATCGGATTCTTCATATTGTGCCTAATCATAGGCAATGGTATAACAAGTATATACATGTTATACAAAGGAGGAAACATCAATGGCACAGGTCACAATAAGATCCTGGGGAAACAGTCAGGGTATAAGGCTCCCCAAAAGTATCCTGGATAAACTGGGATTAACTGTATCTGACACTCTGGATATAGCTACGGAAAATGACACAATAGTCCTGAAAAAGTCCTTTGCACACAAATCCTTCGAAGAACGACTGTCCGAATATGATGGACATATATCCATCTCAGATTTTGATTGGGGAGAGCCTGTCGGTAAGGAGATGCTATGACAACTTTCCATCAGGGTGACACCATTTCCTACAACCAGATCATGAACATATCAGATGCAATACAGGGTATCTTTGAGTATGACTGAGAGCAAGCCTTTATGGCTTGCTCTCTATTTATCTTCTGGAAATTCTGGTGATGGTTATAGGATTCTCTGCGTGATGCATGTGGTAGCTGCCTCGTCTTTCGAGACCGGTTGCCTGAATCTCAACCATTTCAAAATTATAGTCCGTAAGTCTCTTCTCGATTTCAAGTACCTCAGCCACTGATTCAAGTGTCACTGTGTTTATGACGATCACTACATCAGGGTTGATTTCCACAGCCCAGTCTACTATCTTCCGGAGATTGCCCTTGCTGCCTCCGATGAATACGCAGTCCGGTATAGGCAGAGGACCTTCGTTCGCGACATTCTTCCGTTCACCCGGCTTCTGCATCTCCATTTCAGAGAAACATTCCGGTGCCTTGCCGCGGACTATTCTGATATTGTCAACCTTGAACTGATATCGATTTCTTTCGATGGTGTCGATGGCATCCTGATTTATCTCAACGGCTATCACCTTGCCCTCAGGGCTTGCAAGTCCTGCTTCCACTGCCATACTTCCGCTTCCGGAACCGATATCGTAAATTATGCTGTTTTCACGAATGGCCATACGGCAAAGGCTGAGGGCTCTGACATCTCTCTTTGTGATAGGAACTCCGCCTGTTCTCTCAAAATGCTCATCTCCGATACCATAAGAACGAATCGGTGTTATGGCATCATCATTTTCAAAAAGGGCAATGGCGAGACGGTCAAACATCTTGCCTCTCATCTCTCTGGTTTTTCCGACAGTAAATGCCTCATCGGGATAGCTCAGTCTCTCACCTACGATTATCTTCACAGAGCTTAATCCGAACTGAATGAGCTCCTCGGAAATATTGGAAACCGTATCCTCACTGCCGAGAAGTGCGCAGACGAATTTGTTCTCCCTGATAAGCGGGATCATGTCCTTGTGGCGTCCGTGCAGGCTGACCAGCTTAACATCAGCCATGCTTATGGAACGTTTGCTAAGGAAGTACTGAATACTGGAAACTCCCGCAAAGTTCCTTATCTCGAAGCTGTCAGATTTTTCCTCATCCTCGGAGTCGTCATTTCCATCAGCACCGGATGCCTTTAACAGGGCTTTTCTCAGAGGTATGGCACCGCTGTATACGCTGGTATCTCCGGTAAAGACCGCAGAGATAACTCTCTTTTCGGGATGTGACAGTATGTAATCCAGCATCTCCTCAGTCTTCACAGCCTCATAGGTCTCTATCTTTGTTCCGGAAACAGCCTCACCCGCTGTTTTAAGGGCACGGCTGGCTCCCATAAGTACATCTGAATTTTTAATAGCTTCTATGGCCTGGGTCGTCATCATTTCAGGACTTCCCGGTCCTACTCCAATAAGATTTACTATTCTCATTCTGTCTCCTTACAATAGTGTTTTAGTAGCGCTTTATCAAAGTTTTCTTTTATTTAATCACAGCATTTCCAGAAAATCCATCACTTCACGGAGTCCTATGACCTGGTACCAGTCTTCGTTTGGGACCATAGCCTGAGCCGGGCGCCCTATGACCAGAACCCTTACTCCCAGCTCTATGGCTGCATCGCATTTTTCGGGAAATCCTCCGATCTCACCGGAGTCCTTCGTCACCAGAAAACCTGCATCAGCATATCGTAACTGGGCAAGATTCATATCCACTCCGAAGGGGCCCTGCATAAGTATCAGTCTGTCTTTTCTGAAACCAAGCTTAGAGCATTTTTCAAGCACTTCAACTGTTGGCAGGGCTCTCACATAGCAGTACTCAGAGAAATCCGGAATCACGGTGTATTCCTGAATTTCCTTGGAACCGGTAGTGATCAGGATATTCTTTTTTGTCCTTTCACAGTGGGCATCATCACTGTTCCCTGCAGGTTTACGGTAACTGCTGCCGATAGGACTTTCTTTCCTGCCCTTATCAGTTCTTCCGCTATTTCCGCTGTTAAGATATACATCGCTGCTGTAAACGGTTTTCAACCACTCCGCCGCTTCCTTTACGGAATCGAAATAAGCAAACTCGCTGCTGCCTCTCTCCAGCATCTCTCTGCCGGAAAGCCTTCCGTAGGGCCTGTGAACCCTTATGCAGCCGACACCGGCAGCTTCACAGGCCCTCGCGATATTCTCGGTGACAACATTAGCATAAGGATGTGTAGAATCTATGACCAGTATATCTCCTGCGCCTTCCCCCTGTGCCTCCGCATCAAGAACCGCCCTTCCGAAGAGCTCCGTCATCTCTTCTCCGTCCAGTCTTCCGATGTGGACCCGGACATGCTTCTCTTTTTTCAGAAGACCTGCGCCGTAATCGGTAGCCACAAATACATCGGTTTCCAGAAAATCATACAGCCCTGCTATATTCTTTTCTTCATTTATTTCCGCAATATGATCCGCAATACGCCTTCCTTCTGTTGTGCCTCCAAACAAAAATATATGCATCAGAGCCTGTACCCCCTCGGTGTTACCATCCTCGGACCGTCAGGTGTCTCGATAACCTTTGTGTTTGAATTACCTATGAAAACGGTGGTGAGCATATCTATTTCCGGATTCTCTTCGCTCACCATTCCTTCCAGCTGATGAAGCAGGAAAATCCGGCTGCTGCAGCCGTCTCTTCCGATGTTCCTCACATATCCGCATACCCTGTCATCGGGAAGTGTTTCCCCCAGTATTTCGCAGGCTCTTTTAAACTTATCAAGCCTTTTATGACTCACAGGATTGTAAAGCACAATTACAAAATCTCCCGAAGCTGCAGCACGAAGTCTCTTCTCGATGGTGTCCCAGGGCGTCAGCAGATCAGACAGACTGATAACACAGAAATCATGACCTGCAGGTGCTCCAAGCACTGCACCTCCACTTAAAACCGCAGACAGGCCCGGAACCGTTTTTACCTGTACTCCGAAGTAAGCATCTTTCTCCGAAAGTTCATACAGAAGCCCGGCCATGCCGTAGACCGCCGCATCCCCGGATGAGATAACGGCAACATTTTTTCCTGCCACCGCGAGCTCCATGGCCTTTTTGCAGCGCTCCTCTTCCTCACGCATCCCGGAAACCACAAACTCCTTCTCCGGATACTGCTTTCTGATTATATCAACGTATGTTTTATATCCGACTATAACATCGGCTCCGGACAGCACTTCTCTTGCTTCCACTGTCTCATACTTCACATCTCCGGGCCCAAAACCAACAGCATATACCGTTCCCATTTCCGCCTCCGTATATTCATAGCTTTATCCTATGATTTTAACGTATAAAGAAAAGGACTGCAAACCACCTTAATGATTTGCAGTCCTAAAAAACGAAAGAAAGTTTCAGTCCTTCCGTCATCTTCCCCTTCAGCTTCATAGTACCAGTATTGAAAGAACTGCAGCCTTCACCTGTGAATTACTCATCATTCAACAACCTCCTTATCTTTTTATCTTCGCATTCGGACAATGGGAAGCAATATAGTTAAAAACAAATTCGTACTGATGAGGATAGGCATAAATCTGGTTATGCTGCAAAAGATTATTTACCTTTATGAGATCGTGTCTCCTTGAGGCGATGACTTTTCTCACGTCTTTATATGCCGATTCCATCTCATCTCTCGCCCCCATGGAAAGACCAACTGATGATGGGTTGTCCGTCAGTAGTCCCATTACAAAAAGCAGGGATCTCATTTTCCTGCTTTGATCCTTTTCAGCTGGAGTCTGAAGATGCTGCACTGAGTTTTCATCCATGGAATGGACAACTGTATAACGTCCTCCTTTTATTGCAACAAGTATGTAATAAGCTATGACCCCCATTACGATCATGAGCCCACCTATCCCGAATGTTACTATCAGTAAAAACCTTATAGCATCCTCAAAATCACCATCCTCTATGAGCACCATAAGAGCCAGCATCAGTCCTACACCGAAACAAACTCCAAAAAAGATTTTGATGATAAGAAACAGTACCACAGGATTCTTTATCATGTTAAGTTCATACTGCCAGTGAAAAGCACCTTTACTGTCACGGAATATACCTTCGGGAAGTGAAGGATCCTGGTCCAGCATAGGCTCATCGGCTGATGCGGCAAAACTACCCGAGTACTGGTTTCTCATTGATGGACTTCCGGAAGGCACGCCTGTGTACTTCACTTGAGCCGCACCAAATGCCCCTATATTTCCGATTGGCTGCTGATTGGCAGTGTACTGCTCCTGAGGACCTCCTGATGTGCCGCTATAAACGCCTCCACTTCCGGATGATTGCTGACCGGCATTGTACGAACCTTGGGCTGCCCCAAAGTTGTTTCCGACATTTTGAAAATTTGCGTTTGACGAAGCTTCTGGTGCACCCGGCTGCATCTTTACCCGGGCGCCGCAGTTAGGACAAAAACTTACATTTTCAGATATTTTACTACCGCAATTTGTACAGAACATATCTTCAAGGCCTCATAAGAGCAACATACCCTGTTTCACCAGACGGGACAACCATGGTACCTGTTGCATACTGAACATCATTGAGCTCATAAAACTCATCAATAGTTATATTACCGCCGCCTGTTACATAGATTCCTGCTCCCCATTCATAACCAGTGAAAAAGCTGTCATCCATGTACTGATCATCATAGTCCTGCCCGCCGATCCGTGAATAATACGGATCCCATGTTAAAACTACCTGCTGCGATGTGAAAGCGATATTAATATTTACCAGCTCCTCAACAGTTGTAGTATCTCCAAACTGAGGCGGGAATAACACATATCCCTTCCAGCTTCCCTGATATTCCGAAGAATCAAGCCAACGGACTCCTGAAGGAGCCCCATTTTGCAAAACCCCGTTATACCACCAGCTGAACTCGCTCTTTGTTGGTCTTTCGGTATATGAGAGGTTGCTGTAGGTTCCTGCCGCAAAGGCCATACTGCTGCCGATAATGCTTACACTTGCGATAATTACAGCAAAAAGCATGGCTTTGAAACGTCGTGTAATCCGGTTAAAATCTTCGCTCTTCACACTTCTTTTAAGCATCTTAATATCTCCTTTCCCTGGAATAAAGCCTTTCTGTAACGTGCATAAAATAATCCTAATCTTTACTTCGGCGAAAAAACTATTCCTAATAAGAGGATAAATGTAGCAGCCTGCCAAAATAAAGAAGCACGATTCCCCGTTTGGAAAATCGTGCTTTTTATTATCGCTATTATATCTTGTTTTCTAAATTCGGAACATCATGCTTGAATCATGAGTTTAAAAAGTTATTTTACTTCAATTCCATATTTCCAAGGAAATTCTCTATGATGGAATCGGTAGCCATCTGCTTCTTCTCATCGGAACTGTAGTCCGATGTGATATCTATAACTAAGATGCTGTCCTTTCCCGGAACAAAATAGCTCACGTAAACCTTGTCTCCGTCATCATAGGGACCCTTGGTCATGAGCACTGTGCAACCTTCGATATCCTTAAAAGTCACATCTTCTGTTCTTTCAAGCTCTTCATTTTCAGCTGACCCTGAACGGACCTCCTTGATGACACTGTCCATATCTGAGCCATCTTTCTTAGATATTTCGATCATGAAATTATTCCAGTCTTCACTGTCCACGCTGCAGAAGGTATCTGAATCGTCAATCTCAAAAAAGCACATCTGCCTCATATCATACTGAGCGGTATAGGAAAGATTACTTACATGATCAACGATCTGATCCTCATCTCTTGTAGGCGGTGCATTAAGAACCGGTACCGGAGCCCAGCCATTGGACTGATACTGAGTGATATACAATCCGTTTTTGTTGATGTAGTTTGCCAATGCCTCTGCCAGATACTGATCACGATTATCACATGCTTCCAGATACGCATCCTTCAGCCCCTCTTTGCCGAAAAGCTTATCAAGAGATTCATCAAATCCCGAACCATCCTCAAGGAAATCAAAGTCACTAACGATGGGACTTCCGCCTGTTGTATCAAGATGTACCACACCACCGAATGAGCCTCCGCCTTCCTCGATAAGAGAAGTCTTCATCAGCTGATACTTATAAATCATGTATTCGCCCCACAGCTTCACATCCTTTGGATCACTGTCATCCATCTTAAGAACGACTGGCACGCATATATTAAGATCTGCTGCCTCATCTCCAAAACTGTTTTCTACAAGGAAATGACAAACACTGTCTGCATACTCAGCCCAGTCTTCCGTGCCATAGTAATGATATTCCGGAAGGGGTAATGTGGGATAATCAATTTCACCTGCCGGGGTTTCTTTTCCTTCCGAAGCACTCTTCTTCGGAGCCACTTTGCTTTCTTCCGTACTCCCTTTACTATCTTCAGGCTTTAATTCTGTTTCCTCTACTGATGATTCTGCTGCCGTCTTTGTTTCAGCCACAGGAACCGGATCATTTGCGGAATTTCCGCATCCGATGGCTAAAAAAGCTAAAATGCATGCTGCCGTAAGTGCCATTTTCTTTTTCATTTACTACTTCCTCCCTCATTGATACATGTTTTTCGTGGTTTATTTCCGACATACATATGCATATCTAATTTAATCTCTCATTAATAGATGTATACCTTTGCCCACTAATCAGTTCCAAACTTCAATATCGGATGCTGATCCCGATCGATAAGTGCATATACGGAAAATATAATTGAACCCACCAAAGCCATAATCAGATCATCCATTGTATCGATAAGTCCGATGTCGATATACCCCGGAAGAACCCGGCCTCCCACCATAACTTCACCTATATTCTCTATGGATCCTACAGCTCCCGTATTTCCTGCAAGAAGACAGGAATCTATTCTGGATACAAATACATCCTTCTGCATATCAAGAAGCCATATTTTATCCACCGCATACTCTGTCATTTCCCAGAGAACTGCAATAAGAATCGAAAGGGATATTCCGAATACAAGATTTCTGACCAGCGCTTTTTTACTGCCTTCTGCCCCTGCAGACAGATAATAGTATCCAAACATCGTAAACAGAAATCCTTCTGTACAATGCATCATATCATCCCACCAGGGGAAATGCATATACAGCAAAAAGCAATAGCCCATTACATGTCCCAGAGTGTAGAGTACCGAAAAAATATATACAGGCCACGGAATAATCATATCAAAAAGATACTCCATACCTATGGGGATCGTGGCAAGAAACAGGGTAATGGTCACTCTTATTGCATTGCCGGTATCCTTCCCGATTGTCAGATAATATAAAATCAAAAACAGCAAAAGAGCCTCGATAAAAAGAAGAAACAGAATTTTCTCTTTCCTCTTTTTCAGCCCCTGTGACAGTCTATCCCTTATTCGTTTTTCCATGACCATTACATATTCCACTAAAACCCCCTCACTGATTCCACAGTCTCATTGAAGCCCCACAGCTCTCGGTAAAAATCCCAGACAGAAATGAAGAGCCCATACTCCCCAGATATTCTTATCTCTTTCATAAAGAATTCCGGTGAGAAAACACAGAACCCCGGCAGCTGTCATATAGTACAACGGAAAATGCATATGGTAGATTGAAAACAGCAATCCTATATAGATAAGTGTACTCCACTTTTTTCCGCCCATGGCCTGTTTTACATTATCCTGCCACAGCGGTTTTATCAAAAGCTCCTGCCATAATGCACTGAGAGGATAAAACCACCGGAATTTAACATTGAGATAAAGGGCAAATAGAGGCCTTGCCTGAAAAACGGGATCTGTTGAATTTTTATAAAGCCTGTATCCAAATAAAACCGCGGCGTATATTGCTATTATAACCGCCGCTTCCGTCATCTCCCGCCTAAAGTTGCAGTCCTTTTCGATCCTGAAGCAGGAAAAAGTAAAAGATACTTTCCCGCAAAGAACCAGAATCGCTGCAATCACGGATATGATGACCATATATATTTTGATCAGCAGATTTTCACTTCCCGGTATGGTAAAGCCCGGTAAAAGCTTTTCGCAGATCTTACCGGTAACAATCAGTATAAGAACACTTACCAGACTTAATATAAAAACCGATCTGTTATTATTTTCTGTCTTTTCCAATTATGTCTTCCTTTAAACCCATCATGTTTTAGATACTTTCCATATACCAAGCCGTATATACCGCTGTTTCATTTATTTTCTGTATTTTAAAAGCCATGATACGCATATACCCATCATGAACCAGCCCACAAACACCAGCATAGAGCCGATGAAAAAGCTCTTTTGAAATATAGCCTCGTACAGCCAGTGTCCCGGGATGAAAACAGATGCTTTTTCCCATAGCTTAGCCCAATCGGGCAGTTCGCACAAAAGCCCGGAGAAAAGCGAAACAACCATGGTACTGATGGGAGATATCAAAACCAGATTTGAAAAATTCCCTGATATACAGCATATTATCAGGGCTATGGCAGCCGATGAGCATATATAGATCCCGAAGGAAAGGAATACACTGACCGGATCCGGATGCCCGCTTGTGATGATGACCGGAATAAGTCCTGCTAAGGCTACAACAACTCCCGGAAGAGACTGAAAAATAAAAAGTAAAGGAATATTTCCTCCTCTTCCCGAAACTCTTCTCAACAGTCCTGTACTTGAATAATCACACATCCATGTACCGCTTATGCAAAGATAGAACATGGCAAAAACAGCGTACCACCGGATGCCGTAATAGTTCTCTTCCTCTTTTACCGTCTCTTCACTGCCCATAACACTCTCTATATCGAGAAGTGACTCTTTGTTCCATACATCCTTGATCTGTTCCCTGAATTCATTAAGCTCGTCCTGTTTTACGCCCTCTATCTCTCCTATCCGCTTTTCGACCAGCATTTCCGACCAGACTTTAATGACATCATTTATAACCATTTCCGTAAATGTGGTCATATCATAAGAATCTGCCATAACAGTGATGTGAACCAGAGATTCATATTCACCTCTCCCGATTTTTTCCGAAAAATCAGGATCAATTTCAATTATACCCTGAGCTCTGTTGCCGGCAACTGCTTTTGTGGCTTCATCATAGGTAGTTACCTCGTATTTAAATGCTTCTTCACAGGAGAGAATATCTATCAGACGACTGCCAAGCTTCCCCTTATCCTCGTTGACTATTTCAATGATGATACCCCTGGCATTTTCATTTTCACTGTATTTCGAGATGTATATGGAAACCACCACAGCTATGATGATCACAGCCAGAGAAGAAAAGTCCATAAGCAGTGCCCTTGCTCTTCCCTTAAGCAATGCTGAATAGTTCATAAGGCACTCCTTTTTCTGAATAACACAAACCCGGCAGCGGAAAAGATCACAAATGCCGAAAGCAATACACACATATCAAATGTGTATCGTTCGATCATAAGATTGAACATACCATTGGAAAAGATGCTCACACCGGCTCTGAAGGGTGAAATCCTCATTAAAAAAGCCACTGCTTCCGGGAGATCTGTCTTGTCTGATAAAAATGCAACCCCCGCTATGGATGCGGTTCCGAAATAAAGTCCGGCCCAGAGCGCAGACTGCCCGCGCTTAAACATTGAACCTAAAAGGACCCCAAGAGATGAGAAAACAAAAGATGTTAATATTATTCCCGGAATAACAGACATGGCGAAATCAAACTGTATCTGTCTTAACAGACGTGCGACCGGAAACATTATCAAAAATGATGACAGGATAAGAATGGCACCGGAAATGATCCTGGCTGTAAAGTATGCTGCCAGCCTTTTTGTCGGAATGCTTCTTTTGCCGAAGATTTCCGATAAGTCGAGACTGGTAAGGTAGATGACCGGAAATGAAGACATATAGGCACATGTGGCAAAAAGAAGCGCTATGGCAAATCTGAAATGATAATCGGCTCCAAACAGAAATATACCGTTTTTACCTATGACTCTGCCTCTGTGAATAAAAACATTTTGCAGATCCACCACTCCTTCATCCCAAATTCTGATTATCTCTTCCTCACTTAAGCCCAGATTCTCTGCGATGCCAACTGCGCTGTTCACAAGCCGGATTCCCTGTCCGAAAACCGATATACTGCTTTTTATTCCGGTATAAAAGGTCAGGGCATCAAAAGCACGGGAGGGTGAATAATAGAATTCCATGACCGCTCTTTTCCCGTTCATGGAATCTGTATAGGTGTCGGGAGGTATATACATGAATACCGCAACCTTCCCCTCGTCCACCATGCGTTCTCCCGTTTCTTTTTCTTTTACCGGATAAACGGCCACATTGCCCTTTTTAACCTCATAGTTGATGATTATGTTCATCAGCTGTTCAACGCTTTCGCTGTTATCCTCATTCAGGATCGCACCGGAAAAAAAGACTCCTTTCCCCTGGGTGAGCATGGGCGCCAGGAACAGTGCAAACATCAGGATAACGGGAATCGGAGAAAGCATAGCCAAAAAGGCCGTTTTTCCGCGACCGAACAGTCTTTTTATATCATACAGTATGAACATGAAAGGATTCATTCGATACCCCCCATACCATTGTTGCGCCATCATCAGCAAGACCTTATGGAGCTGCTGATTAAAGCATTCTCCGGATGACCGGGACTTATAATGCAGTCAGGTGTCCCCTTTCAATTCTCAGCGAACGATCCGTAAGCGGTAAAAGAATCGTCGGGTTATGCTCCGTTATGATCATAGCGCATCCCTTTTCTTTTTCTTTTCTTAAAAGCTGTTCGATGCATTCTCCTCCGTGAGCATCTATTCCCGCAAGGGGTTCATCCAGCAGAAGATATTCATATTTCCCCATCAGGGAAACCGCCAGATTGACTCTTCTTCTCTGTCCGCCGGAGAGTCTGTCCACACGTTTTCTTTTAAAATCCGCCATTTCAAGTTCATTAACAAGATATTCGGCACGTTCTGTATTATCTTTTCCATTGAGTGATGACCAGGCAAACAGATTTTCCATAACGGTCAATTCTTCAAAAAGAACTATTTCCTGAGGAACGTAAGCTACCTTTTCCTTAGCCTTTTTACCTTTAAGACCGTCCACAGTCACTTCACCAAAATCCGGTTTAAGAATCATGGCAAGCATTGCAAGCAGCGTGCTTTTGCCGCTTCCGTTGGAGCCGAGCAATGCTACTGTCTCACCTTTTTCAAGGGACAGGGAAGCACCCACCACCGCCGTAAACTTACCGTATCTTTTAACGAGACCCTTTGCTTCAATCATATGTGATACCTGTTATCTTTTTTTATACAGTGATATCTCTTATTTTTTTACAGCCATACAAGAAAGGAAAATATGCGCAGTACTGATTATTGAGCTGACATACTTTTTCTATTTCATTATCTGTTTCTGACAATCAGTGAGATAATATATCCAAGACGCACAAGGGAATTTCTGTTTCCCATGCTTACAAAGCCTGAATCATTACCTTTATCTCCAAGCATTTTGGAATGGATGTTTTCTTTCAGGACATCCAGATCTCTTCCGCAATCTATACCTGATTCCGGAAGGAACACCGGTGCCTTTAGCTTATCTTCCTGAAGTTTTCCTCTCTCGTAGCTGGTGGTTATTTTTGCATGTCCTTCCTTGGTTTTAATCTCAGTCACGAGCTGGCCCTTTCCATCGCTTATTTTCTGGCTGATGGAGCCTGTGAAACTGTTCTCCTTAAGGTGTATTTTTTCGGCTTTATCTCCGGCATTAATTGTTAAGCTTCCATTGAGATCCCGGTCCTGACCGTTTATTGTTCCGGTTTCATCCACAACTATTGAAAGCTCACCAAAATCAATTTTGTTTAAAACCCTGTATCCTGAGTCAATGCTGTAAACTCCGTCCTCATAATAAAAGGCTTTCCCTTTATCAGACGGAACATCGAGGATAACCTGCTTTTCATTACCGCTGCTATATCCGCTTAAATTAATACTTTGTGACTCGGTATCCTTGGAAATACTGATAACAACACCAACAGGACTATTCTTGTAAGAATAGGTCGTTGCCTTCAGGCTGAAGCTGTCATCCTCCTTACTCTCACCGAATATTTCCTTCGTGTCATAATCATAACCGTTTGAAATACCGACAGTAATAAGTTTTGTCATTCCCTCAAAAAGGTCTGCCGCTTCCTGACCGGTCACTGTAATGCTCACTGCATCACATTCACAGGTCTTTCCGAAAACGGTATAGTCCTCCTTGGATTTTTCAAATTCTTCTTTATCTATTCCTTCAAGTGGTCCCTCAAGAAAATCTGCAAGCTGTTTATCCCAGTCTACTGTATTCTCAGAAGACATCCCCTTCAGCATCAGGGTATATCTGTCTATCGTCTGGTACGCTCCCAGTGACTTTGCCACGCTTTCATCCATCTCGTATCTGACCATAGGAGAAGTCGTACTTGCAGGAGCAAATATAAATTCATTTCCATTGTAATATACTCCTCCGGTTCCAAGAGAGGAATCTCCCATGTTTACCGATAAAATATATGAGGAATCTCCGCTTCCGGAATCATAACTGTAGGTCTGCTCCAAAGCATACTCCTGATCATTCTTTGAAGTACTGGATTCTACAGTGGTGATTTTTGTTGTTGTATGTGAATCCTTTGCATCATCAATTCCCAGATGGACCATTGCTTCAACCGGCTTTGTTCCGAAATCCTTGAACTCCTCACTGAAATTTCTGGTAACAGAAACCAAATTTTCCGCAAACAGAGTCTTTGGGTCCTTGAAGAATCCGGGCAAAAGCTTAAATGCAAAAAATCCCCCCGCCGCAAGAACTGCCAGTACCAAAACTCCGGCTCCGATCCCCATGAGAAGCCCCGACTTTTTCTTCGGCTTTACCGTACCGTACTGCATTTGGGGCTGACCGTACATATCTGGCTGACCATATGCATTCTGCTGGCCGTACATATTTGGCTGACTCTGGGTATTCGCCTGGCCGTACATATTTGGCTGGCCCTGCGTATTCTGCTGGCCGTACATGTTTGGCTGGCCCTGCGTATTCGCCTGGCTGTACATATTTGACTGACTCTGGGTATTCGCCTGGCCGTACATGTTCGGCTGACTCTGCGTATTCTGCTGGCCGTACATGTTTGACTGACTCTGGGTATTCGCCTGACCGTACATATTCGGCTGACTCTGAGCATTTGGCTGACCCTGCATCACATTTTGAAGGGGAGCTCCGCATTTTCGGCAAAACTTCATTCCGGGATTTATCTCAGCTCCACATTTTGGACAAGTCATCTGCATAATATCCTCCCTTCCGGGTAATTAAACCGTACAAAAACCATTTCTGTATTTCTTATCGGCGAGGAAAATATTTTTATAAACCGGTCTCACATCGCCACTGCCACCGCCAATGTCACATTTCCGTAAATCTGTTTATGTACCAGCACCTTTTCGCGGCCGTTCCTTGACGCGGCATAGGCTGCTGCCCTTTCGCAGACATTGGAAACACCTGTAACGCTCTGAACGAAGGCACTTGCCGCGAAGTCACCATCAATCGAACACAGCTCTTCTGCAGTGTAAGTGATGAAGGGGATTTCCCTCTTATAGCTGAAGGTCAGTATCCCCTGCTCATTCTTTTTTATGTCAATGCTTACAAGTGCCGCTACCGCCGAAGCATCGATACCGGAAGACTTAAGGCAGTTGTCATAGGCCTTCATCACATCTTCCTCGGAAACACCCTTCCTGGCTCCGATTCCCACATATATCCGCTTCGCCGTGAGCCTGAGTCCGATGGCATTGAAGGGTCTTATCACAGGCTCACTGTACTCAAGAAGTTTAGTCCTGTAGCTTATGACGATATCAGCCTTATCGATTTCTTTCGATGATACCATCTCAGCTTCCCCGATCCCCGGTCTCTTCAGGAGATTTTCCATGTCAATGTCACTGTATATTCGTAATTTCTCGCCTCTCAGCACCTTCGCCTGAGCTTCCTTTGCCTTTCCGAAATCGGAAAGGATAAATCCGTTTTCCTTTGCAAAAACGTCTACTGAAAAAGCCCCCTCTATATCTGAAGCTGTGGTGATGACAGGCTCCGCGGAAATGAGTCTGGAAATAAACATCGTAAGTTCATTGGCACCTCCCAGATGTCCGGAAAGAAGTGAAATAACAAAATGGCCTGCCTCATCTATGACGAGAACCGCCGGATCCTCGGATTTATGCCTGATAAAAGGTGCAATGGCTCTCACGGCGATTCCTGTGGAACCTATAAAGATGATGGCAGAGGCTTTTTCTCTCCCCTTTCCTGTGCATGGTTTCTGTTCAGGGCCAGACTCAGAACTCTGTTCAGGGCTCAGATCAGAATCAATAGAAAACTTTCCGTATAGGTTTTCCTCCGGATTCAGTACTTCAGAAATCCCCGCACCTGAAACTTCCTTCAACGAAGCATCAGAAGGACCGGAAACTTCATCTATGGACCTTCCAAACCAAAGTGAAATGAGCTCCTTTAATTCCCTTGGCTCCGAAATCTCAGGAAGGGCCCTGGTCTTTGCATGAAGGCCGATTTCCCATTTCCTGTCCTCCGGCATCCCCGAAATATCCATTGGCACTCTCTCAGTCCCTAAGCATCTTTCTTTAATGCTTTCCCCCAGACGATATCCTTTTTCAGAAAAAGCGATGATTTCTATTCTCACGCACTGCCTCCCTTTATAACCTGATTCAAGTGTTACATGTACCAAATCACGCGCTTTTACGATGATCCGGTGCATTCAATCTATCCTGCCGGATACTGAAACTGAGCCTTTTCCCGGAAAGGGCCCTGAGCTTCATTTACCGATTCCCCTGTAACCTGTAACAAAATTACGGTCATACAGCTTTGAGTATTCGTATACTGTTTTATCGTCAATTGCCGCGCCGACTATTATCAGAGCCTGCTTCATATTTCCGTCTTCGCGCCTTGCCTCGTCACGTTTAAATGCCTCAGGAAGCTCTGCCAATGTTGTCCTCACCACTTCTTCATCAGGCCAGGTGGCTCTGAACACTACCGCCGCAGGCGTGTCCCCGGCATAACCTCCGGCTACCAGTTCATCTCTGACTTTTTCCGATAAGGTGGCAGACAAAAACAGCACCATAGTAGCCCGGTGTTCAGCAAGCCTTCTCAGCTTTTCCTTCTCCGGCACCGGTGTCCGGCCCTCTGCTCTTGTGATGATAACTGTCTGAGTCACTCCCGGAAGTGTATACTCCTTTTTCAATGCCGCTGCAGCTCCTGAAAATGAACTTACCCCGGGACAGACATCATACTCTATGCCGTTTTGCTTAAGCCAGTCCATCTGCTCACGTATAGCACCGTATAAACTTGGATCTCCTGTATGAAGCCTCACCACAGTCTTTTTTTCTTTTTCGGCTCTCTTGTAAACCTCTGTGACATCTATGAGATCCATTTCCTTTGAATCAAAGATCTCTGCTGTTTCCCTGCAGTTAGAAAGAAGCTCGGCATTAACCAGAGAACCGGCGTAAATTACGATATCCGCCTCTCTGAGAAGTCTCAGACCCTTAACTGTAATAAGCTCCGGATCTCCCGGACCCGCTCCCACAAAATGTACCATTATTTTTCTCCCATTTTAATGAAAGATAAACTATCTTGTTTGCCTTCCTCAGAATACCTTTCTACCGGATCAATCACAGAAGTCACTTTTTTTGCGTTACTATTCCCTTTTTCAAAATCAATGGCTTCTTGTAAACCTTCTTTTAAATCATCAAACAATGAACTCATGTTGCTACCTCCTGTTATTAGCAGCTTCTCCGCATTTTCCGACTATCCCGAATCTCTCGGAATAGACAATGACTCCAAACTCCATCTTACCCTTTATGCGATGCTCCATCTGAAACTCAACTTCTTTCATGATGGAAGCCATGACTTCTTCCCTGAGCCCCATTTCCTGGAGTCTCGTGAGCATTTCTTCAGTGGTCGCGGCTTCTCTCATAGCTCTCACTTGATCCTTGTTTCCACCGCAAAGTGCAAGGTGTGCTGCAAATATCTCCCACCTGCCGTCAGCAACCTTACTGTGGGTATTCATTATCCCCGCTGCAAGCTTTACAAGCTTTCCCACATTTCCGATGAGAAGAAAGCTGCTGCAACCGTAAGCTATGGCAAGGTCTATAGCTTCTCCTATATAATTCGATACAGTGACACATCTACCTGTATCAAGCCCCAGCTTCTCTGCATACCTTTTACCGTAATTCCCGGGAACCGCGATGATCATTGACTCATTGCACTCTTTCACGGATGTACCGGCGCAATCTATCGGATTTCCGCATGCATTTTCTTTTACAATGCTCGGAAGACCTTTTTCTTTGTAAGAAGCTACAATATCAGAATGGCTTTTCCCTGAATATGTCTTACCTTGCTTATCATTTTGAAAATACAGCTTCTGCCTGATTTCAGCCTCAATGGTGGCCACTATTGAGGCCTCAGACATTGGCTCAACAATTCCGGTGGTTCCCAGAATGGAAATGCCTCCCTCTATACCAAGCATGGGGTTGAATGTCTTCTTCGCCAGCTCTTCCCCATCCGGTACCATGACCGTAATCAGAAAAATCTCTCTGTGTTCCTCATTTCCGGTAGCTTCCAGAACATCATTTACAGCCCTGAATATCATTTCCCTCGGGACAGGATTGATGGCACTCTCACCTATATTCTGATGGAGTCCCGGCTTCGTGACTACACCAACACCTTTTCCACCTATGAGAAAAATCCCGGGCTCCTTCTTATCATTCGCCTGATGAGTCATATATGAACCGGATCTATCCGGTAACCTATCCGGCTCATCTCCAAAGCCTGAAGGGTCACTTTCAAACTTAAAAGCATGAGGAGGTACATCCTCAGCTGCAACTTCCTCTATCCTTACATGAATCTCCGTTCCGTTTGTAACATCAGGATCATCCCCGGAGTCCTTTAAAGTGAAGAATTCAGAATGTTGACTCCCCCCTGACTTCATACATACGTAATTTCCCTGACCGAAACCGGAATTGTGGAAATCCTTTTTTAAATCCGGAGACTCCCCCGATGCTCCATCATTTTCGCTATGCTCTAAAGAACAAATATCCGCTTGGAAGTTCTCTGTATAAAAAATCCTTGTATCAGACTGATCGTAACTGACTTTTGAAACTTTGAGTGAAACTATATCCCCTCCCGGAAGAGATATGTTAACGCTCTCCGGAACCTGACCTGTCAGAAGATTCAGCATGGCTGCCTTGGCACAAGCCGCAGCGCAGGTTCCGGTGGTAAGACCGCACCTTAGTTCCTTCTGATTTTTCCGCACAAATCTTTCCATCTTCCTTTTGTTCTCCTCTTTTATATCTGAATCACAGACGAGTATAAAGACTATAGAAAGTACGCCTTCACTCTAACTTATAACAGATTTACGGTAACAGTTTTTCAGAAGGCCTTTCCCCGGCAGCCTTCAGAAATCAAACTCCCGGAGCTCTGC
>DFGZ01000121.1 GCA_002371295.1 Oribacterium sp. UBA3737 | reverse complement strand
TCCATGGGCTGGATTCCGCTCAGCACATGACTGGACCCGTAGAAGATCACGTCATAGTCCTTCTTCTCCTCGAAGAACTTCACATATTTTTTTTGACTCACTCCGCGAGTCGTAAGTTTGTCTCCCACATAGACCCCTCCTGCGACCAGAATAAGGATCAGAAGTACAGAGACTGTTCGTTTCCAGATTTTCATTAATACTTCTCACAAATCAAACTTTTATGTACTGCAGACTCTCAAAACTATAGGGATAACAGCCTCTCGAACCTGTACGTACTACAGACTCTCAAAACCCTTTGGGATTGCCACCTCTTCTTCACACAATCCTTTAACATCCTTATATGCATCCACACATTAATGACACTTCATCAATACTGGAAGTATATAAAGCTTGATGCATCGTAGGAGTTGCCCCATATTCCGAATACGAGAATTATCAGGATGGAAAACGCGATGATGATCTCCCTGAGAACGAGCGGTCTCTCAAGTATCCATTTGCGAAGATTTCCGCCGTGATACTTTACATAATCACTTATCAGCAGTATGGCGATACAGATCATGAGAAGCCAGAAATTCTTCTCATTGAGCCCAAGCTCATACAGCTTTGACATACCGAACTCCGATAAGCCAAAATCCGTCCTCACCTTTTCAATCATCATCAGGGCATCCCTTAGGCCCGCTGCCCTGAAGAACAGCCAGGCAAAATCTATGAGGACGAAGGTGATAAGTATCCTTATGAGCTTAAGAACGCTCATCTTCACGGTTTTGAAGCTGAACTCTCCCTCTCCTATCCTGATGCCGAAGAGTCCCGTCCGGAGATGTCCCCGTCTTGCCTCCTCTGTCTGCCAGCTGGCACGGCCCGAAGATAGCCTGAGGGACGCTCTTATGTCATCATCGGAATACTCCCTCTCACCGTCTTCTTCGAAGTCCTCACGCCTTTTACCTGCCACGCTCTTTTCCCAGGGAGTCACCACATCGGTAATGGGGGCGATAGAAGAATATATCTTCATACTTCCCGCCATGGCCGGATTCTTCTTTAGGCTGAGAACGTCCTTATCGAAACCGAATATCCTGAGAAAAAGTGTTCTTACGGGTGTAAGCATGCCGCCGATTATCTGATAGAGGCCGTTAAGACCGCCCCATACCACATAGCTCCACTGACTTCCGTGCCAGAGTCCGCTGACGATAAAGACCACCATGACATTGAGATAACGTCTCAGGAAATTGCAGCGGCTTCCGCCCAAAGGGAAATAAAGATAATCCCTGAACCAGCCTGACAGCGAAATATGCCAGCGTCTCCAGAAATCCTGGACAGAAACACTGAAGTACGGGCAGTCAAAATTCTTCATGAACCGTATGCCCAGCATATTGGCGGCACCGGATGCGATAATGGAATATCCGCAGAAATCGCAGTATATCTCAAAGGCGTAGATCACGGTGGCAAGAACTATGGTCCAGCCGTGAAGCTCATGATAATTCTGATATACGAAGTTCACCAGAATTGCCGCTCTGTCTGCGATGACCAGCTTAAGGAAAAATCCCCAGAGCATAAGCATGAAACCGGAGCTAACCCTGTTCCAGTCAAATTCCCTCGGTCTCGAGTACTGGGGAATAAGAGCCGGTGCCCGTCCTATGGGGCCCGCCAGAATGGATGGAAAAAAGCTTACAAAAAGTGCATATTTCAGTAAGTTCTTCTCCGAAGGGATCTCCTCCCTGTAAACATCTATGAGATATCCTGCTGCCTGGAAGGTAAAAAAAGATATCCCCACCGGCATCACCACATCAAAATGACTGAACTTAACAAAAACACCGAAACGGCTTAAAAGCTTTGCGATGTTGTCCCCCAGGAAATCCGTATACTTATAAAAACAGAGCAGTCCGAAGACCATGAGAAGCACCAGGCAGAGGACTGCCCTTTTCTTTTTCTCCCTGCCGGATATCACACCGGTGTTAATATTTCTGCGGCGCTTACTCACCTTCGAATCAAAGTCCGCGGAAACCCTGCCGTATTCGTCAGGATCTGCCCAGGTAGCCTTGGAATCTTTTCCGATTAAAAGTCCAGCGATATAGGTGAGAAAAGTGACCCCCAGAAGAAGCAGGCCGTATTTCGGATTCCAGCTCATATAAAACCAGTAGCTCGAAAAAAGCAGCCACAAATTCTGAACCCCCTTAGGAACCGCATAGTAAGCCACAAGTACTATCGGGAAGAACAAAAGAAATCCCAAAGAATTAAAAATCATATTTTCCTCCATGAGCCAACCAGGCACCGGGTTCACCCCGGCCGGTATCTGACCCACAAATCAAGTTCGAAAGTTCAGTTTCAAACTTACTCAGTCTTTCCTTCAAGTATCTTTATGAAGTCCTCCTCGGTAACGATGGGAACTCCCAGCTCCTTTGCCTTCTTATTCTTGCCGGAGGTGGAAGTGATATCGTTATTCACAAGATAGGCAGTTTTTGCGGAAACAGAGCCCGCTGCCCTTCCTCCCGCACGCTCTATGAGCTCCTGCAGCTCCTTACGATTTGAAAAATGATTGAGACTTCCCGTGATGACAACAGACATACCTTCAAGTGTCTTGGGAGCGTCATCCGTTGCCTCCTGCTTTTTGATATCGAGCTCCTTTAAAAGCTCAGTAAGCCCGGACATCTTCGCATCATCCCTGAAGTACTTTACTATATTTTCAGCAAGGACCTGACCTATTCCGTCTATTTCCAGAAGAGCGTCCACATCCGCTGTCCTCAGCTTTTCCATATCATCCGAGAAGAAACGGCACAGCATCTTGGCATTGGCAAGACCTATTCCTGCGATTCCGAGACCGTAGATCACTCTGTAAAGCTCGGTGTGTCCTGACTTCTCCACTGCCTGAATAAGATTCTCATAGCTCTTCTCACCGAAGCCCTCCATGGCGATGATCTCGCTTCTGAATCTGTCGAGATGGAAAATGTCACTGTACTTATGTATGAAGCCGTGCCCTATGAATTTTTCCAATGTCTGCTCACTGAGTCCGTCAACATTCAAAGCATCACGGCTCACGAACAGCGAGAAGTTCTTTAGCTTCTTGGCAGGACACTCAGGGTTAGGGCAGTACAGGAACTTAGCCTCATTCTCCGACTTTATCTCAGTCTCATGACCGCAGGCAGGACACATCTTTGCAGGCTGAAGATTTCCTGATCTTGTAAGGTTGTCAGCGATCTGAGGAATGATCATATTAGCCTTGTATACGGTGATCCTGTCTCCGATTCCCAGCTCCATATCTTCACAGTAGGAAATATTATGAAGGCTGGCTCTCGTGACTGTGGTACCCTCAAGCTCTACAGGGTCGAAGATAGCCACAGGGTTGATAAGTCCTGTACGGCTTGGGGACCACTCCACCTCCCGAAGAACGGTTTCTGCCTGCTCATCACTCCACTTGAAGGCAATGGCATTTCTCGGGAACTTGGCAGTACGTCCCAGACTGATTCCGTAAGCTATATCATCATAAATAAGTACCAGCCCGTCAGAAGGGAAATCATTGGTCTTTATTTCCTCAGAGAACCACCTGACTGTTTCTTCGATATTGTCTTTATCCACACGCTTATAGTCAACAGTATCAAAGCCCTGTGCCTTCATGAAGAGATATTGTGCCTCGACGGAATTGGAGAAATCCACAGACTCCCCATTCTCATCCACAGCACTGACAAGGGCAAATGCCATGAGATTCACATGTCGGGATCTAGTAACATTGGCATCCCTCTGAAGCACGGAACCAGTACATAAATTCCTAGGATTCTTGTACTTCGCATCCGCCTCGGAGATGGAGTCATTGATCTTTTGGAACTCCGAATAGGTGATTATAGCCTCACCTCTCAGCACCATCTCACCCTTAAAACCTATCCTTGTTGGAACGTTATCAAAGGCCATGACATTCTGTGTAATGACGGCACCTTCCTCCCCGTTTCCTCTAGTGACAGCCTTCTGAAGTGCGCCCTCCTTATACGTGAGCACAACTGTGAGACCGTCCATCTTCCAGCTGAGAAGACCTTCCTTGTCCCCGAGCCATGCCTGAAGCTCCTCAACAGACTTGGTCTTGTCGAGGGACAGCATGGGGCTTTTGTGCTGCTCCTTCGGAAGCTCCGAAAGAACCTCAAAGCCTACTCTCTGTGTGGGTGACCCGCTGAGCACAACTCCGGTTTCCTTTTCAAGAGCCTCCAGCTCATCATAGAGACGGTCGTACTCAAAATTGGACATGATCTCATTGCCCTCAACGTAATAGACTCTGGCAGCCTCATTGAGCGTCTTCACCAGCTCCTTCATACGGTCTGTATCACTATTCTGATTTCTATTCTGCTGATTTACTTCAGCCATACTTCACCTCTGATTATTCCGCCCCCGGATATCCATTATTCTTTTAGCGGAATTAGTTTCTATTTTCTTTCACACTAACTCTACAGTTTTTCCGGATCCTGTGTAAGCTCACTAAGCTCTATCTCCCTGTACTGTCCCGGCTTAAGCCCCCGGAGTGTGAGATCCATGATCCTTATTCTCTTAAGCTTCTTAACATTGTAGCCGAAAGCCGCGCACATCCTTCTTATCTGCCGGTTAAGTCCCTGGGTGATAACTATATGGAACTCATGCTGTCTTACGTTTTTCGGTGATGTCATGTCCTGCCATACCTCACAGGGACGGGTGGTCTCATCAAGCTCCCTGAGATACACTCCGTCAGCCAGCTTATCAAGAAACTCCTTTGTCAGAATCTTATCCGTGGTGACCACATATTCCTTCTCATGATAATTTCTGGCACGGTTGATACGGTTCACCAGATCACCCTGATTGGTGAGAAGTATGAGTCCCTCAGATTCTTTGTCCAGTCTTCCGATAGGATAGATCCTGCAATGATACTTTATGGCATCTATTATGTTTGGAGCCCTGTCCTTGTCTGAAGTGGTACATACAATTCCCCGTGGCTTATAGTAGGCAAGAAGCACCGGCTCGGGCTTGTCGTAGTCCTTTCCGTCCTTAGAGATCTGTTCCCCGTATCTGCGGCTCATTTTTTCCGACTCTGTGGCAAGAAGGAAACGCTCTTCAGGATTCCTTGCATTGGCATTGAGGGCATGGGGATTCACACATGTTCCGTCAAGCTCGATGGAATCCGCTTCTGTTACCTGCTGACCCATCTCTACCGGCTTTCCGTTCACGGTGATGCGTCCGGCTTCCACCAGACGATCCGCCTCACGACGGGAGCATACACCAAGCTCCGACAATCTTTTATTTATTCTCATTTCTGTTTCCTAACTTTAACTATGTAAATCGCAACATCCTGACAGGCTCATATCAAGCTCCGGAAGTCAGTTCTCTATCCCCGGTATAAGCTCTTCTTTAAGCTTACTGTCATTTTTAAAATCCGCAAAGAAGCATGCATCACCGAAGCTGAAGAAGCGGTACTTCTCTTTTACAGCCGCGTTATAGGCATTGAGCACATGCTCCCTTCCCGCAAATGCCGACACCAGCATAACCAATGTGGACTCCGGAAGGTGAAAGTTTGTGATCAGGGCATCCATGCACTTGAACTTGTATCCTGGATATATGAAGATGCTGGTCCAGCCCGATGCAGCCGGAACGGTACCGTCAGAAAGTGCCGCAGACTCAATGGTTCTGCAGGAAGTTGTTCCGGTACAGATAACTCTTCCTCCCTCTCTGTGGGCCTTGTTGATCTTGTCAGCTTCAGACTGTTCGATGATGTAGAACTCACTGTGCATGTGATGCTCCTCGATCTTATCGGCCTTAACCGGTCTGAATGTTCCGAGACCCACGTGAAGTGTTACGTGGGCTATCTCGACACCCTTATCCTGAACCGCCTTAAGAAGCTCCTTTGTCCAATGCAGACCTGCGGTAGGTGCAGCGGCTGAACCGTCATTTTTTGCATAAACCGTATTGTAACGCTCCCTCTCCTTAAGCTGGTGATGGATGTAAGGAGGAATAGGCATCTCTCCCAGCTTATCCAGAACCTCTTCCCAGATTCCTTCAAACTCAAAACGGATGATACGGTTTCCGTCATCAATGGTATCGATGACCTCACCCTTTAAGAGACCCTCACCAAAGCTGACTCTTGCACCGTTTCTCATCTTCTTTCCCGGCTTCACAAGACACTCCCAGTCAGTTGCCGACTTTCTCTGTAAAAGAAGGACCTCGATATGAGCTCCTGTCTCTTCCTTGACACCATGAAGTCTCGCAGGAATAACCTTTGTATCATTGATGACGAGACAGTCTCCCTTATGAAGATAGTCGATGATGTCATAAAAATGCTTATGTTCAATGTTTCCGGTGCTCTTATCAACAAGAAGAAGTCTGGAATCGGAACGCTTCTCCAGTGGATCCTGTGCTATAAGTTCTTCGGGTAAATCATAGTAAAAATCTTTTGTTTCCAT